>NZ_JAMBPS010000009.1:0-188050 GCF_024206515.1 Paraburkholderia sp. CNPSo 3281 | reverse complement strand
CGCGCCCGACCAGATCATCGCGATGGGGTTGGCGATCTGCTTGCCGAAGATGTCGGGCGCCGAGCCGTGCACAGGCTCGAACAGCGACGGAAACTTGCGCTCGGGATTCAGGTTCGCCGAAGCCGCCAGACCGATCGTGCCCGTGCATGCGGGGCCGAGATCCGAAAGAATGTCGCCGAACAGGTTCGACGCGACGACCACGTCGAAGCGGTCCGGCTGCAGCACGAAACGCGCGCACAGAATATCGATATGCTGCTTGTCCCACTTCACGCCGGGATACGCTTCGCCCATCGCGGCCACGCGCTCGTCCCAGTACGGCATGCTGATCGAAATGCCGTTGGACTTCGTGGCCGCCGTGAGTGTCTTGCGGCCGCGCTGGTTCGCGAGTTCGAACGCGTACTTGAGAATGCGGTCCACCCCGTGGCGCGTGAACACCGATTCCTGCAGCACGAACTCGCGCTCGGTGCCTTCGAACATCCTGCCGCCCACCGAGCTGTACTCGCCCTCGGTGTTCTCGCGCACCACGAGAAAGTCGATGTCGCCGGGTTTGCGGTTGGCGAGCGGACACGGCACGCCAGGCAGCAGACGCACCGGGCGCAGGTTCACGTACTGGTCGAACTCACGGCGGAACTTCAGGAGCGAGCCCCACAGCGAAATGTGATCGGGCACCTTGTCGGGCCAGCCGACCGCGCCGAAATAGATCGCGTCAAAACCCTTGAGCGTGGCGAACCAGTCGTCGGGCATCATCTTGCCGTGCTGCAGGTAGTAGTCGCAGCTTGCCCAGTCGAAATGGGTGATTTCGAGGTTCAGGCCGAACTTCGCGGCCGCCGCCTCGACGGCGCGCACGCCCTCGGGCATCACTTCCTGGCCGATACCGTCGCCGGCAATAGCGGCGATTTTTAATGTCTTGCTCATGTCGCGTTCTCCGTTTCTGTGCTGAATCTGTCCTGATGCGCCAGCATGCCTGAAAACCCGCCGGCGACCAGCCCCGCAGGCGTGGATAGATTCAACACGAAACGTGAATAATCGCACGAGGGCGCGCTACGGTCCATGGATGCGCCATATTCAGCGCCCGGCGATTTCCTGCCGATGCCCGATCTCGCCTACACTCCCGGTTGGCTCCACCGCGCCTTTCGCTGAAACGGCGTATATCCTGATCGACCGACTTATGTTCTCGCTTTCCGACACCCTTCCCTCCGACAAACCCGCCCTCTACGAATCGCTGGCGGCGCAGGCGCGCTCGCTGATCGAAGGCGAAACCGACGTCATCGCGAACGCCGCGAACTTCGCTTCGCTCGTGTTTCATTCGCTCGAAGGCCTGAACTGGGCGGGCTTCTATTCGTTCGACGGCACCGAGCTCGTGGTCGGTCCGTTCCAGGGCAAACCGGCGTGCGTGCGCATTCCCCTGGGCAAGGGCGTATGCGGCACGGCGGCGGCCACGCGGCAAACGCAGGTGGTGCCCGACGTGCATGCGTTCGCGGGCCACATTGCATGCGATTCGGCTTCGCAGTCGGAAATCGTCGTGCCCCTCGTCACGCCGGACGGCGAGCTGATCGGCGTATGGGACGTGGACAGCCCGCATCTCGCGCGCTTCGACGAAGAGGACGCGAAAGGCATGGAATTGCTGTGCCGCACGTTCATCGAGTACGGCATGAAGCGTCGCTAAGCGTCGTCAGGCGCACGACGTGCCGTGGCTCACCGACGCAGGAGCCACGGCGCATCATCCCGAGTGGGCGACGTACATCGTTCGACACCTACTCAGGATGCCGAATCGTCTGACGCATTCGCCTTGACGAAGTCGACGAACGCGCGCAGCGGCGCCGGCAGGTGCCTCCGCCCAGGGTAGTAGAGAAACGGCCCCGGAAACGACACGTCCCAGTCGTCGAGCAGGCGCACGAGCGCGCCGCTGCGGATATGCGGCAGCAACATCTCTTCGAACAGATACACGATGCCGACGCCATCGAGCGCCATGTTGATCAGCAGGTCGAGTGCCGCGCCGGGACGCACGACGAGCGGCGTGGGCGGGTCGAGGCGCAGCACTTCGCCGTCGCGCTCGAAATGCCAGAGCGGCATCGCCCCGCCCGCGAACTGCACGCGCAGGCACGCGTGGTCGAGCAGCTCGCGTGGGTGGTCAGGCCGCCCGCGCGCCGCGAGATACGCGGGCGAAGCGACCGTCGCGAAGCGCTCCACGCGCGCACCGATGGGAATCGCGATCATGTCCTGCTCCAGCCGCTCGTCGTAGCGGATTCCGGCGTCGCAGCCGATCTGCAGCACGTCGACGAAGCCGTCCTCCACCACCACCTCGACGCGGATCTCGGGATACGCGCGATGAAACGGCGCGAGCACGCGAGGCAGGATGGTGCGCGCCGCACTCGCGGGCACGTTGAGCTTGAGCGTGCCCGCCGGCTTTTCGCGGTAGCCGTTGAGCACGTCGAGCGCCGCTTCCATCTCGCTGAAAAGCGGTGTGATCGATTCGAGCAGACGCTGTCCCGCCTCGGTCGGCGCGACGCTGCGCGTGGTGCGGTTCAACAGTCGCAGACCGAGCTTCGCCTCCAGCCTGCGCACCGCGGCACTCAGGCTCGACGCCGAAACGCCGCCCACGCGCGCCGCATCGCGAAAGCCGCCCGCGCGCGCCACCGAAACGAAAGCGGCCAGATCGTTCATTTCCATCGGCATGGTTCACCCCGCACTGTTCGATTTTCCGCACAGCCTGTACTGATCAGATGGGATTATCGGACAATTCGAAGGCGCCCATACTGCGGACATTCGTCAACCGAGGAGTACGCAATGCCGAACCGCACACCCACAAGCACCTATGAACTGGCCGGCCGCCAGGTAAGCCGCATGGGCTACGGCGCCATGCAACTGGCAGGCCCCGGCGTGTTCGGGCCCCCGAAGGACCGCGCGCAGGCCGTCGCGGTTTTGCGCGAGGCGCTGGAGCTGGGCGTCGATCACATCGACACGAGCGACTTCTACGGCCCGCACGTGACGAACCAGATCATCCGCGAGGCGCTGCATCCGTATGCGCCGAACCTCACGATCGTCACCAAGGTGGGCGCCGTGCGCGACAACAAGGGCGCCTGGCTGCCGGCACTGGAACCCGCCGACATCGAGCGCGCCGTGCACGACAACCTGCGCAACCTGGGTCTCGACGCGCTCGATGTGGTCAACCTGCGCATCATGGGCGACGTCCACAAGCCGTCCGAAGGCCCCGTGGAAAAGCAGGTCGAGGCGCTTGCCCGTCTGCGCGAGCGCGGCCTCGTCCGCAACGTCGGCATGTCCAACGCCACGGCCGCGCAAATCGCGGCGGCGCAGCGCCTCGTGCCGATCGTGTGCGTGCAGAACCACTACAACCTCGTGCACCGCGACGACGACGCCCTGATCGACGCCCTGGCCGCGCAAGGCATTGCCTACGTGCCGTTCTTTCCGCTCGGCGGCTTTACGCCGATTCAGTCGTCGGCGCTTTCGTCGGTTGCCGCACGCCTCGAAGTCACCCCGATGGCGCTCGCGCTGGCATGGCTCCTGCGGCGCTCGCCCAACATCCTGCTGATTCCGGGCACGTCCACGCTTTCGCATCTGCGCGAGAACGTGGCGGCCGCGCAGCTCGAACTGGACGATGACGTGCTCGCCGAACTCGACGCCATCGGCAGCAGCGGCGGCAACGGCGGCGGCGCCCACGCCTGAGCGCGAGGCATCGCGCCGTCATGCCACTTCGGCCATCTCCAGCTTGTTCGCCAGCGCGTCGCGGATCAGCGCGACCGGCCGCACGAGGCGCCCAGGCAGCGCACCGTGCACGAGCCACACATTCAGACCCGAGCGGAAATCGGTCGCGTCGATGATCTGCAGCTGGTCGCGCAACGGGCTGCGTGCGAGCGCCTGCGGCGCGGCGAGCCCGACGCCCATGCCGCGCGCGACCAGCGAAAGCTGCAGTTCCGAGCCGAAGGCCTCGACCGCGACGTTGAACGGCAGACCCGCCATGCCCATGGCGCGGCTCAGCGCCGAGCGCATCCCGCAGCCGTCCTGGTTCAGCACCCACGGATGGTGCGCGAGCGCGGCGAGCGTGGTGGGCTCGTCGGGCAAACCAAACGAGCGCGCCGCGACCACGAGGGTCGGCGTGTAGCCGAGCTGGGTCGCGACCACGCCCTCCGGCGGCGACACCGCGGCGGGCAGCAGGATCACGGCCGCATCGAGTCGTGCGCGCTCGACCTCGTCGAGGAGGCCTGGCGACCAGCCCGCCCTCACGCGCAGCGTCAGTTTGGGAAACTCGCCGCGCAATTGATCGACGGGCTGTTCGAGCGCCAGTTCCGAGAGAAACGGCGGCACGCCGAGCTTGAGTTCGCCGACCGGCTCGCTCTCCGGCGAGGCGACCGACATCAGGTCGTCGACCGCACGCAGGACCGAGCGCGCGAGGCCATACACCTCGTTGCCCGCGGCCGTGGGCTTGAGGGGCTTGCTCTGGCGGTCCAGAAGCTCGATGCCGAGCGTCGTCTCCAGGTTCTGCACGCGGCGCGTGAGGCCCGGCTGCGTCAGGAACAGCCGCTCCGACGCCCGCACGAGCGAGCCGCTCTCGACCACCGCCACGAAGGCTTCCAGATCTCGGGTGTTCACAATAACTCCGCATAAAGATTATCGCGATAATTCAATTGTCGCATAACGTGATGCTCCCTACGATACCTGGAGTTGCCACGTTGCGGAGCCAATCGATGGAGCACCCTGCTGAAACCTGTACGCGTGTGATAGCGCGCGAAGCCACCCCCGCGAACCACACCAATCACGCCACTCACGCCACGCTCACGCTGCCGATGACGCTGTTCTTCGCCGCCGCAGTCGGCGTGATCGTCGTCAATCTGTCCGCGGCCCAGCCGCTCGCCGGACTCGTGAGCCATTCACTGCAGTTGCGCCCGGAATTCGTCGGCGCGGTCGCCATGCTGCCGCAGCTCGGCTACGCAGCCGGCCTGCTGCTGCTCGTGCCGCTCTGCGATCTGCTCGAAAACCGCCGCCTGATTTTCCGCACGCTGCTGGCGTGTTCCGTCTTTCTGGCTCTCGCGGCGCTGGCGCGCTCGGGCCCGCTCTTTCTCGCCGCGGCGTTCCTCGCGGGTGCGACCTCCAGCGTGATCCAGATGCTCGTGCCGATGGCCGCCTCGATGGCGCCCGAAAGCCAGCGCGGGCGGGCCGTCGGCAACGTGATGAGCGGCCTGATGCTGGGCATTCTGCTGTCACGGCCGCTCGCGAGCCTGATTGCGGGAACGCTGGGCTGGCGCGCGTTCTACGGTATTGAAGCGGTGGCGGATGCCCTGCTCGCGGTGGTCCTCTTTCTGCGCACGCCGCGCCGCATGCCGAGCGTGACTGCGCGCTACGCCGGTCTGCTCTATTCGCTCTGGACGTTGCTGCGCACCGAGCGCGTTCTGCGGCGCAGCGCCTTCCTTGCGGCGCTTGCACTGGGCGCCTTCTCGGCGTTCTGGACCGCGGTCGCCTTGCTGCTTTCGCAGCCGCCGTTTTCGCTAGGCATGAACGGCATCGCCGCGTTCGCGCTGGCGGGCGCGAGCGGCGCGATCGTCACGCCGCTCGCGGGCCGGCTGGGCGATCATGGCGCCGGGCGCGCGGTGCAATACGCCGCGCACGCGACGATGCTCGGCGCGGTCATGCTGCTGGGCGTGGCGGGCGCGGGCTGGGGCGGCTTTTCGCCCGCCGCTCATCCCGCGCTGGCGCTCGGCCTGCTCGTCGTGGGCGCGGCTGCGCTCGATGCGGGCGTCATCGCCGACCAGACGCTCGGACGGCGCGCGATCAACCTGCTCAACCCCGCCGCGCGCGGCCGGCTCAACGCGATTTTCGTGGGGATGTTCTTCATCGGTGGCGCGGCCGGCGCGCTCATGGCCGGCGCGGCGTGGGCCACGGCGCGCTGGAACGGCGTGTGCCTCGTCGCCCTCGGCTTCACGGTTGCGGTCATCGCGCTCGGCTTCGTTTATCGCGCGTCGCCGGCTTCTGGCCGCTAGCGCCCCGCCCGGCGAACCAATGAAAAAGCCGCGGCTGATCCAGCCGCGGCTTTCCTGTATTTGTACTGCCACTCGCGTATCGAACACTACGAAGCGAAGCGCGCCCGACTCCCCGGTCAGCCCGTCATGCGCGCGGCGATGCGCTCACGTCTGCTGATCCGACCCATCCGCGGGCTGCGCGGTGTTGTCGTCGGCGGGCTTTTCGTCTTCCTTCTTCTCGACTAGCTGCTCGACTTCCTTGGCGCCCTCGAAACCGGCAACCGCGGCGGCTGCCTTGGTCAGGAAGCCTGCGTTCGGATCGAGCTTCTCGGCGCCTTCCACAGCAGCGACCGCACCGGCAATTTCACCCACCTTGTCCAGAATGCCCATTTCACCCCTCCAGTTGAAACCCGCTCCGGGCTGACGAGGCGATGTCTCGCCCCCCGTGCGCCGCACCTTCCATCCAGCGAGCGCGCCGCTTCATTGTGTGCCTGCTCGATGGCCGCATCAATCACTAACTCATTAATCTGACAATGATTAACGATGTTATATACGAACATATATTGCGACGCGTCAATTGTTTGACTATAGTGAGGTTGTCTCCTCCATGTCTCCCTTGGCATGGTTCAAGCCCGCATTCGCTGCGGGCTTTTCTTTTTGCTGCCTCGCGTTTTCAGCGGGTGCTGGCCCAACGCTGGCCTGCGGGCCGCGGCCTGGCTCGCGCCGTCCGCTGGCATAATCGTCCCTTCGCCGTCTTCCAGCCCTCTTTGATCTCACTTTTGCAATGAATCTGCATACCTGGTGGCTATTCCTCGTCACCGTCTTCGTCGTCTGCGCCATCCCCGGTCCCAACATGCTGCTCATCATGTCGCACGGCGCGCAGTACGGACTGCGCCGCACGAGCGCGACCATGGCCGGCTGCCTTTCCGCGCTGGTTCTGATGCTGGCCGTTTCGGCAGCCGGGCTCGGCGTGTTCCTGCAAGCGTGGCCGACCATGTTCAACGCGCTGCGCTTCATCGGCGCCGCGTACCTCGTGTACCTGGGCATCAAAGCCTGGGGCGCACCCGTGCCCGAGGCCGCCGCGGACGTTGCCGAACGTGTGGCCGCACGCCCCGTACGCTCGCCGCTCGCGCTCTATCGCAACGGCTTCTTCGTCGGTGGCAGCAACCCGAAGGCGATCCTTTTCGCGGCGGCGCTCCTGCCCCAGTTCATCGACGCGACCCGACCGGTGCTGCCGCAGTTCGGCGTGCTCGTTGCGACCTTCGCCGTGTGCGAAGTGAGCTGGTATCTCGTCTACGCGGGTTTCGGCACGCGCATCGGCGCGACGCTCAAGAGCCGCCGCGTGGCAAAAGCGTTCAACCGCGTGACGGGCGGGGTGTTCGTCGGGTTTGGCGCGATGATGGCTTTGATTCGGCAGTAAGGCTGGCCGGGCGGCGCGATGGCCGTGGCACGGGAACCATAAAACTCTAACTTCAGAGTTAACTGCTTTCCTGTTTGCAGCCCAAGCGCCTGCCTGGGCCGGAATCGCAACATATCGGTGCGTAACGCCTTACCGATAGATTCCATTTCGCTTTCCCGGATGCACGCGCCAGGTCGGCCGGTAGTCGCCGGTCTGCTGTGGAGATGAGAAATGCTTCCATCCACGCGCAAATTAATCTGGACTGCTACGGATATATCGTATCTGTGGCTACCCTGCTCCAGACCAAAGAGACTGGCATCGCGCGTCGGCGAGACCAGGGTTTTCCCACGTTATGCGAGTCTCGCATAGGGACATGCCACCCCCGCATCGTCCTTTTTTTGACCGCTTCTACCATCCGGTCTGACTCTGGTGTTAGGTGTGAGGCGTGATCCATCCCGCAACCAATCGAATTCGGAGTCGAGGGATCGCCCGCTTTGTTCAGTTCATCAACGAGCCGGTGAGTTCGCCGTCCCTTCTTCCATTTGCACACGATCATGAATAAATTCACGCACCCCGTATCGGCTCATTTTCGTACGACCATTGCCGCCGCACTGGCCATATTCCTTGCCCTTCCGCTCTATTCCACGCCCGCCTCGGCCGCGGACACCGAACAACAAACGAATGCCCCCGGCCAGACAAAACAACTTCCGCGCGTTATCGTGCTTGCAACCGGAGGCACGATCTCCGGAACGGCGGATGCCCGTTCCGCAATCGGATACAACTCGGGCGAGCGCACCGGGCAGCAATTGATCAAGGATGTACCTGGCATCGAGAAATTCGCCACGATCTCGGCGGACCGCCAGCCCGCAGTCGCAGGGGCGTGGTGTGATGGTGGTCATGAACGATACGATTCATGATCCGCGCTGGATCACCAAAACAAATACCACTTCCCTGCAGACGTTTCTGTCTCCCAACGCCGGGCCAATCGGCTACGTGGATCCGGCGTCGATCCGCTTCGTTGCGCCCGTCCTCGCGGCTCGCAAGTCCTCGTACACGCTGCCCGCTGACGGACAATTGCCCCGGGTCGAGATTGTCTTCGCGCACAGCAACATGGACGCGACACAAATCGACCATGCGATCGCAGACAAGGCGAAGGGGATCGTGATCGCCGGGGTCGGCGACGGCGATGTTTCCAACGCCGCCATGCTGGCCATGCAGCGCGCCGCAAAAATGGGCGTCGTTGTCGTCCGGTCCTCGCGGGTTGGATCGGGTTTCGTGAACCGCAACGTCGAAGTCGACGATGACAAGAGCGGATTTGTCGCGTCGCTCGATCTCAATCCTGAGAAGGCCCGTTTGCTGACCCAACTGCTGATCGCCAATGGGATCACGTCGCCCGCGCAGGTCCAGGCCGCGTTTTCTGCGACTTACTGACCGAAGCCGGAGTGGATTGCGCCCGCAATGAGTCGGCGCGGGTGCAATTCGCATGGTTGCGATCACCGACTTTCAGTGGGTCAGTCGCGATGGTGAGCGCGACCTGGTGCAACGGTACCAGCGTAAGATCGGAGCTTCCTGAAAACGGTATTTCGCGTCCCAGAAGGCGGGCCATACGTATGGAAATCAAGTGGGTCGAGGACTTCATCGCCCTTGCTCAATACCAGAGCTTTTCGCGCGCAGCGGAGTTCCGCAATGTCACGCAGTCCGGGTTCAGCCGGCGCATTCAATCGCTGGAGCAATGGGTCGGCGCGGAATTGATCGATCGCAGCAGCTTCCCTCCGGTGTTGACGCCCGCAGGTCAACTCTTCCGCGAAGTCGCTGAAGACATCCTGAATAAGCTCTTCGATACACGCGCCATCATCCGGACTGAAAAACGCATCGCAGGCAAGAGCCTCCAGATTGCCGCTGGCCACACGATCGCGCTGAATTTTTTGCCTGCGTGGCTCAAGGCGCTTTCCGCCCACTTCGGGGACGTGCGCGCGCGCGTGGTGCCGGCCAATGTGCACGACTCGATCCTGACGCTCGTGAACGGCAACTGCGAATTGATGTTCGCCTACCACCACCCTGAACTGCCCTTGCATCTCGATCCCGCGAAGTATGAGCATCTCACGGTGGGTATCGACACGCTCATGCCCGCCAGCCGGCCAAACCTGCGTTCCGCGCCGATGTATCGACTGCCCGGAACGGCTAAACAGCCGCTGCCTCACATTTCATACACCGAGACGAGCTATTTCGGCCGTTGCCTTGCAGTGCTGCTCGGTCGAGCCCCCTCTGCACCGTCCTTGTTGCTCCACTATGAATCGGACATGGCCGAGGTGCTCAAAAAAATGGTCATGGAAGGCGAAGGGATGGCGTGGCTGCCGAAGAGCGCGATAGCCGCGGAACTGGATGCGGGTGAACTGGTCCCTGCAGGGCCGACGCCCTGGAATCTGGATATCGAGCTTCGGGTCTACCGCGACGCATCGAATCGCAGTGAGTTTCTCGATACGCTCTGGCAGCATCTTCGCGCGGTTGTACAGCCTGGCGTCTAGGGTATTCCCGCGTTATGCAAAATTCGCATACGCGCATGCAACAACGGCATCATCGCTTCTTTTGGCACCCCTAATATGCCTCCCAACGCTTGGCCGAGGTCGCAGTCGATCTCGCTCCAGGCGTCTCTCAACGTACACCGGTCATGTCTTGACCACCTTGCGTCACTCAAGGACAGACGGAAATGAAAAATCGCCTCACCGTTTTTATTGCCGTTAGCATGATACTGGGCGTCATTGCGGGCTACGCATGTCACGCCAGCACATCCGACCCGGCGACACTCAAAGCCATTGCAGGATACTTCTCGATCATCACGGACATCTTCCTGCGTCTCATCAAGATGATCATCGCGCCACTGGTGTTCGTCACGCTGGTGTCGGGCCTCGCCGGCATGGACAGCGGCCAGGACGTCGGCCGCATCGGTTTGCGTTCGGTGGGCTGGTTCGTTTGCGCGTCGCTGATTTCGCTCACGGTGGGCCTCGTCTTCGCCAATCTCCTGCAGCCGGGGGCTGGCCTGCACATGGTGGCGGGTACCGGCGAGGTCGATACCGGCCTGAATACCTCGGCACTGAACTTCAGGGACGTCCTGACCCACGCCTTTCCGACCAGCCTGCTCGACGCCATGGCGCGTAACGACATCCTGCAGATCCTGGTCTTCTCCGTCTTCCTCGGCCTGGGACTGAGCGCAACGAAGCGCGACGCGCGCGTCAAGGTCGTGATCGAGATGATTGAAGGCATGGTGCCCGTCATGCTGCGGGTGACGAACTACGTCATGCGGGCGGCGCCCTTCGGCGTGTTCGGTGCGATCGCCTCGGCGGTGACGCTGCGCGGCCTCGACGTCATCTACACGAATGGCAAGTTGATTGGCTCCTTCTATCTGGGGCTGGTCGTGCTGTGGGCGATCCTGGTTTTCGTCGGCTATCTGTTCCTCGGCCGTCGCGTCGGCACCTTGCTCAAGGCGGTGCGCGAACCCGCCATGATCGCGTTTGCGACGGCGAGCAGCGAGGCGGCCTATCCGCGGCTGACCGAGCAGCTGGAGCGCTTTGGCGTCGACAAGAAAGTCGTCGGCTTCACGCTTCCGCTGGGCTATGCGTTCAATCTGGACGGCTCGATGATGTATCAGGCGTTCGCGGCCATCTTCATTGCCCAGGCGTTCGGGGTCAACATGCCGATCTCGCAGCAGTTCTTCATGCTGCTCGTGCTGATGCTAAGCAGCAAGGGCATGGCCAGCGTCCCGCGCGGCTCGGTGGTGGTGGTCGCGGCAGTGGCGCCGATGTTCCATTTGCCGGTCGAAGGCGTGGCCATGGTGCTTGCGATCGACCAGATCCTCGACATGGGCCGCACGATGACCAATGTGATCGGCAACAGCGTGGCGACCGCGGTGATCGCGAAGTGGGAAGGCGCGCGAGCGAGCAACGCCGCCGACTTCATCGAGGACGACGAACAGATTTTCGGCCCGGCGCATGGTGGAGCAAAATGACTTCCGATGTCGCCGGCCACAAGCGCAAGTTCGGTATTGTCGGCGGCCTGGGGCCGCTGGCAAGCGCAGATGTTTTCTTCAAACTGGTGAAGGCGACGCCCGCATCGACCGATGTCGAACACTTCGACGCAATCTTTCAGCAGTCGCCATTTCCCAACTCGGGCTCTGGAAGCACCGCGACGACGGAACGCAAGCTGTACATCTTCGAGATGATCCGGGACTTCGAGAAGCGCGGCGTGACCACGGTCGTGCTGCCGTGCTTTCTCAGTCACACCTTCATCGACGAACTGCGCGCGAACACGCGCTTGCAGATCGTGGACATGATCGAGGCGGTTCGCAGCCATGTGCGACGCAAGTTCCCGGGTGTAAGCCGCATCGGCATACTCGCCTCCGACTACACGCGGGAAAAGCGCCTGTTTGAACGGTATTTTGCGTCGCCCGAGTTCGAAATCATCCACCCTCGATGCGCTGAACGCTTCGATCCGGTTACCGAAGCGGTATATGGATCGGACGGCATCAAGAGCGGGAACCTGCGCAGGCGTCCGGTCGAGCTGTTGCGCGAGGCTTGCCGGGATCTGGTCGAGCAAGGTGCCCAAGTGATCGTGCCTGGCATGACAGAAATCGCCCTGGTCGCGGATGAAATTGGCCCGCTGGGCGTGCCGCTCGTCGATGCCAACCTCGCGTATGCGCAGTACGTCGTCTCTGGCGGCTACGGTTCGCCGTCTCACAACTTCAAGGTTGGGGTCGTGGGCGGTGTGGGGCCCGCGGCGACGGTCGATTTTCTGCAGAAGATTGTCCGCAATACGCCCGCCACGCGCGACCAGGATCACATCAAGCTGCTGGTCGAACAGAACCCGCAGATTCCGGACCGCACCGAGAATCTGATCGGCGACGGCGCGGACCCAACGGTCTCGCTGTACGCGACGTGCAAGCGGCTCGAAGACGGCGGCGCGGACATCATCGCCATTCCGTGCAACACTGCGCATGCATTCGTCGAGCGCATCCAGCCGTACCTCAACATCCCGATTGTGAACATGTTGACGGTCACGGTCGGCTATCTGCGCGAGACTTATCCGGCGCTTCGTGATGTCGGCGTGCTCGCGACATCGGGCACGATCGAGAGCGGGGTCTATCGAAAGGCGCTCGAATCGCAGGATCTTCATCAAGTCGTGCCCTCCCCGGCGCTACAGGAGCGCGTAATGGAAGCCATCTACGGCAAACATGGCGTCAAGGCGGGATTGACGACGGGGCAGTGTCAGGAAGACATCGCTGCCGCCATGGAAGGACTGATTGCCGAAGGCGTTGAAGTCGTCGTCCTTGGGTGCACCGAACTCCCGCTCCTTTTGACCGGGAGTGAATTCGTGGGCAGCGGCGGCGCGCGCGTCAGGCTGATTGATCCCACCGACGTTCTCGCTCGACAGTGCATCGCGTACGCATTGTCGGCAGACGCGACCCTCGGTTGACCCGAACACTCTCCAACGGAGCAAAGAGATGTCCAATCGTTCTGAACGCATCGAACACGATCTTCTTGGCGACCTCGCCGTGCCCAATGAAGCCTATTACGGAGTCCATACGCTTCGTGCGCTCGCCAATTTTCCGATTACCGGCATTCCGATCTCGACTTATCCGAATCTGGTCAACGCCCTGGCGTACGTGAAAGAGGCCGCGGCGATAGCGAACTACGAGTTGCGCCTGCTGCCCGAGCAGAAGATGAAGGCCATCGTTCATGCGTGCCAGCAGATCCGTGAGGGGGTTGTCCACGACCAGTTCGTCGTCGACGTGATTCAGGGCGGGGCCGGCACGTCGACCAACATGAACGCGAACGAGGTGATTGCCAATCTCGCGCTCGAACATCTTGGTCACGAACGAGGGGACTACGCGGTACTGCACCCAAACGAAGATGTGAATCTGGGGCAAAGCACCAACGACGTTTATCCGACTGCGCTGAAAATCGCCACGTATATGGGCATTGCGCAACTGGTCGATGCGATGGGCGTCTTGCGCGAATCGTTCGAACGGAAGGCGGCGGAGTTTCGCGACGATCTGAAGATGGGGCGAACCCAGTTGCAGGACGCGGTCCCCATGACCCTGGGACAGGAGTTCAGCACCTTCGCAGTCATGCTCGAAGAAGATCAGGAACGTCTGCAGGAAGCGTCAAAACTGATTTGCGAAATCAACCTGGGCGCCACGGCGATCGGCACGGGCATCAACACGTCGCCCGACTATGCGCCGCTCGTCTGCCGCCATTTGGCCAGCGTCACGGGTATCCCGGTGACGACCTCCCCCAATCTCGTGGAGGCGACCCAGGACGTCGGCTCGTTCGTGCAACTGTCGGGCGTGCTCAAGCGCGTGGCGGTCAAGCTTTCAAAGACCTGCAATGACCTTCGCCTGCTATCGAGCGGCCCGCGCGCAGGCCTTGGCGAGATCAATCTGCCGCCGGTTCAGGCGGGCTCCAGCATCATGCCGGGCAAGGTCAACCCGGTCATTCCGGAGGTGGTGAACCAGATCGCTTTCGAAGTCATTGGCAATGACGTGACGGTAAGCTTTGCCGCGGAGGCCGGTCAATTGCAGTTGAATGCGTTCGAGCCGGTCATTGCGCACAGCCTGTTCAAGAGCGTGGCGCACCTGCGTGCGGGATGTCTTACCCTGGCGTCGAGGTGTGTCGACGGGATCACGGCCAATCGCGAGCGACTTCGTTCGCTCGTTGAAAATTCGATCGGCATCGTGACCGCACTGAATCCGTACATCGGCTATACGAATGCGACGCAGGTAGCCCAGGAAGCGCTCGTCTCGGGAAGGAGCGTCGCCGATATTGTCATTGAGAGAGGATTGCTCACGCGGGCGCAACTCGAGGACATTCTCAAGCCAACGATGCTGACGCAGCCGAGGCATCACCTGCCGCTTGCCTAGTTGCCGTACGCCGCCAATCAAACACCGCCACATCCGGCTGAAGTCCAGCGCGTTCATGCAGCTGGACGGCCAGCCACCGTATTGCTAATTGCGACCTTGCATACGGTAGAGTTCGTTGGCGCGCGTAAGATGGGCGCGCATCGCCTCCTCGGCGGCGTCGCCGTCACGGGCGGCGATCGCATCGACGATGCGTTGATGCTCGGTGAGCGTCAGTTCCTCAACGCCTGGCGCGCGCACGAGCGGCTGATAGTATTCGCCCGCCCACCGGAACAGCGACTCCACGATCGAGGGAAAAATCGGGTTGCCGCTGATCTTCGCAATTTCGCGGTGGAACGCCATGTCCCTCTCGATGAATTCCGCGAGATTGACCATGGACGCCCGATGCTGCGCCACGCTTAACTGAAGCCGTGCGACGTCCTCTTCAGTAGCCCGCTCGGCTGCCATGCGGGCAGTGCCGGTTTCCAGGAAGAGCCGCGCATGCTTGAGGTGCTCGAGCATGTCGGGCTGGGTGCGCAGCAGATGCAGCGCGCCACCGGCGATCTGGGCGATCAGGCGGTCTGCGGTCGGCACGACCACGCGGGCACGCTCACCATGCACGATCTCGACGATGCCGGAACGCTCCAGCGCCTGCAGCGCTTCGCGCACCGCCGGCCGCCCGACGCCGTATATCTCCATCAGCTCGCGCTCGGACGGCAACTGTGCGCCGGGCGCGATCTCGCCCGCACGGATGCGTTCCATGAGCCGGTCGACGACTTCCTGGTATAGCTTGCGACGTGGAATGATCTCGCCCATTGCAGTGGTACTGTAAACGTCTGGTGTAATGACAATACCACACCGCGCCGCCGGCCACCACGTCACCGCCGGATCACTTCGCTTGCCCTTCGCGCACGGCGCCAAGGAAGTCGGCCTGGCCGATCTGTCCGCCCTTGAGCACGATTTCGAGACCATCGCGCCCGGCAGCGCTCGACCACGCCCGGCACAGCGGCGCACCGGGCGCCACGCCCGCCGCCACACTCAGCGCGTCGATGCCGAGCGCGCTCGCGACCTCGCCCGAACTGTCACCGCCCGCAACGACCACACGCGAGACGCCGGTGCGATCGAGCATGCGCCGCATCACCTCAGCGAGCGCACGGCCCACCTCGCGCGCGGCGTCCTGGCGCGTGCGTCCGCAGCGCCGTGCAATCTCGTCGAAGCCGCGCACGACCGGGTCGTCCGGGCCTTCCGCGCTGTGGACCAAGGCGCTGCTTCCGCTGACGATGGCTTGCGTAGCCGCACCAGCCGCCCGTTCGATTTCAGCGGGTCCGGCCTGCGAATCGAGGGCACGCGCGAGGTCGAGCCGATCCACGTGAAAACCGTGCTGGCGTGCCCAGCCAATCTGTGCCGCGGTGACAGGCGAACAACTGCCGCTCACCACGCCAATCGCCTCGACCGGGCTCGCCGCGGGCAACGACGGCGCAGCAGGCAGCCAGCCTCGCGAGCGCCAGTACGCGGCAAGCGCGTACTGGAGGCCCGATGACGAGGCCGTGAACACCCCTTCTCCACGCGCTTCCCAAACGAGGCGGCCCGCTTCTGCCAACGTTTCGTCGTCGAGCACATCGATCAGCACGACGGGGGTATCGTCCGCGGAAAGCATGCCGACGCGTGCAGCGCCCTCCCCGGCGCGCAACTGAAGCATGTCGACGAGTTCGACGCGGCGCGCCGTCTGCCGCGCGAGATGGCTGCGCAGATCGGCTTCGTCCATCGGCGTCACGGGGTGGCGCGCCATCGTCGGATGACGGTCGAGGCGATAGCCGACGCCGTCGACGGCTGCGAAGAGATTGCCGAACACCTGGTAGCGTTTCAGGCGCGGTGCGCCGATCACCATGGGCGACCAGCGCCCCGGCATGTGCTGCGCGCCAATGTCGATCGCGGCGCCAATCGAACCGACCTCAGGCGACGAATCGAACGTGGAGCACACCTTGTACTGCAGCACCGGTGCGCCGAGCGCGGCGAGGCTCGAAAACGCATGTGGCAGCGTCTCGCGCATCCACGCCGTGCTGCGCCCGCGCGACGATCCCGCAATGCCCACACAACGCGCCTCGGGAAAACGCGCGAGCGCCTCGGGTGTGGGCGTATCGAGAAAAAGGATGGTGGGGATGCCCGCGGCCGTCATGGCCTCCATCGCATCGGTCGATCCCGTGAAGTCGTCGCCGTAATACGCGAGCAGCAGGCCCTCGGGTAGGGACGCGTTGTTTGCTTCGGCCATCCCGCTGCTCACTTCCAGAAGCCGAGCGCCGCGCGCAAGGACGGATGCCTTTGCGCGTGCTGCTCCAGCGGTACGCCTTCGATGGCGGCGCACCAGGCTTCGCGCAATGCATCGACGCCCGCGGCCACGCCCTGCGGGTGTCCGAAGATGCCGCCGCCCGCCGTGTGGATGAGATCCGCGCAGCCGAGTGCGGCGTAGGTATCGGCGGCCTGCAGGCCGGTCTGCCCCGAGCTGAAAACAGGCATGGCCGGCATTGGGGCGCTTGCCATCACGGGCGCGAGCACGGCGCGCGCAGCGGCGATCACGCTTTCGTCGGGCTCGCTGAACTTGTTGCGCAGGCCATTCACGTGCATGTGGTCCGCTCCCGCGAGACGCCAGATCATCTGCCACGGCGCGTAGTCCCAACCGAGCGCCGGACTGCGCGAGAGGTAGCCCCACCCCGCCCGATGCGCGTGGATGGGCAACTGCGAATGCCGCCGCAACTCATGCAGGCCCACGATACCCACCGAATTGAGCACGGCCATTACGCACGTTCCGCCATGCGCGAGCACGAGATCGTGGCGGCGGCGCATCTGGTCGAGATCGCCCGTGAGATTAAACGCCACCATCGCCTTCTTGCCGGTGCGCTCGGCGTGCTCGTTGACCACGCGCATCACCGCCTTCACACGTTCGTCGAAGGGGCAATGTGAGCCATCGGCCTGTAGTTCGTCATCCTTGATAAAGTCGATGCCGCCCTGCACGAGCTCGCGCACCTGCTGCGCGGTTTGCTCGGGCGAGAGCCCCACGCTCGGCTTGATGATCGTGCCGATCAGCGGACCGTGCGCCACGCCCGTGAGGCGACGCGTGCCTTCGATGCCGAACGCCGGCCCCGGATAGGCCGCCGCGAACGACTGTGGCAGTCGCAGCCCGGTGAGCCTCAAGCCCGACACCTGACGCAGCTCGAACAGGTTGCCCGCAACGGTCGACATCAGATTCGGCAGCGACGCGCCGAAATTCCCGATCGGCCACGAGAGTTCGAGCGTACAGCGCGTGTAGGTGTCTGAGCGCATGCCGCCGGGCAGGCTCGGCGCATCCGCGGTTTCGAGCACGTCGAGGCGCTCGACCCGCGCGCCGGAGCGCGCCTTCAGCTCGGGGGTTTCGTTTGGCAGTGCGACGAAAGTGCCGCTCGATTGCTCTCCGGCGATGACGTCGGCGGCACGCCGCGGATCATCGCCGGTTTCCAGCCAGTAAGTCGCGTGAATACGTTCGGTCACGGTGCGCTTCCTGTTTCGGGTCAGGTGATACGGCGAATGCTCTCGGCGATCTCGGCGCGGTCGAACACGCCCTTCCAGTCGTCGCGCATGAGGCGCGGTTTGCCGAATTCGATCGCCTTGTTGCAGGCGTCGGAGAACGCGCCGGGTATCTCGTTGAAGATCACCGCGCTCAGGATGTTCATGTGGCCGAGCAGGAAGTCGCGCGCGGCTTCCTTGGGCACACCGCGCTGGATGGTCTCGTCCATCGCTTCGCGCATCACGTACAGGAGCGTCGCGCAGACTGTTTCGGAGAGGCCCGGCTCGAGCATGGCCATCTGCTCCACGCTCAGGCGGTACGAGCGCAGGATCGGCGCGTAGATGGTTTTCGCCACGTCTTCGCCGAGATCGAACGCCTCATCCGGGCCCTGCATCAGCGCGCTCGTGATCGACTGCTTTGCGTATGCGCCACCGAAATGATCGTGAAGTGACTTTTCATCGACATCGTAGTTAAAGATGATCGGATGGCATGGATGCGCAACGAAGTACGTGAGATCGGGCCGCTCCGGCAGATGGCCCGCGAACGGCGCGGCGGCGTCGAGCGTCATCACCATCGTGCCGGCCTTCAGCATGGGCGAGATCTCATGGCTCAGCTTGCCGATCAGCGTATCGGGCACGGCGAGGATGACGACGTGGGCGCCGTCGAGCGCCGCTTCGACCGACACGCAGTTGATGTTCAGCTCGTCCTTGAGGCGCTTGCGGCCCGCCTCACCGACTTCGACGTGTGCCACGCGGTAGTCCGACTTCTGCAGGTTGCCCGAGAGGCGAAAGCCCATCTTTCCGCCTGCGCCAAAGAGCGCAATTTTCTCTTTCATGCTCATCCTCCTTGCTAGGTCCGTGAGTCCAGGTTCAATCAGTTCGCGGCGAGCGCACGCTCGCGCTCACGCGATGCGCGCGGTTCGCGGGCAAAGGCCAGCGCGAGCACGGCGCTCAGCAGCATCAGTGCGCCGACGACGAACATCGGCGCGTGGTAAGAGCCGGTTGCATCGTGCATGGCGCCCGTCACGTAAGGCGCGACGAAGCCCGCCACGTTGCCGACCGTGTTGATGAGCGCGATGCCAGCGGCGGCGCCCGCGCCCGAGAGCGAGCGGGCCGGCAGC
Source organism: Paraburkholderia sp. CNPSo 3281 (assembly GCF_024206515.1). Taxonomy (NCBI): domain Bacteria; kingdom Pseudomonadati; phylum Pseudomonadota; class Betaproteobacteria; order Burkholderiales; family Burkholderiaceae; genus Paraburkholderia; species Paraburkholderia sp. CNPSo 3281. Next base: position 169,132 of record NZ_JAMBPS010000009.1, on the reverse strand, counting down.
GTCCAGAAGCACGGCAGCGCGGCGAACACGGCGCAGGCCGTCACCGTGATGACGGCAATGCTGGCGGCCGGCGACTTCATGTAGAGCGCGAGCGGAATGCTCAACGCGCCGAGCAACGCGGGAATCCCGACGTGCCAGCCGCGCACGCCGCGGCGCGTGGCGTCGCGGCTCCAGACGAAGAGTGCGATGGCGGCCGGCAGATACGGAATGGCCGTAATGAGCCCCTTCTGGAACACGTTGAAGTGCGTGCCGAACTGCCCTTCGAATCCGCCGATGATGGTCGGCAGGAAAAACGCGAGCGCATAGAGGCCGTAGACGAGCCCGAAATAGATCAGCGAGAACATCCACACCCGCGGGCTCAGCAGGGCCGCGCCCGCATGCGCGCCGTGGCTCGCGGCGCCCTGCTCTTTTGCACGCGCCTCGGCTTCGATTTCCGCGGTGAGCCATGCCTGTTCGTCGCGTGTGAGCCAGCGCGCCTGCGAGGGACGGTCGCTCAGATAGAACCACGCGATCACGCCCACCACGATGGCCGGCAAGGCCACACCGATGAACATCACGCGCCACCCCGCGAGCCCGAACCACCCACGCGCCCCGATGAGCAGCGCGGCGAACGGCGCACCGATCACGATGGTGAGCGGCTGCGCGAGATAAAACAGCGCGAGGATATGGCTGCGATGGCGCTGCGGCACCCAGTTGCTGAGGAACAGGATCGCGCCGGGGAAAAAGCCCGCCTCCGCCACGCCCAGCAGGAAACGCAGCACATAGAGCGAAGTCGCGCTGTCGACCCACGCAAGCAGGAGCGCGACCACGCCCCACGTCACCATGATGCGCGCGAGCCAGCGGCGCGCGCCGTAGCGATGCAGCGCCAGGTTGCTCGGCACTTCGAGAAAGATGTAGCCGATGAAGAACACGCCCGCCGCAAAGCCGAACTGCGCCGCGTCGAGACCGAGGTCGTGCGCCATGCCGTTCGGGCCGGCAAACGAGATCGCGGTGCGGTCGAGGAAGTTGATGAAGAACATCAAGGCGACGAACGGCACGAGGCGCAGCGAGACCTTGCGGATCGTCGGACGTTCGAAAGCGGATTCGGCTTTTCCTGAAACGGCTTGCATGCATTTGCTCCCGCGAGATGATCTGCAACAGATCATATGTGCTGGTATGATGAGTAGACCACTATGACGGAACGACAACACCTGGTATTTCCACCGACATGCCCGCACGCCCCAGCGCTTATGAGCTGCGAACGCTACGCCTACACCACGCGCGAAGACGCGAACACACAGGCGAACGGACGCAGCGTTACCGGAACACCGGGCGACAGCGTCCACGGCGTGGGCGCGTCGGGTCGTCCGCTCAACGTGCATTCGTCGAGGCGCGTCGCTTGCAGTGACGTGTGTATTGCCTCGTCGAGTTCGATCTGAACCTCGCGTGGCTCGCTCGTCAGATTGGCCAGCACGATTTCGATCGCACCGTCGGCATGGCGCGCTGTGAGGCACGCGATACCGGCGGCAGCGCCGCTTCCCGTGACGCGCAGGCGCGCCGCTCCCGCCATGCGAGCCAATGCCTTCGCGATATCGAGAACCGGATAGCGTGCGGGCGTGTCGCCTTCCACATCGGCAAGCCCGCGCGGCCCCGTCAAGGCACCGAGCGTGAGCGTTTCGATTCCCGCGCCTTCGAGCGCAGCCGCGTATCCGGCGAGCCAGGCCGCGCCGAACAGGGCGCGCTGGCGCGGATCGTTGGCGGCCATGGCGACGCGTTCGCCTGCGGGATTCGGCATCACGCGCGAACCGTACGGGTTCTGCCGCATGCCGATCGAGACCGGCCCGATCGCGTAGGGCTGGCCGCCGATCAGCGCGCGGCACGAGCGCGTGATGTGGGGAATGGCTTCGAGCGTTTGCATCACACTGCGGTCGTCGGCAGCGTGCACGATGGGGCACGTCGCGTGGGTGACCCAGTCGACCATGTCGAGCGGCGGCCGCTTGCGGTTCAACTCCGTGAAGTAGCTCAGCATGCCGCCGCCAAGGCGTAGTTTGGGGAACGCACGGCGCGCCGCGCGATAGACCTCGTCGAGCGCGGGGCACGGCGGGCTCACGCTGCCCGGCGGGTTCGACTGCCGATGCACGGCCGGGCTCACGACGATGCCCGTCAAGGCGAGGCCCGCCTGGTCGATTTGTGCGGCGAGACGCGAGAGTTCCACAGGCGGCGCCTCGACGCCGGGCAATGCAAACTCCAGCACGGCGGGCACGCCGCTTTCGCGCTGCAACTGCGCAAAGCGCTCAAGCTCGGCCACGCCATCGCCCGCAAGCGGGTCGAAGCCCAGCGTCAATTGCTGCGGCCCGAGTTCGGCAAGCAACGCGAGATTCGCGAGCGCCGCCGCGGCATCGTGTGCGGCGATCGCTACGCCGATCGCCGGCATGGCTTCGGGCAGCGCGGAGTCAGCGCCCCCGATTTCGATCGTGAGTGCGCCAGGCTCGCGCGTCTTTTGCGCCGCCTTCGCCACATCGACCGCCGCGCTCACGCTCAGCGTCACCGTCTGCGCGAACGTCGCGCCCTTTTCCAGCGTATAGGGCCAGGGTAGTTCAAGCGGTCGTGAGTAGGTCTTGAACGACGCATCGGACCAGTTGCGCTGGTCTTCCATTTCGAACACATCGCCCGTGAAGGCGCAACGCACCGTCAATCCGTTCGGCAGATCGTGTTCGATTGCCGCGATGTCCTTGAAGGGCTGCCACGGATCGATCAACGCCGGGAAAGCCGCGCTTTCACGACTGCCATCGCCGTGCTCCACACGCGTAGGTGCGCCTGCTACGCCGTCGATGGGATGCAGCACGCAAAACCCGCAACGCGCCGCGAGAAAGTCAGAATATACGGTGACGTCGCTGCGAAACGAGAGCGCGCCATGGTCAGAGCCATCGATGGCAAGTGCAAAGCTGAGCGCATCTCCGTTCGGATTCGCGCAGCGCGCGTCATACGCGACGTGAAAGCCGCCCGCCGTCTCTTCGAAGTCGATGCGTTCGATCGCGGGGCGGCAGGTGCCCCAGTCCTTGTCCCGCACGAGAAACGACACGGCGCGTATGACTTCGGTGCCTTGATAGCGGATGTCGTGCAATGCGCCGTCGATCAGCCACGCCGACCACGGTCCCGCTTCGAGGCGGCGCGCCGGTGTCACCGGCTGCTCCGTGCCGTAGTAGACCGCGTTGTTGATACCCGCGCTCATGACGCCGCCTCTCCCGGCACGACGCTGCGCCCCTCGCGCGCCGAAAGATACGTGGCCTCCACAAGTTCCAGCGTACGCAGATTGTCGCGACCGCTCGTGGCAGGCTCGACGCCGCGCCGCAGGCAATCCACCCAGTGCGACTGTATGCTGGACACGCTGCCCTGGATCGCCACCCAGGGCTCGCTCGTCCATGAGAGCGCACACGGTGCGACGTTGCGCAGCTCCGTACCTGTACGCGTATGGATCTGCAACTGGTAGTCGGCGAAGAGCCGCAGCGAACCCTCGGCGCCGTCGACTTCGATGAGCGTCTGCGGAAAGAGCTCGCGCGGCAACTGCGTCGCGTAGCTGCAATCCACCACGCTGCTCACGCCGCTTTCATGCGCGAGCAGGATCGTCGCGACGTCCTCGCCGCGAATCGAAGGGTTCACGCGCGCGGTCGTGGCGCTCACACGCGCCACGTCGCCGAACAGGAAGCGCGCGATATCGAGAACATGTATGCCGAGATCTTCGACGATAAAGCGCTCGCCCTGCGCCAGATAGGGTTGGCCGCTAAACACATCATAGGCAGAACGAAACGACACGCGGCCCCAGAACGGCTGCCCGATCGCTCCCTCGCGCAGCGCCCTTCCGACGGCCTGGATCGCGCTCTGCCAACGAAAGTTTTCGTGAACCATCAGCGGCACGCCGGCCTCGTGGCACGCTTGAACCATCGCGCGCGCATCGGTGAGCGTGGAGGCGAACGGCTTCTGGCAGATCGTGGCCACGCCGGCCGCCGCCGCAAGCTCCACGAGCGCTCGGTGACTCGGCACGGTGGTCGCGATATCGACGAAGTCGAGCCGCTCTTCGCGCAGCATCGTCGCCGCGTCCGTATAGCGCCGCTCGATCCGAAAGCGCTCGCCGACCTCGTCGAGACGCGCGCGGTTGGCGTCGCACAGCGCGACGATCCGTGCGCCGTCGATGTCCTGCCACGCGTGCAGATGATTGAGCGAGAAGAATCCGCAGCCGATCAACGCGCCCTTCAATTGCTCCGGTGTTGCGCTCATCGGTCACGCCCCCGTTGCGGCCTGTTTTTGCAGCGCAAAGCGTTGCTGCGCGCGCCGCTGGATCTGGTCCACGACCACCGCCGCCACGATGACGACGCCCTTGATCACCGTTTGCCAGAAGGAGCTCACGCCCATCATCACGAGGCCATCCGAAAGCATGCCGATCACGAACGCACCAACGATGGTGCCGCCGATCTTGCCGCGTCCGCCCGACATCGACGTGCCGCCCAGCACGGCCGCCGCGATCGCGTTGAGTTCGAATGTCTCGCCGCTCATGGGGTGCGAAGCGACCAGTTCGGACGCAATGATCAACCCGACGATCGCCGCGCAGAAGCCGGAAAACATATAGACGAACATCTTCACGCGGTTCACGCGTACACCCGAGAGCTGGGCGGCGCGCTCGTTGGCGCCGACCGCGTAGATCTGCCGGCCGAGCGGCGTGCGCGCGGCGATGTACGCGGCAATCACGCCCACCACGACCAGCAGCCATACCGTGAGCGGGATGCCGAGTATCGTCGCGCTGCCGAGAACGGGAAAGCCACCCGTGCCGTAGGCGGGATTGCCCGTGAGGTTCGGGAAGGTCTCGCCGCCCGAGGACAGCAACGCGGCGCCGCGCGCGATATAGAGCGTGCCGAGCGTCGCGATGAAGGGCGCCACGTTCAGCCGCGTGATGAGCAGGCCGTTGATCGCGCCCACGAGTATTCCCGTGATGAGCGCCACAGCGATCACGGCGGGCACGCTCAGAAACAATGTGTACTCGCTGCCGATCGGAATGCCCTTGAGGATGAGCCCGCCTGCCACCATGCCCGTCAGGCCCACGACCGAGCCCACCGAAAGGTCGATGCCGCCCGCGACGATCACGAAGGTCATGCCGATCGCGAGGAAGGCATTGAGCGCGACGTGCCGCGACATGATGAGCAGGTTCTCGATGCTGAGAAAGTTGTGGGCAGCGAACGAAAAGAAGACCACGACCGCGAACAATGCGATGAACGTGCGCAGCTTCAGCAGCAGGAGCAGCGGCGCCTCGCCGAAGCTCGCTCCGGGTGCCGTGCTCTTGATGGCCAGCGACATGAATGCTCTCCAGATGAATGCAGGCTAAATGTTGGAACCGTGACAACCGTTGAACGCGCTTGCTCAGGCCGCCTGTTCGTGCGCCGCATGGGCGGCATGCGCCGTCCTGTGCCCGACTGCGGAGCCGGCGACGAGCGCGTCCTGCGTCGCGTCGGCGGCATCGAATTCAGCGGTGACACGGCCGTTCGACATCACGAGAATGCGGTCGGACAAGGCCATCACCTCTTCCAGATCGGACGTCACGAACAGCACGCCCAGTCCCCGGCCGGCCAGGTCGCGCATGACCTTGAAAATGTCCGCCTTCGCGCCCACGTCGATGCCGCGGCTGGGCTCGTCCATCAGCAGGACCTTTGGCGTGGTCATCAGCGCACGGGCGATCACGACTTTCTGCTGGTTGCCGCCGGAGAGCGAGCTGACCGGCAGCCGCCAGTCGGCGACCTTGATCGCGAGGTCGCGAATGTAGTCGAGCACCGAGCGCTGCTCGCGCCGCGGATCGATGTGAAAACCTCGCGCATGGGCCGCGAGACTCGAGAGCGTCATGTTCTCGCCAATCGACATGATGGGCAGCAGCGCGTCGGCCTTGCGGTCCTCGGGAATGAGCGCGAGCCCCTGCGCGACGCGCCCCGCGATCGGCTTGCCGTCGAGCGGCTTGCCGTTCAGCACTACGCTGCCGGTTGCGTGAGGATGCACGCCCAGAATGCATTCGAACAGCTCGGAACGCCCCGCCCCCATCAGCCCGTAGATGCCGACGATCTCGCCCGCGTGCAGCGACAGCGAGACGTGATCCACGAGCAGGCCACTGCCTTTGCGCGGCAGCGTGACGTCCCGCAGCGTCAACACCTCGGTGCCGCGCGTGTGGCCGACGGGGCGCGAAAAGTCCTTCGTTTCGCGGCCCACCATTTGCCGCACGATCCACGGCACGTCGATCTGCGCCATCGGTTGATGGCCCGTGATGAGGCCGTCGCGCAGCACCGTGATGTAGTCGCCGATCCTGACCAGTTCTTCGAGCCGGTGCGAGATGTAGACGATCGACACGCCCTGCGCCTTCAGCTCCGCAATCACGCGAAACAGCACGGCCACTTCCGCCGCGCTGAGCGCCGAGGTGGGTTCGTCGAGGATCAGCACGCGCGCGTCGTGGGCGAGTGCCTTCGCGATCTCCACGAGCTGCTGCTGCCCGATGCGCAGATCCTCGACCAGCGTGTCAGGGCTGAGGTCGAGTTCGAGCCGCGCGAGCAACTCGCGCACTTTCTCGCGCTGCGCGGCGGCGTCGATATCGATGCCGACGCGCGTGATTTCGTGCGCGATGAAGATGTTCTCGGCGATCGTGAGGTTCGGAAAGAGGTTGAGTTCCTGAAACACGATGCCGATGCCGTGGCGCAGTGCCTCCGCACTGCTGCCCGGTGCGACAGGCTTGCCGTCCAGAACGAGATTCCCGCTGGTCGGCTGCTCCGCGCCCGCGATGATTTTCATGAGCGTGGATTTTCCCGCGCCGTTCTCGCCCACAAGGACATTGACTGCGCCACGCCGCACCGAGAAGTTCACGCCCTTGAGTGCAACCGTGCCGGGATAGACCTTGGTGACGTCCTCGACCTGGAGGATCACGTCCGCATTGCAGGCATCGGTCATGACTTGCCCCCGACCGTGACCGCGAGCGGCACGATCTCCGGCTGGTCGCTCGACGAGTCGTACGAGAACGACCCCGTTACGGTAATCGGCTTGCCTTTCAGATCGTTGCGCGGCAGCGGCTTCATGACGTGATTCGCCGCGTACGCATTGAGCGCCGTGCCAAACTGCGCGTACTCGATCTGGTTGCGGAAATTGCTGAACGAAATGAAATCGAGCGAATCGCGCAGCGTGGTGCCGAGCACCGTCGGGCCGATGTCGACGATCACGCTCGCCTGCCCGCTGCCGTCAACGTCGACGCCCACGGTGCCCTGGCTCGACTGCGTGTCCACGTCCACGATGGTGCCGTGCAGCGTGGTCGGAAAATTCCACGGCGCGCCATCGTCCTTGCCGCGGTAGCCGTACTTGTGGCCGGCGGCGTCGGGGTCCGCCTTGATCGCGTCGCGCAGCGTGCGATAGTCCACCGCGCGCTTCTCGATGTCGGGCACGATCTTCGTACTCCACATCGACGCCACCATGGCGTTCGGGTCGTAGCCCGCCGACGCATAGTTATCGTGCGATCCACCCGAGCCCTGCAGGTCGCTGTTTTTCACGAGCTTGCAGCCGTGCAGCGCGCCGCTCGCCACAACGGCAATGACCGCGTACCGAAGCACTCCCATGCATAACCCCATCTGGTTACGGATGTCGTTGCGGAGCGCGCCGCGCTCCGCTCGTACGATGCTTGTGCTACCGATGCGCGCCTTAACGCAACGCGAACATGTCGAGCTTGCTGGCGTTCGTCTTCGTGATGAGCGAGCAGTTGATGAGCTGCTTTTCGGGCTTGCCCGTCGCGCCGGTCTTCAGATACTTGTCGGCCTGATCGACGGCGTCCGTGGCCGCCTCTGCCGCGGGCTGCAGCACCGTCGCGCGGATGTCGCCGCGCTTGATCGCGTCGCGCACGTCGTTACTGCCGTCAAAGCCCACGACGATGATGTCGTTGCGCTTGGCAGCCTTCAGCGCGGCTGACGCGCCCATGGCCATGGTGTCGTTGCCGGCTATCACGCCCTTGATGTCGGGGTGGCTCTGCAGGATCGATTCCATCACCGTATAGGCTTCAGTCTGACTCCAGTTCGCCGACTGGCGCTCGACCATCTTCATGTTCGAAAACTGGTCGATCACATCGTGATAGCCCTTCGAGCGGATGCCCGCGTTGATATCCGCCTCGCGGCCGACGAGTTCCACGTAGTTGCCTTTCTCGCCCATCGCCTTGACGAAGGCGCGCGCACCGAGCTGCGCACCCTGGTAGTTGTTCGAAACGATTTGCGAAATGGCGATACCGGTCGCGTTGATTTCCCGGTCGATCAGAAACGCGGGAATTTTCGCGTCCTTGGCCTTCTGGACTGCGGCGATGGACGCCTCCGAACCGGCGTTGTCGAGAATGATCGCCTTCGCCCCGCGGGCGATGGCGGTGTCGATGAGCTGCGATTGCTTGTTGGCGTCGTCGTCGTGCACCAGCACGATGGTGTCGTAGCCAAGCGCCCTGGCGCGCGCGTTCGCCGTGTCGGCTTCCGCCTTGAAGAAGGGATTGTCGTGAGAGGGAGTGATGATGGCGATGAGACTGGTCGCTTGCGCGGCCCCCGCCGTGCCGAGAACCGCAAATGACATCAACGTCGACGCAAGCCAACGCCTGGGTGCCTTCATGATGCTGTCTCCTGTCTGGTTAAACGCCTTTGTCTGACTACAACCAGCTGACGGTCTCGACTGCTTTGCAATACTCATCACTTATGCCGTCATGAGGTCATCATACCAGTAGGCGCGCGTTCCGCTATGTTTTTAGATCCAGGGTTTTCTCTCATCCGGAGAGATAGGGACGGGGCACAGCCAGCGCGCTTCACCCGGTGCGCGAGAAGACTTAGAATCTGGCCGAATCTGCCCCCCTGCCCAAGTTAAAGATTTATAGTTCCCAGACCAAACCGGCGCGCAGCCCGCTCGCGCGCCCATCGTGCTTCTGCTCCGCTTTTTTGGTCCTCTTTCCGCTTCCAGCCTGCTATGAAGTCCCATCGGCATACCATCTTCACGGCGCTGCTTGCGGCCGCGCTGTTCGGCATCACCACACCGCTCGCCAAGGCGCTGCTCGGCAGCGTCTCGCCGTTCATGCTCGCGGGGCTCTTCTATCTCGGCAGCGGTTCGGGGCTCGCGGTCGTGCTGCTGTTGCGCCGCCTCCCGGCGCGCCGCGACTCGGCCGCCGCGCGTGAGCCCACGCACGACCCGCTGCGCATGGCCGAATTGCCGTGGCTTGCCGGTGCGATCGCTGCGGGCGGCGTGGCGGCGCCCGCCCTGCTCATGCTCGGCCTGAACACTACGCCCGCCGCCACGAGCGCGCTGCTGCTGAACCTCGAAGGCGTGCTGACGGCGCTCATCGCATGGGTCTGCTTTCGGGAAAACTTCGATGCGCAGATCGCGCTAGGCATGCTGGCGATCGTGGCGGGCGGCGTGCTGCTCTCGTGGCCCGGCGCGCATGCCGGCGCCGTGTCCGGCATCGCGCCCGGCGCGCTGCTCGTCGCGCTCGCGTGCCTGTGCTGGGCCATCGACAACAACCTCACGCGCAAGGTCTCGACCAATGACGCGATGGTCGTGGCGTGCACCAAGGGCCTCGTGGCCGGGCCGGTGAATATCGGCATTGCGCTCGCGGCAGGCGCGCACTGGCCTGCGTGGCCGGCGGTCGGCGGCGCCATGGCCGTGGGCTTCGCGGGCTATGGCGTGAGCCTCGTGCTCTTCGTCGTCTCGCTGCGCCATCTCGGCACGGCGCGCACCGGCGCCTACTTCTCCGTGGCGCCGCTGTTCGGCGTGGCGCTTTCACTGCTGCTGTGGCCGGAGCGCCCGGCGCTCGCTTTCTGGCTCGCGCTCGCATTGATGGCGTTTGGCGTGTGGCTGCACGTGCGCGAACGTCACGACCACACGCACACGCACGAGCCGCTCGAGCACACCCATGCGCACCGGCACGACGAACACCACCAGCACGAGCACGATTTCGCGTGGGACGGCTCTGAGCCGCACGCGCATGCGCACCGTCACGCGCCGATCACGCATAGCCACGCGCACTACCCCGACGTGCACCATCGGCACGCGCATTGAGGCGGCACGAGTCGCAGCCGCTGCCGTCGCAAACGACGTCAAGATTTCCCAGGACCGCCGCGCGTTGCGCGCCCACGATGCACTCGTCACACAAAACGAAGGAGACAAGTGCGATGGCTACCGTCTACCGGGACATCCCCGTTGAAGCATCGGCGCAAGACGTCTGGGCCGCGCTGCGCGACCCCGCCAAGGTCGACCGTGTATTCGCCGGCGTGCTGACCGACGCGCGCATGGAAAACGACGTGCGATGCGTAACGTTCGCCGACGGCACCGTGATCGAGGAACGCGTGATCGGCGTCGACGACGTCCACATGCGCCTCGCCTACACCGTGTGCGGCGGACGCTTCGAGCATCATCACGCGACGCTTCAGGTGATGCCGGATTCACCCGATTCGCCCCAACGTTGCCGCGTGGTCTGGATCAGCGACTTCAAGCCCGATGAGCGGATCCAGATGGTCGAGCCGCTCACGGATGCGGGCTGCGCAGCGCTCAAGCGCAATCTCGCGCGGCGATAAGGGTGGCCGCGGGGCAGTAGTCGCCGGAAAACCCGGCGCGTGCGCTCGGCCATCTGCGCCGCACGCCCTGGAGACCGATGTTATTCACGTCGATGGCTGGACTCCTTTGCGGTCGCGCTGGCCAAATTCGACTGCCGTGGCCGGGCTTGACAGTTAGTTGCACAATCATGTCGCAGCCAGGCTGACAAAAGGCACAAACCTGGCGCCGCGCTGCCGCGAAACGCACTGTGCGACTGCGCCCATACCGGCACGCCAATTGCGGCCACAATAGTGTCAGATGACTCGACACCGGGAGCCGCAATGCGGGTAGGTAAATTAACGTTGGCCGTGCACTGCATCGCTGTCTGCGCGACCCTTGCTGGAACACCCGCGGCGCACGCCGCCGGCACCTTCGATGGCGACTGGAACGTGACGCTCACGTGCTCCAAGGGCGCCGGCGACACACCGGGCTACCGGTATCAATTCCCCGCCGAAATCCAGCAAAACGTCCTGCACGGAGAACACGGCGAACGCGACGCCAGTGGCTGGCTCACGCTGGACGGCAAGCTCGAACCCGACGGGTCTGCCACGCTCGTCGCCCACGGTCTGACTGCCACATCGCCCCACGCCGACAATCGAGCGCCCTATTCGTATGAAGTCAGCGCGCAGTTCGACGCGACTTCAGGCAGCGGCTCGCGCACGACCACACGCAAATGCGACTTTGTGTTCGTAAAGGAATGACTGGCGAGGATGGCTGGCGGCCTGAGCAATCCGGCGCCAGAAAAGAAAAAGCCCGCTGAGAGAGCGGGCTGAATCCATATCAGGAGGAGACATGGAGGAGACGGGTTAAGTATAGGGTTTTCCCTTAAGCTGTGCAACTGTTTTTTTCACGATCTTGCCGCGGCCTGCTTCGACCTCAATCGGCGCGCTTCTCCCGCTGAACCGCGCCGAAATGGAACGCAAGAAAAAGCCCCATGAGGAGCCCACCCGCCAGCAGCGCCAGGACGTCCTCGCGCGTTGCAGGCTGCTGGAGATGTCCAGTGCCCAGCGCGATTGCGATCGCGATATTCACGAAGCCCCAAACCACGTTCACGATGGGCGACGAGTCGCCCCGCCCTCGCGGACGGGCGAAGGGCGTAGGAAAAGGCAGCCCCTGCAGACCGGAAACCAGATGCGGGATCGCGTTGCAAAAGAACGCGCCAGCGAAAAAGAGCCACACGTACGGCATGTCGTAACCTCGAACGTTCAAACGGGAAAGGTAAACGTGATGGCGCCAGCGGCGGCGATCGCCGCGCCGAAATGTGAGGATAACCTCGCAAATCATGGTAGAGAGTATCCTCGCATAAGTCAATTCATCGGCAAGCAGCCGGCGCGCATCCGCTTGTACTCGTGCGTTCTTGCGCCTCGCCGTCAAAAGCGTCCCGCATGCTAATATGCGAGGAATTCATCTCATATCCTCGCATTTTAAGATATCGCCATGACGTCCACCACGCCTGCTGCGGAAACCGCGCGCCCTACCGAGCCCAAACGCGAAAGGGGCCGCCAGCGCGTTGCCGCGATCATGGACGCCGCCGTCGCCGTGTTCACGGAGAAGGGTTACGACGCCGCCACCATGACCGAAATTGCGGCGCGCTCATCGACGGCAATCGGCTCGCTGTACCGCTTCTTTCCGACCAAGGAGGCGCTGGCCGAAGCGCTGTTGCTGCGTTACGCCCAGCAGGCAAAGAACGGACTCGCCGAGCTGGAGCAACAGGTTCCGGAGATGACACTCGAGGCCGTTGCCGACGCGCTCGTCGATTTCGTGCTGCTGTTGCAATCGCAGCGCAGCTTTGCCGTTGCACTCGTCGACGCCCGCAGCGGCAGCGACGACCACCGCAAGCACTTTCGCGAAGCGATGCGCGGCGGCGTTGCCGACATCCTGATCCGCGCGATCGCGCATCTCAGGCCGGCCAGGGCAAATGTCATGGCGATCGTGCTGATTCACATGCTCAAGGGCGTCGCCAGCATCGCCAACGAAGAGCCATCGGCGCGCGCCGTGCTGATGGCGGAACTGCGCGATCTCGTGCGCCTGTATCTCGTTTCGGCTGCGGAACGCGCCGACGGCAAATAGCCTGGCGCCGGGAAAAAGCCGCTTCGGACGCGCATGATCTTTGTGCGCTACCATCGCTGCATGTCCGAACAACCGCTATCCGCACACGCGGCTGCCGCGCCGCCTACTGCCGCGGCGCAGCCGCCGAGTCCCTACGCCACCGCGTTGGCGGGTGTCATCGCGCTGCTCGCGTGGGGAGCGCTCGCCGCGCAAACCGACATGACGATCGAGCGCATGGTGCTGCGCGGCTTCGACACGTTCGAGGCCATCGGCAGGCTGTCGGCCTACCTGACCAATCTCACGGTGCTGCTCGTCGCGCTCACCTTCACCTGCATCGCGCTGCGCGTGCGCACGTGGCCGGCACCCCTGCTCCGCGCTCCGGGCGCTGTGAGCGCAGTCACGGTGTATATCGTGTTCGTTGGCATTGCTTACAATCTGCTGCTGCGGCATCTCTGGACGCCGCACGGTTATCGCGCGCTGCTCAACGAGAGCCTGCATAGCCTGATCCCGCTGCTATGCGCGGCGTATTGGCTGCTGTTCGTGCCGCGCTTCAGCCTTACTGCTCGCGACCGCTTCGCCTGGCTACTCTACCCGCTTGGCTACCTTGCCATCACCTTCTGGCGCGGCAGCGAGACGGACTTCTACCCCTATCCGTTCATCGACGTCGCTCAACTCGGCTATGCACACGTGCTCGTCAACAGCGCCTTGCTGCTCGCCGCCTTCATGGTGCTGATGGCGGTCTTCGTGACGATCAACGCGCGCAGGCGCCCTGCCATCGTGGCAAACGAAGGCCTCGCCGCAACCGACTTGCGGCGCCCTGACTAACTCCTGGCTTCCCGATCGATCCCATGCCCGTCTATATCGCCCTGCTACGCGCCGTGAATGTCGGCGGAACCGGCAAGCTCCCCATGCCCGAACTTCGCGGCATGTGCGAAGCGCTCGGGTTCACGCAAGTGCGCACCTATATCGCGAGTGGCAACGTGGTGTTCGAGAGCCGGCTGGCCGAAGCATCGGTGAAAAAGAAGCTCGAGCAGAGCCTGGAGGCTTATGCGGGCAAACCCGTTGGCGTGGTGGTACGTACGGCCGCCGAATTGGGCGCGGTGCTGCAGGGCAACCCGTTTCCCGCTGCCGCACCGGATCGCACTGTCGCGATCTTTCTCGACTCGCCGCCGCCCGCGGACGCGTTCGACAACGTGAGCGGCCAGCAGGCGGAAGAATTCCGCCTGGGCGAGCGCGAGATCTTTGTGTTTTACAAGGACGGTATCGGGCGCTCGAAGCTCAAGATCGCTGCGGCGAAGGCTGGAACCGCGCGCAACATGAATACCGTGGCGAAGCTTCTGGAGATGGCGCAAGCGTGAGCTGCCCTTGAAGGGCGGCCCGAGCCCTTACTTCAACAACCAAAAGAAAGACCCCATGATTACCTGCTATCTGCGTTACGTCATCGATCCATACCAGCTCGTAGAATTCGAAACGTACGCCAAAATGTGGATTCCGCTCGTGGAAAAGTTTGGCGGCAAGCATCACGGCTACTTCCTGCCTTCCGAGGGCGCCAACAATATCGCGCTCGCGCTCTTTTCGTTTCCGAGCCTCGCGGCCTATGAAACTTATCGCGCCGATTCGATGAAAGACGCCGAATGCCAGGCCGCATTCCGCTATGCCGCCGATACGCGTTGTATCGTGAGTTACGAGCGGAGTTTTTTCAGGCCGGTGCTGGAATAGGGCAAATCAACCGCATGGCCCGCAGAGACGATTCGGCTAGCCGAAAACGCCGGCCTCGTTTTCAGGCGCGTCGCAAAGCAGCTTACGAAATCGTTCCACAGTGAGTGCGGCGAGGGCTGTTCAGGGGGCGTCGCCCCGCTACGCGTCACCCCCTGCCAGTCGCCGCCGCCAAAGCCCCCTGCCGCGCCTCCCCGCTCACCTGCGCCGGATCGACTTCGCTCGTATCGTGCAGGCGGTCCGGAATGAACAGCGCCATCACGCCGCTCAGGAAAAACACCGCGCCGACCAAAAGAAAGCCCATGCCGATCGAAAACTGCGTAGCGATATAGCCGATCACGACAGGCGCCGCGCCCGAACAAAAGCGTCCTACGTTATACGAACCGCCCACAGCCGTGCCGCGAACGCGCGTTTCGAAGCTCTCCGACATGAACGTGCCGATCGTGCCCAGCGGCACGCCATAGAGAAAGCCGAACACGAGCATCAGCCACGCAATATTCTCGCGGGTGTGGAACAGCACGATCACGGGAAGAAAGACGGCCGCGCCGATACAGCCCAGCACATACACGCCACGCCGGCTCCAGCGGTCGCCTAGCCAGCCCGCCACGATCTTGCCGATGAACGCCACGACCCACGTTGCGGTCATGTATCCCGTCATCGCACTGAATTTGATGTGCAGTTCGCTTTCCAGATACGTGGGCAACCAGTTATTCAAGCCATAGAATCCCGAAAGCGCAAACACGGAAGCGAGCGACCAGAAGATGAACATCCTGCGCGCCTCGCGGTCCGCGAAAATCAATGCGTAGCGGTTGTCGTGCCAGCGGCGGCCGCTCGGGCGAGCCGCAGCCTCGCTCATGCGCCAGCTCGGTGGCTCGGGCACGAAGAAGTGAATCGCGACCGCAAGCAACACGGGCGCTGCCGCCACATAAAACAGCATACGCCAGCCGTAGTGCGGCAGGATCCAGGTGCTGAGCGCGATCACCGTGATATAGCCTGCGGAAATCGCCGTTTGCAGCATGCCGAGTATCAGCGAGCGCCGCGCCATGGGCACGTATTCGGCCACGAGCGTGCTCACCAGCACCATGCAGCCGATGCCCATCGAGCTGACGAAGCGCACGACCGCGAATTCGACGAAGCTGTGCGTGAGACCGAGCAGCCCCGCGCCCACCGAGAACAGCATCATCGCCCAGACCACCACGCGCACGCGCCCGAACGAGTCGCTCGCCCAGCCGCCAACAATACCGCCAATCGCCATGCCGAGCAGCGTCAGGCTGCCGAGCGCGCCCGCCTCGACATTGGTCAAGCCGAATTCGCTCTTGATGCGCGTGAGTGTGAGGCCGTACATCATGACGTCCGCACCGTCGACCAGCAGCGCGAGATAGCCGAGCGCGAAGACGAGCAGCCAGCGATTGGCGTTTCCTGCGGATATCGTTGTCTTCATCAACAAGGGTCCTGCGATCAGGGGCTTGAATGGGCTGCGCAAGACATGCCGTGCGCGACGAGCGCAGGCGCGAGAAACGCGCCGAGCAGCAGGCCCGTTTCCTCGTGTTGCGCGGTGTACCAGCCCTCCACGTGCGTAAGGTTCATCGTCCCGACACAACGGCCGTTGTAGGCAACCGGTATGTTCAGAATCGAGCCGAGCCCCATCGCCGTCATTACCGCGTGATCGTCGAAGGCTTCGCGCAGGCCGTCTGGCGTCGTGGCGCGAAACGGTTCGAGATCCGAAAGAATGCGCTGCGCCCAGGGCGTGCCGCTTTTTCGCTTGCGCCCGCCCGGCGGGTAGACGTCAGGCATGTTCGTGAACATGCGCTCCACCTCCTGGTTCCCGGCGTCATAGGCCATGATCGTGAAGAGGCGAAAGCCGATGGCTTCGGCGGCGACGGCACACACTTCGCGGAAAATCGCGTCCGGTTGCCCGGGCTGGCGAATGACGCGCGCAAGACGCGCGAGCGTGGCAAGTTCGCGTTGCAGCGCGTAGGGTTCGTTCGCGAGGGAAAGGGGCGTTTGCATGGGACGTACACGAGAGTGAGAATGGCGCGTGCTCAGCCGCGCAGCCCGTCGCGCGCGAGCGGCTTGTGCGCATCGAAGTCCGCCTGCGCGCCGCTCGCCTCGATGTCTTCGAGCGAGCGATTGCGGGTTTCGATGCCGAGGAAGAACACGACGCAAGCGCCCGCCAGCAGCACGGCGGTCGTCATGGCGAACACGCCGAGAAAGCCGAACGCGGGATACACGAGACCGACCAGAATAGGCGCGCTCACCGAGCCGATGCGACCGAACGAAGACGAAGATCCCGTACCGGTCGTGCGTACCGCTGTCGGGAAGACCTCCGGCGTATAGGCATAGACGCCCGCAAACGCGCCATTCATGAAAAACGAGAGGCACACGCCCGCCACCGTGATCTGCAGGCCCGTATGCGAGAAAGCCAGCGCAATCGCGGCGAGCCCGCCAAGCGTCATGTAAGAGGCCACGACGCCCTTGCGCCCAATCCGCTCATTGAGCCAGGCTGCCGAGAAATAGCCGGGAATCTGCGCACCGTAGATGGCAATCGAATAGCCGAAGCTCTTCGTGAGCGTCAGGCCTTCCTTGACGAGCAGGCTCGGAATCCACGAGAAGAACGAGTAGTACGCGAAGGCCACGGAGAACCACATCAGCCAGCTCACCGCCGTCGTGCCCACGAGCCGGCGTGAAAACAGCGTCAGCACGTTCTGCAGCGCACTGCCGCTGCCCTGCGCCGCGGCGGGAATCGCGCCCACCGAGCCCAGCGGCGCCAGCGCAATGCCCTCCTGCTCGTAGCGCGACTCGATCGCCCGCACAATGCTGTCGGCTTCGGCGGAGCGTCCGCGGCTTTCGAGCCAGCGCGGCGACTCGGGCAGCGTCCTGCGCCACCAGAGCAGCATCACCACCGGCAGCGAAGTCAGCACCGCGAGATAGCGCCAGCCGTCTGCGAAATTGCGCACGACGGTATAGCCAAGAATCGATGAACCTAGATATCCGAACGACATGAAGCCGACGAGCGCGCCGCAGAACATGCCGCGATAGCGCCGCGGCACAAATTCCGCGAGGAACGGCGCGATGACGACCGTTTCCGCACCCGAACCGAAGCCCGCGAGCATGCGCAGCGCGAAAAACGTGTGCCAGTCGTGCGCCGTGGCGCTCGCCATGGACGCCGCGCAATAGATGGCCAGCGCGCTCATCATGATGCGGCGGCGACCCATCACGTCGGCCAGCACGCCCGAGAGAAATGCGCCGAAAAAGTAGCCGATATACGTGCTGCTGGCGACGAGTCCCGTTTCGGCGCTCGTCAAATGCCACAGCTTGCTCACGACCGGCAGCAAGAAGGCGAGCGACGACGAGTCCAGCCCGTCGAACATATAACCGAGACCGCCGATCAGCAGCAGTTTGCGATGGAAGCCCGCGAGCGGCAGTCTTTCGAGTCGGGCAGCGACGGTGGACATGGTGGGTCGGTTCCGGTTGAGCGTGGCGCGCGTTCAGCGGCCGATCGCATAAGCCTGCATCTGGCGCGGCGTGGCCGCGCCGCGCATGAGCCCGTTGCGCATGCCCACCGCGCACACCCGCCCGAGCCCCCACGGCTCGGCCACGGTGAGATCGTGGCCGCGCGCGCGCAATTCGGCGAGCGTGGCTTCGGGAAAGCGCGACTCGGCCGACATCTTGCCGAGCTGCATCGAGCGCGGATAAAACGAGCCGGGGAAATGCGCGGTCTGGAACGAGGGTGCGTCCACCGCGGCCTGCAGGTTCATGCCCGCATGCACGTGCCGCAGGAACAGTTGCATCGACCATTGATCCTGCTGGTCGCCGCCCGGCGTGCCGAACGCCGCATAGGGCTTGCCCTCGCGCGTGACGAGCGTGGGCGAGAGTGTCGTGCGTGGACGCCGGCCCGACCCGAGCGACGAAGGCAAGCCCTCTTCCATCCAGAACATCTGCGCGCGCGTGGTGACGTTGAAGCCGAGCCCGGGCACCGCGGGCGACGCCTGCAGCCACCCGCCCGACGGCGTGGCCGACACCATGTTGCCCCAGCGATCGACCACGTCGAGATGAACGGTATCGCCGCGCAATTCGGGCAGCGGCGCGAAGGTCGGTTCGCCCTGCCCGAAGCCGCCCGGCTGCTGCCGCCCCGCGTTGGCGAGAATGCGCGCCGCGCGCGCTTCGCTGTCGAGCAGCGGCCCGGGGCGGAATTCGAACGAGGCCTTGTGCGGATCGACAAGACGGCGGCGCGCGTCGTTGTATGCGTCGCTCAGCAGCGTTTCCATCGGCACGTCGGCAAAGCGCGGGTCGCCATAGAACACGTCGCGGTCGGCAAACGCGAGCTTCGACGTTTCGATGACCGTGTGCACGAAATCCGCACCGAACGGATCCATCGCGCCCAGATCGAAGCCCTTGAGCAGCGCGAGTTGTTGCAGGAACATCGGCCCCTGGCCCCACGGTCCTGTCTTGTGCACACGCAGGCCCGCGTAGTCGTATGAGAGCGCTTCCTCGTAGGTGGGCTCCCAGCGCGCGAGATCGTCCGCGTTGAGCAGGCCGCGATTGCGAAGCCCCGAGGTGTCGAGCACGTCGGTCGAGCGGAAATACTGGTCGATCGCGTCGGCCACGAAGCCGCGGTAGAACGCCGTGCGCGCGAGTTCGCACTGCTCGGCGCGGTCGCTTTTCGCGCTCGCCTCCCGCAGGATGCGGCGGTACGTGGCGGCAATGGCGGGATTGGCGAACAGCGCGTTCGGGGCGGGGGCGTCGCCGTTGCGCAGCCATTGCTCGGCGGAGGTCGTCCATTCGCTGAGGAAGAAGTCCTTGATCGCGAGAATCGACGCACACATGCGCGGCAGCACCGGGTAGCCGTTCTCTGCATAGCCGATCGCGTAGCTCAGCACGTCTTCGAGCGGCAGTTGCCCGTAGTCGCGCAGCATCGTCATCCAGGCGCCGAATGCGCCGGGCACCACGGCGGGCAGCAGGCCGGTTCCCGGCACGACTTCGAGCCCGAGCGAGCGCATGCGTTCGATCGTCATGGCCGCCGGCGTCACCCCCTGGCCGCACAGCACGCGCACGCGGTCTTCCCGCGCGCTGTAAAACACGACGGGCAACTCGCCACCGGGACCGTTGAGATGCGGCTCGACGATCTGCAGCACGAAACCGGCCGCCGCCGCCGCGTCGAACGCGTTGCCGCCCTTCTCGAGCACCGCCATCGCCGACGCGCTGGCGAGCCAATGCGTGGACGCCACCATCCCGAAGGTCCCGATCAGCTCCGGACGCGTTGTAAACGACATCTTCCACTCCCTGTGCGAAAGGTTCGACGGGCGGACGAATCATTTATGATTGGTTCCAAAACCTTTCACGATCAGCTTACGAAGGAAGATTTTTGGCCGCACCCGGTGTTAACCCCGAAATCTTGACCAAATCCTATGGTTTTCGTCCATTCTGGAGACCGTGCGGTTGCGTGTCACCGCACGGCTGCTAGAATTGAACCAATTGATATTGGTTCACACGACACCATGGAAAGGTCCGCGCTCGACCATCTGCTTGCCTACATCGCACAACACCGCTTGAAAGACGGCGACGCGTTGCCTAGCGAGCGCAAGCTCGCCGAGGACCTCGGCGTGAGCCGCCGCGAACTGCGCGCGGCGCTTGCCTCACTGGAGGCGTCGGGCCGGATCTGGCGCGGCGTGGGTCGCGGCACTTATCTGGGCGCGCGGCCGCTGAAGTTTGCGCCCACGCTGCGCGGCCTGCGCTCGCGTACGAGCCCGGCCGACATTGCGGAGATGCGCCTCATGTTCGAGCCGGCGTTAGCCGGTCTTGCCGCCGCCAAGGCCACGCCCGAGGATCTGACCGAACTGGAGAAGTGCGCAAAAAGAAACGCGTCGGCGAAAAACGATGAGGAGTGGCAACTATGGGACCAGCGCTTTCACCTGCTGATCGCCCAGGCCTCGCGCAATCCCGCGATCATCGCTCTGATGGAAGTGATCAATGGCATGCGGGTCAGGCCAACCCAGCGTGAAAAGACCACAGATCAGGCCACGCGCGATCATTTCGCGCAGCAGCACCAGTCCATCGTCGATGCGATTCTCGCCCGCGACGGCGAAACCGCCGCGCGTTGCATGCGCGAGCATCTGCTGAAGGTGCAGGGATACGGCTCGCCGCATTGACTGAGGAAGCTACGGCGCCTCGCGCGTTCACTTCACGGTGGAGGCCGCTGCCTTGCACGTTACGGCATCCTGATCGCCCGTGCCGCCGCTGCAGCCGATCGCACCGATCACCTTGCCGTCCTCGACCAGCGGAAAGCCGCCGGGTGAAGCGACGAGGCCCGGCACGAGCGTGGCAACGTAGGCATGACCGCTCTCGAACTGGTTATAGAAAACGCGGGTCTCGCGGCGAAAGCGCGCGGACGTGCGCGCCTTGTTCTGCGAAACCTCGACAGAGGCGTACTGCGCGCCATCCATGCGCTCGAAGGCAACGAGATCGCCATGCGGATCGACCACGGCGATGTTCATTTTCCAGTCGTGCCTGCGCGCCTCGGCTTCAGCAAGCGCAAGCAGATGCTTCGCCGCATCGAGCCCGATAGGCGAACCGTAAGGAATGTCGTAAGGCATGCGCTCGGGCACAGCAGCCGCTGGCGGCATGGAAGCTGACGTTTGAGCCTGCACGGAGGTTACAAAGACGAGACAGGCCACGCCTGCGATCTGAACAGAGTGATGCATTGCACACCCTCCTTCATCGGCGGGCCCAAGGCGTCACGCGCGTCCAGCCCTCGCCAGTCAACATACTCGCGTGATCCGCCGTGTGCAAGGCCGATGGATCAGCCCTCCTTACCATCGACACGCGGTGCAATGAGCCATCCGGCGTAGCGATAGCAGTAGGCCGCGAACGCAACGACCCAGCACGCGCCTGACGCTTCGATCCAGAACGTGAGCCACTGCGGCGCGAGCCAGGGTCCCACCACGCGGATCAGCGCGGCGACCACGAGCAACACATAACAGGCGATATCGAAGCCGCCCGCCACCAGCTTGCGGCCCGTATGTCCGCGCGCCGTGCGTGTGATCATCGCCGTGATCGCGCAGCCGATAGCGCCCACCGTGAACGCGTGAATGGCGAGCGTGTGCGCGACGAACCCCAATGCGGCCAACGCGAGCAGCACGAAGCCGACGGGTATCCAGGCATAGGCGATGTGCAGAATAGTCAGGATCGGCCGGTTGCCGACTCGCCACCAACGCCAACCCCAGATCCGTGCGCCTTGTGCGCACGCCGCCGCGAGCGCGGCGATCGCGACGAGCACACCGGAGCCGAGTGCGGCGTCGAGCACGAACGCCAGTGCGCTGAGCGGCATCACCGCGCGCTCGACCGCATTCCAGCGCTGCGCCGTGTAGCCGGGCACGGCGTTGGCCGTGAACGACGGGATGATGCGTCCGCCAATGATCGTGATGAACAGCACCAGCATGCCCACGGCGAGATACGCGCTGTGCAGCGCCCAGTCCGCGCGGCCGGCCCGCATCGAAAGATGGAACGCCACGTTGAGCGCGGCGAGCATGCCGAGCGCGACCGGCAAGAAGATATTGTGGCTGTTCTTTGCGCCGATGAGCACGCGCAGCAGCACGAGCGCGCATGCGGGGAGAAAGAGGCTGTCGACCACGGCGGCGACGCCAGACGGTGCGTAGGCAACGGTGATGCGCCCCGCGAGCCACAGCAGCCATAGCGCAGCCAGCGACTTGCCCTGCGCCGGCGTGACCGATGTCCACGCGCGCACGGCGGTCAGCAAAAAACCCGCCACGATCGCTGCGCCGAAGCCGAATATCATCTCGTGCGCGTGCCAGAACATGCCCGGCAGGTACGAACTGAGGCCCGGCAACGGATGGCCGGCATACGCGGCCATCCAGGCCAGCAGCGCCGCGCCGCCAAAGAGCGCACCGCCAAGGTAGAAGGGCCGGAAGCCGAGCGCCCACAGCGCGAAACCACCGCGATCGGTGGGGGTGGGTTCTTCGATTCGAAAGACGGTCATGATTGCTCTCGCCAATACATTCATTTTCAATGCATCTTATATGGACTGGCTGAGAAATGCCGCTGGGAAGCTGAAAGGTGCGGAGCAAAAGAGATTGAAAAGTCAGCAAAAAAAACCCGAAAACCGGCGTGGAGCGTGGAAAACAGACATGAAAAACTGAAAGTGCGGTGTAATGTCGCCCCTTCATTTCTCAACGACAACCTAGGAAGTCCGGACGCCTGCGTGGGAATCGAGCAGATCAGCGGCTGCAATTTAAGCATGGGATTGCTGCGACAACGCCGCTTATCGCGGGGAAGACGAGCTGTCGTCGCCTGACTCCAACCCGGGGCCGCCACTATGGTCTACCCGCCCCCGTCGCGTCGCCTCATCTAGCCTGGTCGACACCCGCGCACCCCTGTCCGGCCCTGCCGATGCATCAGTGGGCATCCTTGACCGCCGCCATTGGGCAACTGTCGGCTGAACAAGTACTCGCTCGAAAATGGTTTGGCAATCGGAATAATTCAAATGCCCCACTCTCCCATCACGATCCTCATTTTTATGCAGGCACGCAGCCAGAACGGTTGGCTCGACCGTCCCGTCAGCGACGAACAGTTGCGCGCGCGTTACGAGCATCTGAAAGGCGGGCCAACCTCTGTGAACTGTTCACTCGCCCGCTTCGTGTTTCTGCGCACGTCAGCGGCAAAAGAGAAACTGAGACCTGCGCTCGCGCCAGGCAATGTCGAGAAAACGCTGAGCGCGCCCGGCGTCGTAATAGATGGGCGATTACTAGCTGGCCATGCAGCAGCGTGGCTGGTCGCTAGCAACACTTCGTCCACGCTGGCAGCATAGAACAATAGTGAAAAGAATTTCGAACTCACGACGTCAGGTCTTCGTGTGACATCGCAGTCGGGAGCTTGCTCATGAAAGTCCAAAGCGCGACACCATACCTGTCATTGCTTGCGAGGCACTCGTCCTATGCCGCACTATTGCTCGGCTGCCTGACAAATCCGTCCGCAGCGCAGGAGCCAGCAAGTAAGCCCGGCACACCCACAACTGACGCGCCGAGCTACAAGGTCGGTGATACGTGGACCTTTATATGGGGGCGAACCGACTCCAGGCCCGGGACCCCTCTTGTTATGACGGTAGTCGCGGTAACAGAGACGCAGACGACCATGTCGTCCTCGTGGAACGGCGCCCCCCCAAAGGAGAACCACTACGACAATCAGGGAAACCTGACGCGGGATGGCAACGGAACAACGTATGAACCAAGCAATGGAACCCTGAGTTTCCCAATGGCTGTGGGAAAGACCTGGGACTTTCATCATGTCCGGCGTTTCACGCTCGGAACCATTGACGTCAGTGGCCACGATGAGATCGTTGCATTCGAGCGGGTACAGGTACCCGCTGGATCATTTGACGCCTACAAGATCGTCAGCCATGGGGTGAACGCCAGGCAGCTTGATCGCTTGTACGATGCGCCGTTCACCGAAACCTACTGGTATGCGCCAAGCGTTAAAAAGGTCATCAAGTCGGATTACGTGTTGTATCTCGATCACCAGGCGCTGCTGACCCGTACTTCCGAATTGAGTGCTTTTTCACTTGCTCCATGACGTTACCTCGATGGCCCACCATCGCCCGCAGGACCAGCATCTGGTTCAGGTTGAACAAGCGTCGAAGAATCGTGCAAGCAATCGAGAGTATTGTGCTAACACGTCTTCGACGCGTGTGCCATTCTAGGTCGCTAGCCATCACAGGAGGGCAATATGCTGAATACGCGCAAGCTTGGACGTGAAGGACTCGTCGTTTCGGAGATTGGGTTGGGGTGCATGGGGATGTCCTACGCGTACGGCACGCCCGATGACGCAGAGTCGATCGCCACGATTCATCGGGCGATCGAACTGGCTTGCACATTCCTCGATACCGCTGAGATCTATGGTCCTTTCGCCAACGAAGAACTGCTCGGACGCGCGCTAAAAGGACGTCGTCACGCAGTGACGATCGCGACGAAATTCGGCTTCAGGTTCGACAACGGGGTACGCGGCCTCGACAGCCGCCCCGAGCATATCAAGGAGGTGATCGACGCGTCGCTGGTCCGATTGCAGACCGATCACATCGATCTGCTCTATCAGCACCGCGTGGATCCCGCCGTGCCGATCGAGGACGTGGCAGGCGCGGTCAAGGACGCGATCGCCGCAGGCAAGGTTCGCTATTTCGGCTTGTCGGAAGCGAGCGTCGATACCATCCGGCGCGCCCATGCCGTGCAACCCGTCTCGGCCGTGCAAAGCGAGTATTCGCTGTTCGAGCGCGGCGTCGAAGACAAGGTGTTGCCGGCCCTGCGCGAACTGGGTATCGGCTTTGTACCCTACAGTCCGCTTGGCCGGGGCTTCCTGACCGGCAACGCCAGGCGGGCGGAGGAGCTTCCCGCCGACGACTGGCGGGCAGCCAATGATCCGCGCCTACAGGGCAGCAACTTCGATACGAACGTCAAGCTCGCAGATTTCGTCAGGACCCTTGCCGACGAGAAGTCCGTGACACCGGGCCAGCTCGCGCTTGCCTGGCTGCTCAAGCAAGGTGACGATCTGGTGCCGATCCCCGGCACCAAACGACGCCAATACCTCGAGGAAAACGTGAACGCAGCTTCAGTTCGTCTGACGCCAGCGGATCTGGATCGCATCCGCGGTTTCCTGGCTGAGCACCAGACCGCGGGCACACGTTACCTGCCGCCCATGCTGTCGCATCTTGACCGCTAGCGGACGCCAATAAGCATCGAGTTTTGGCCGCCCAGCGGTTCGACTCTAATCTCCCGAAAGCCCGCCTCGGTCATCCATTCACGGCACTGCCCGGCGGTATAGTCGAAACCGCCGGGCGTCTCGATCAGCATGTTCAGACTCATCAGCAAGCCAAACGCATTGTGCCTGCGCCCGTCGTCGATCATCGCGTCGTAGACGATCAGACATCCGCCGGCGGGCAACGCCTGATAACTCCTCGCGAGCAGTTCGCGCTTCTGTTCGAGATTCCAGTCGTGGAGAATGTGTCCCATCACCATGACGTCGGCTGAAGGCATGGCGTCCTTGAAGAAGTCGCCCGGATGAAAGTGGATTCGCTCCTGCAGCGCGTTCGCCGCGATGTAATCGTTGAATACCGGAGCGACCGCGGGCAGATCGAACCCAATTCCCGCAAGATGCTCGTGTGCACGTGCGATCTCCGCCACCAGAGCACCCTGCGCGGTGCCGACGTCGACGACCGAGCGATAGTTCCGCCAGGGAAATTTTTGCGCAATCTCCTTTGCCAGATCCAGGCTGACACCCGTCATTGCGCCCAGAAACTCACGGAGCCCGCGTTCGTCACGATAGATTGCCTCGAACGGGTCACCGCCCTGCTTTGCTTCGTTCTGCGGCAGCCCCGTGCGCAGCGCTTCGGTCAGCGAACCCCAGAAGGGGTATAGGCGGTTGTTAGCCATGCCCAGCAATCCGGCGATACAACCCGGCTTGGTTCTGTCGAGAAATGCGCCGGCCTCAGCGGTATTGCGGTATAGGCCGTCGTCTCGATCCAGGACCCCCAGCGCAACCAGGGCATCGAGAAAATCGTATGCCGATCGCGGATGCAACTGCAGTTGCTCCAGCAGTTGTGTTGCTGTGCGCGGGCCTCTGCCCAGAACGGTGAACAGGTCGAGCTCGACCGCGGATAGCAGCGCCTTCGAGGCCCAGAAACCCATGGCCAACTGAAGCAGCTTTTGCGGAGAAGCGGCGGATGCATTCCCGGTTTCAGACGTCAAGGTGCTCGATTGCGTTTCCATTGTCTCGTTTCCTTTCGCAGAGTTACCAAGGTTCTCGATGGTTTTGCTTTGCTACGCGAATCTACTTTGCATCAATAGAACACCCTGCGGGCGAAGACTATTCCGCGCTTGTTGCAGTTCCTGGGCGACCGTCTCTCCCCGCAGCAGCGAGACCACGATCAAGGAGCCATCGATTCCCGACGTCACGCCACCCGCGCTGATCAGTTGCCCGTCGATCACCACCCGCTCGCCACTGGGAACCGCGCCATAGAGCGGGAGGACGTCCATTGCTGTCCAGTGCGTCGTGGCATGCTTGCCATGCAGCAGGCCAGCCGCACCGCAGAGCAGCGCGCCGGTACAGACCGAATAGAACGCGCAGAGGAACAGTCATACCCGTCTCCTTTGAGAATGCAGAACGTCAGGGGTGACCAGCGAGGAGGCGGACCGTCGACTGCCGCCCCCTCACTGGGTACATCAGCACATAGTGCGTGCTTAGGCCTGCCAGGCGTATTGCTGGAACATCTCCTCGAGCGGCGGGTTGGCGACGCTGCCGGTATAGTTCGTCATGGTCGACGCAGCAACAACCAGGATGACGTCCAGCACCAGAGCCGGGGCGAAACCGGCGGCGGTGAAGAACGCGACGTCCTGATCGTCGAGACGGCCACGCTTGTCGATCAACGTGCGTGCGAGACGCGAGAGCGCCGCGAGCTTCTGGTCGGCCGGCAGACGGCGGGCGCGAATGGCGTTCACATCGGCTTCGCTGAGCCCTTCCTTGAGTCCGAGGAAGGTGTGGAACGCGACGGCCCAGGTGCTGCCATTGGTGACGGCATTCGTGAGCAACAGGGTCTGAACCTGTGCCTCCGTAAAATTGCCGCCGTGGACCTGCTGAAACACGCCGGTCAGGCCGTTGATCAGTTTCGGCGAACCGGCAATTGCGCCTGCAATGTTGGGAACCATGCCGAACGCTTCAGCAAGACCTCGAAAGGCCGGTTTCGAACCTTCCGGTGCCGATTCGAGTGTATATACGGGGAAGTTAGCCATGATATTTCCTTGGGAGTTGGACGCATGCATCAAGGGGCGATGACACGACAAGCAAAGAGTAGTGATGCGCCGCAGCCTCGCCAATTACATGGCGTGTAATAGAAAACAGTCGTTCAGCATCCGGCGAAGACAACCGCGCCTGCACGCAAAAACGGAGAATCGAATAATGCACCATCTCGGCATTGCGGTCATTGTGTTTGCATGCGTGTTGAGTAGCGCCCTGCTCGGCCTGTATCTGCACACCATGCTGCCGGCGCACCATCTCAGCGACGAATCGGTCAGCGTCATTAAGCTGACGATTGGATTGATAGCCACCATGGCCGCATTGGTGCTCGGGCTGCTGATCTCGTCGGCGAAAAACTCATTCGATGCCGCGAACGCCGCGGTCGTACGCGACGCCACCGAGATCATTCTGCTCGATCGCACACTGGCCCAATATGGTCCAGACACGCAGGAGATCCGGGCCTTGCTGAAGCAGAGCGTCGCCACAGGCATCCAGAAGATCAGCTCCGGCGATCCGGGTCAGCTGGCAAGCATGCGTAGCCCCGAGGAACTTAAACGCGGGGAATATATTCAACGCCGGCTGGCGGAACTGTCGCCGAACAGCGAAACGCAACGCCGGCTGCAGGCGCGCGCCATCCAGATCGCGGGCGAAGTGCTGGCGATGCGCGAGCTTGC
Organism: Paraburkholderia sp. CNPSo 3281; assembly: GCF_024206515.1. Taxonomy (NCBI): domain Bacteria; kingdom Pseudomonadati; phylum Pseudomonadota; class Betaproteobacteria; order Burkholderiales; family Burkholderiaceae; genus Paraburkholderia; species Paraburkholderia sp. CNPSo 3281. The sequence goes on along the minus strand of NZ_JAMBPS010000009.1, from coordinate 141,302 downwards.
GCTGCTGCAGGCGGCAGGCTCGACCCCGATGCCGCTACTGCTAACGCTCGTGTTGTGGCTGTGCATCATCTTCGGCTCGTTTGGGCTGTTCACCTCACCCAACACGACGGTCGTCATCACGTTCTTTATGGGCGCGATATCCACCTCCATCGCCATTTTTCTGATCCTGGAAATGAATACGCCGCTCGGCGGAATCGTCGCCGTCTCCCTCGCGCCCGTGCATGAGGCGCTCTCCATACTTGGACAGTAGTCGTAGCGGTGCCGCGTAGAAGTTTTGCCGCCGCGAACGACATCGGGCGCTAGTTCGTTCGATTGGGCATTCCGGTTACAGCCGGAAGTGCTTCTTTTGCTCGAGAAAGCGCTTTGCAGCGCTTGCGAGCGTCCTGCCCGCTCTCCCTTCGAAGTGCCACGCAAAAAAAATCGATCGGTGTAACCGGCGTCCAGCCTCGCGCGAATTAGCTGGTGTATCCGCAATGGGTACCTCTCATCTCAATCACTGGAGAACGTCCATGTCCGCCAAGACCACTGTTAGTTCCGCTCTGCTCGCAGGTGCCGTTGCCAGCCTGCTGGCTTCAGTCGCTCATGCCGCGCCGCTCACGAAGGAAGAAATGAGTGCCGCCGTCGCCGCTCACAAGGAAAAGTGCTTCGGGGTCGCGCTGAAGGGGCAAAACGACTGCGCCGCCGGTCCCGGCACGACCTGTCAGGGTACGTCGACGATGGACTTCCAGGGCAACTCGTGGAAGTTCGTTCAGGGTGGCACCTGCGCGAGCATCGTCGTGCCGGGCGGTGGACACGGCTCGCTCACGCCGATCAAGTCCTGATCGCGAGCACGACGAAAGAGCGGGGACGATCATGAACGCTTCCATCCGATCAGCGGCAAGGTCTGGCCGTCCCCTTCGCACGGCGCACGGCGGGGCCGCGCTCGCGGGCACGAGCTTCAAGCATGAGCATCTCGCGGCGATCCTCGAACACGGACTGCAGGACGGATTTTTCGAGGTGCACGCCGAGAACTATATGGGCGCAGGCGGGCCGCCGCACCGCGCGTTGAGCGCGATCCGCGAGCGCTATCCAGTCTCGCTGCACGGTGTGTGCATGTCGATCGGCGGACCGGACAGGCTCGACGCCCGCCACCTCGAGCGCTTTAGCGCGCTGGTCGCGCGCTATGAACCCGCACTCGTTTCCGAACACCTCGCGTGGTCCTCGCACGGCGGCACGTTCTTTAACGATCTGCTGCCACTGCCTTACACGAAGGCGACGCTCGATAAGGTCTGCGAACACATCGATCAGATGCAGGAAGCCATTGGGCGTCCGATGCTGCTCGAGAATCCGTCGACGTACGTGGCCTTCGCGGCGTCGACGATGAGCGAAACGGAATTCATCCGCGCGGTCGCGCAGCGCACTGGCTGCGGGCTGCTGCTCGACGTCAACAATGTGTTCGTTTCGGCGACCAATCACGGTTATCCGGCACGCGCTTATCTCGCGGATTATCCTCTCGAACACGTCGGCGAGATTCACCTGGCCGGCCACAGCGAGCAGCACGACGACGAGCACGCGCGACTGCTCATCGACAGCCACGACCGCGCCGTCGCCGATCCGGTATGGGCGCTCTACCGCGAAGTGATCGCGCGTACCGGGCCGATACCGACGCTGATCGAATGGGACAGCCAGTTGCCTGCGTGGCCCGAACTGCGCGCACAAGCATTGGCGGCCCGGCACATTGTCTCCGAACGTTCCAGCAACAATGCATCGGAGTCCGATATATATTACCCGGAGCGGGCCGCCCATGAAGCCTGAGCAATTCACGAGCGACTACGCGACGGCCTTCGCGCCGGGACTGACGAACCCCGAGCTCGCAGCGCCGAACGGTGTCGTGGCTGCGCACGGCAAGGGCGTCGTCAAGCGCTACAACGTCTATCGCAACAACGTCACCGTTAGCCTCATCGACGCGCTGGCCGCGATCTATCCCGCTGTGCAGCGCATCACGGGTGTCGAGTTCTTCCGCGCGATGGCACGCTTTCACGTGCGCGCCACGCCGCCGGCTTCGCCGCTACTGTTCGAGTACGGACGCGATTTTCCGTCGTTCATCGAAACCTGGGAGTACGCACGTGAGATGCCGTGGCTTGCGGATACGGCACGCATCGAGCGCGCGTGGCTCGACGCCTGGCACGCCGGGGACGCCGCACCGCTTGCGGCCGACGCATTCGCGGGCATCGATGCGGATTCGCTCGCGCAGGTGCGCTTTGTCCCGCATCCGGCCGCTCGCATCGTGCGCTCGCGCTATCCGGCCGTCGCGATCTTCGCGATGAACCGGGCGCCCGGCCCCGTCACCCCGCTGCATTCGAACGATGCAGAGGACGCGCTCGTCACGCGGCCCGATTACGACGTGATTGTTTCGCGCTTGCCCGCGGGCGGCGCTGCGTTTCTGCTCGCGCTCATCGAGGGCATGCCGCTCGGCACCGCCGCGCAGGCAGCCTTCGAGGAGAGCGACACCTTCGACCTGACGGCCAGCCTGGCCGCGATGATTTCGGCTGGCGTATTTGCCGCCGTTCAACCAGGAGCGTAACCATCATGCAAACTCGACAGGACTCCAGACCGTCTTTCGCGGGCAACGTCGCGCACGCGATCGGCTGCGCCCGGCGCTTCATCGAGCGGCTCGCACAACCTTCGTTCGTGCAGCTCGTGCTGCGCCTTGCGCTGGCCGTGCCTTTCTGGAAATCGGGCATTCTCAAGTGGCACGGTTTCCTGCAACTCAACGACACGGCCATCGATCTCTTCACCGACGAATTCAAGCTCCATCTGCCCGGCGGCCCGTATCCGTTTCCGGCGCCGGCCCTCTTCGCGTTCCTCTCCGCGTGCGGCGAGGTCGGCTTCCCGGTGCTGCTCGTGCTCGGGTTCGGCACGCGCTTCGCGGCCGCCGGATTGCTGCTGATGACCTGCATCATCGAGCTGACGGTGCCGGACGGCTGGCCGATCCACATCACGTGGGCCGCCATGGCGCTCGGCATCGCCGCCTGGGGCCCCGGCGTGATATCGATCGACTACCTGCTCGGAGACCGCGCGTACCGGTCATGAAAACGCGAGAGCTGGTCACCCGGCTCGCGAGCGACGTGTCGCCCATCGAGCGCAACGCCGTCCCGAAGCTGCTCACGCGCGCGCTGCTGTACGGCCTCGCCGGCAGCGCGGCCCTGCTGGTTGCGCTGTACGGCGTGCGCAGCGACATGCCCGAGCTGATCCTCACGACGATGTTCTGGATTCGCCTTGCGTTCCCACTCGCGATCATCGCCGCGGCCATGGAGCTCGCCGGGCGGCTAGGCCGCCCCGGCGCACGCCTCAGGCTCGCCGGGCTCGCGGCGGCGCTGCCGGTGGCCTCCATGCTGCTCGCCGCGGGCAGCATCCTGCTGGCGACGCCGCCGGGCTACCGGCTCGAGTTGATGCTCGGCACCACTTGGCGCACGACGACGGCGAACGTCGTACTGCTATCGCTCCCCTCGCTCGCTGCAATATTGCGCGCGATGAAGCAGCTCGCGCCGACACGGCTCGCCCTGGCCGGCGCGGGCGCGGGTTTTCTGGCCGGCGCGCAGGGATTGCTCGTCTACTCGCTCTATTGCTCGGAAATGGCGGTCCCGTTCTGGGGTGTCTGGTACGTGCTCGCAATCGTCATCACGAGCGCGGTCGGCTCGGCTATCGCGCCGCACTGTCTGCGCTGGTGAGATTCGCGTCGACGCCGCATGCGCCGTGATGGTTCGCTCGAAAGGGTGCCGTATGTTCTGGAACGCCTTCAAACCCCTGGTCCGCGTCGCGCCCAAAGTACGCGCGCTTTGCATGCCGTGGCTGCTTCTTGCCACACGCGTCTGGTTCGGGCAGGTCGTGCTCGTGCATCAGATCATGGCCATGGCGCAAGGCGATCAGGGCGGCTTAACCGGCGCCGGATTGCATGCTCCGTCCAGCGTGGAGGCAGCGCTGCACGGTATCGTGCCGCTCCTGCTCACCGCTGGCCTCTTGACCCGACCCATAGCGCTTGTTTTGCTGGTTGGCGGCTACGGATCGATCGCCCTCGGTCCGGGCGGCGCAACGCTTGTTTTGCTCGCCTGGCTGGTCGTGCTGGGTCCGGGAACGTTCTCCCTCGACGCGATGTTGGCGCGAGGCCTGGCGTGGGCTCCACTTGGCCCGGCCCGACAGGTCAGGAAATGCTACGAGCTGCTAGAACGATTTGTGTCCCCTGTGCTCCTGCTCTTCTCGCGCGCGGGCATAGCGGCGTCGCTCAGTCTCGCTTCCGCATTGACGCCTTCCCTTTTCGGGCAGGCTGCCCATCAAGGTCTTACGACACTGTTCGCCTACCCCTCATGGATCGCTGCGCTGCTCGCATTCTGCATCGCCTTCGGCTGCATGACGCGGCTGGCGATGTTCATCTATGCCGCCATGGTTCCACTCGCTGGCATCGCCATGGCCATGGACGACCGGCTGGCCATTCTTCTCTTGCTGCTTATGTTTGTCGCCACGGGGCCCGGCGTCATCTCGGTGGATCATTGGCTCGCCCGCTGGGTGCTCGACAGCCCGGACAGAGAAAAAGGCACGTTGAATGCGTATCCACATGTCGTGGTGGTAGGCGGTGGCTTTGGCGGGATCGAGACCGTTCGCGGCCTACGCAATTCGCACTGCCGGATCACCCTCATCGACCAGCGGAATCATCATCTGTTTCAGCCGCTGCTCTACCAGATCGCGACAGCCGCGTTGTCGCCCGGAGAAATCGCAACGCCGATCCGAAGCCTCTTTCGTGGACAGCGAAACGTCCAGGTCCGTCTGGGAACCGTCACAGGCATCGACACCGCCACCCGCGAAGTGCTGATCGGCACAGCCAGCCTGAAATTCGACTATCTCGTTCTCGCGACCGGCGCACGTCACAGCTACTTCGGCAACGATCACTGGGCGCCGTACGCGCCCGGGCTAAAGAGCATAGAGGACGCGACCTCGATCAGGAGCCGTCTGCTGCGGGCATTTGAAGAGGCGGAAACGGCCGCCGACGCAGCAGCCCGCGCCGCATGGCTGACGTTCGTCATCGTCGGCGGAGGACCAACGGGTATCGAGCTGGCCGGCGCCATCGCCGAACTCGCGCACCATGGGATGGATCAGGAATATCGCGCAATCGATCCGTCGACATCGCGCGTCATTCTGGTTCATGCCGGACCCCGCGTTCTGCCGACATTCCCGCCGTCCCTGTCTGCCGCCGCGGAACGTTCCCTTCGCAAGCTGGGTGTCACGATCTACCTCGACACCAGGGTGCTGGGCGTCGATCAGGAGGGCGCCGACCTCGGCAAGGATCGAATTGCATCCCGCACCATCCTGTGGGCTGCCGGGGTGGCGGCGTCTCCGGTCGCCCGATGGCTAAAGCAGCCAGAGGACGCGTCTGGACGAATCAAGGTGAACGACGACCTCTCTGTTCCGGCAGCTGAAGGCATCTTTGCAATTGGCGATGCCGCTTCGAGTCTGGGCTGGAACGGAGTAGCGGTGCCGGGGTTGGCGCCAGCCGCCAAACAGCAGGGAAGATATGCCGCGCGGGTGATCAACGCACAGCTTGCGGGTCGCCGTCGTCCGCCGCCGTTTCGATACAGACATTTCGGCAGCCTGGCAACGATCGGGCGTCAGGCCGCGGTGGCGGAAATCGGCCCCATCCGCATGTGGGGTGCGCCAGCGTGGTGGTTCTGGGGCGCCGCACACATCGCGTTCCTCACCGGCGGGCCGAACAGGGTGAAGGTCATGCTGGATTGGTTCTGGGCCTATGTCACCTATCGACGCAGCGCGCGACTCATTACCGGCCCGGCTTCCGACAGGCAGCCGGATTGATGTTCGCAGTGCACAAACCGGTCGCTTGCCGCGCTCGGAGCGCCGCCAGCTGAAGCGCGCGCCCCAGCCTCCCGGCAACCCGCTTGCGCCTGCTTACGCCTGCTTGCGCCTGCTTACGCCTGCTTACGCGCCATCCGGGGTCATCTGCTCCTCGCGCGCGTACTGCGTCGGTGGCCGGCCGACGTGCCGCGTAAAGGCAACGCTGAACGTGCTGGCCGAACTGTAGCCGACAAGTTGTGCAATCTCGGCGATACGGCCGTGATTGCGGCGCAATAGATCCTTCGCGAGCGCCATGCGCCAGGTCAGCAGGTATTCCATCGGCGCGACGCCGACTGCGCGGCTGAAGCGCTCGAAAAAGGTCGAGCGTGAGAGCGCGGCCTCCTTCGCGAGCGCGGCAACCGTCCACGGCTTCGTCGGGTGCTCGTGCATCTCCCGGATCGCTGCCGCGAGACGGCTGTCGGAGAGTCCGCGCACGAGACCCGGTGGCGCATACGTTCCCGCCGTGGATCGTAGTGCTTCGATGAGCAGCACTTCCAGCAGGCGGGAGAGCACGACTTCGCGCGCAGGCCGCTGCTCTCTCGATTCCTCGCGCACGAGTTTTACGAGCGTGGCCAGCCGTTCCTGGCCGCGCACATGCACGAGTTGCGGCAGCAGCGAAACCAGCAGGGACGAATCCGGCGACCCGAAGCTGCAGTGGCCCGCCACCATGCGCGAGTCGACCGCCTGGTCCGCAGCGCCGATTCTGAATTCATTGTTGCCCAGCGCGACGGGCGTCACTGGCTCGACGTCCTGCGGCGGAGGCTCGAGGCTGCTCATCCCGATGCCATAGGACGCGGGAATCAGGACGAAGTCACCGGCCACGAGTTCGAGCGGCGCGTGATCGTCGATCGTGATGCAGCACCCGCCATCGAGGATGACGCAATAGAAAGGCTCGCCCGCACCCGAGCGACTGATGCGCCACGGGCCGGCGCCGAGGACGAGTTTGGAGTAGCGCGCACTCGGCTGCAGCAGCGTCACGACTTCAGCCAACGGATCGATCATGGCCGGACTCCTGCAAACGAAATTCGTACCTTTGATTGTAGCAAGTACGGTCTGCGCGATCTATCGTATGGACACACGCAAACCATGCCAAAGGAGATTCCATGCAAACCGTGCTGATCACCGGCTGCTCGTCCGGATTCGGGCTCGAGGTCGCCCGCTACTTCCTGGCCCGTGACTGGCGGGTCGTCGCCACGATGCGTACGCCGCGTGACGACGTGCTGCCGCCTTCGGAACACCTGCGCGTGCTGGCGCTCGACGTCACGAAGCCGGAGAGCATACGCGAGGCCGTCATGGCCGCGGGCCCGATCGACGTCCTCGTCAACAATGCGGGCTTCGGCGCGGCTTCCCCGGCTGAACTGGTTCCGATCGAGGCCGTGCGCGAGGTCTTCGAGACCAACACGTTCGGCACGATCGCGGTGATGCAAGCCGTGCTGCCCCAGTTCCGCGAGCGCAAGGCGGGCGTCATCGTGAACGTTACGTCGAGTGTGACGTTGAAGGCGCTGCCGCTGATCGGCGCGTACCGCGCGAGCAAGGCTGCGGTGAACGCGTTCACCGAATCGATGGCGCTGGAACTCGAGCCGTTCGGCGTGCGGGTGCGCCTCGTGCTGCCGGGCCGTTCGCTGGAGACACGCTTTGGAGAGAACGCGCGGGCCCACATCCACGGCTTCGACAACGAAGCCTACGCCGGTCTCGTCAAAGAAGTCCTCGCGCGTCTGGAGGACACGGCGTCCCCCCTCACCCACGCACAGGACGTCGCCGAGGCGGTATGGCGCGCGGCAACCGACCCCTCGACTCCGATGCGCATTCCCGCCGGCGCCGATGCCGAAGCATGGGCAGCTGAGGTGAGCTAATCAACACCAGGAGATTTCCATGCAGGACAATGTCATCGCCCTCGTCACCGGGGCCAATCAGGGCATCGGTCTTCAGATCGCGAAGGATCTCGCGTCACACGGCCTCACGGTGCTCGTCGGGTCGCGCAATCTCGAACGCGGTGAGGCCGCGGCCAGGGAGGTTGGGCCGAACGCGCGTGCGCTCCAGCTCGACGTGACGGATCACGCTTCGATCGCAGCGGCCGCGCAGCGCATTCGCGACGAGCATGGCCGCCTCGACGTGCTCGTCAACAACGCCGCGATTTCGAGCACGAACCGGCAACCCGGCCAGTCGGTCGAGGACTTCGCCAAGACCACCCGCCCGAGCAATGTCTCCCTCGATGAAATGCGGGCGGTATGGGACACCAACGTGTTCGGCGTGCTGGCCGTTTATCAGGCGATGCTGCCGCTCCTGCGCAAATCGACGGCCGCCTGCATCCTCAACGTGTCGAGTGGCGTTGGGTCGCTCACGACGAACTCGGACCCTGCGTTCCCGTGGCGCTCGATCTTCGGTCCCGTATACCCCGCGTCCAAGACGGCGCTCAACGCATTGACCGTTGCCATGGCGATCGAGCTGGAGCCGTTGGGAATCAGGGTCAACGCCGTCTCGCCGGGCTACACCCGCACGAACCTCAACGGCTATACGGGCACGGAGACCGTCGAGGAAGGGGCACGTGAAGCAGTGCGCGTCATTTTGCTGGGACCGAACGGCCCGTCGGGGACATTCACCCGCTGGGAAAATCAGACGATTCCGTGGTGAGCGAGGGGCCGCTGAAGGCGAAAGGTTGACTTCACGCTCCTTACGCCGAATTCGCCGCTTGTGTGAGTTCGAAGCGAATCGTTCGGTTGGTGCGTTCGACGCTCGATTCGCGGTGCGCTCGCAGCGGCCCGTCAAACGCTTCGAACAGGTTGTTGCCACAGACGTCTTCCAGCTCCGGCGCGACACGAATGGCGGGCCGCATCGCCGTCCAGGGCGAAGCCGGCGTAAAGGTCCAGCGTCTTTCGCCCCGTTCGATCGCGACGCGCCCTGATACCGGCAGTTCGTCGTCTCCCACGACCGTAATCGCACGCCCGAGCAACGCCCAATCCAGTGGCCTGGGAAACACGATTTTCAGAGGTTGATAGCTCTTCGCCGCAGGAGGCAAAACCGTCCAATGTGCGACCGCAACGGGCTCGCGAACCGCCTGGGCGACAACGAAAGACTTGTAGCAATTTCGCCATAGCGGACGACCGGACGAGTCGACCATCGCGGAGCCGATGGCCAGCGCGTAGCGTTGCCCCATCCTCAGCGGCGGACCCAGTTCCCGATTGGGACCTACCCAGCGTTTCAGCCTGCCGGGATCCAGCAGAACCGTCAGGCATCGCATGCTCCTGTCCCAAAGCTCCAGCGCAGGCCGATAGAGCACGTCGTGCGCAGGCCGTCCATCGGGGCCGATGAGACTGATCTGCGTCTCGGCACCGCCACGCCGCATCGGGCTGGAAAAGCAAACGTAGAATCGAAGCAGGTTTTCCGGCAGCACATCGGCGGAAGGAAAGACACCCGTCACGAAAGCCGGGGCGGCGCCGATCGGGCCCGGTAGCGAGAATTCGAGTGTCAGCACGTCCGCATGCCCGACCCGGCCGAGCGGCCGCGGATCGAAGCTTGCTCGATAGCGAACGCCCGGTTCGAACGGAAAACGCGGAATGAATCGCACCCCGGCCTCCAGAAGCTGATAGCGGCCAGCCACATCGGGAAGTTCGTCGCCGCCCCGCATCGCTGCATCGATAACGTTCACACGCAGCACGGATTGCAGGAGGCGGGCCGTCCCCTGGTGTTCGACGAGAAACGCAACGAGATCTGGATCGAGGTTGTGCACGCCGACGCTAGCCGCCCCGCTCCGCTGTGTCTCGTGCTCGACCCGCAGTGATGGCTGGAGTGTCATCGGCATTCTCAGGCAGTCTCGTTGCGCAATAGCCCGCGTCCGGTTGATCCTGCAACCGGCTATGCGTGGTCGATCTCGTTGCGATGTTCGCGGTAGTGGAACGGATCGGGACCATTCGGCCAGTTCATTTCCGCCATCCCCAATCTGCGGTCGAAGAAGTACGGAACCATCAGTGTGCCGATGTCCAGTCGCGAGGACGTCTTCGGATGCCGCCAGATGACGACTGCCCACCGTGGATCGAGAATCGCGATATGTTCCGCCCGGATCGGCAGATCGCGCTGCGTGCGCCCGAGGCCGCCCGGCCCGAAATCGATGGGGCCACCGGTCGGCTCGGGTTTCGCGGTTGTCAACTCTGCAGCTTCGATACGCGATGCGCTGCGTACATCGATGGTAACCAGCAAGTAGTCCTTATGGTCGGTCGGATCGGTATAGGTCAGCATATCCAGCGGATTCGACCCATAGCCCAGCTCGCCGATCGTGTCCCCATGCACGTGCGCGCCATCCTTCAAATCTTCCAGGCGGAAGCGAACGAGCGGCGTGCAACCGTACACCGCAAACAGGTACGGCTTTCCATCCATCTCCCGGATCAGTTGCCGCACGATCGGGGCGCGTGTTTCGAACTCTCCGTGCGTCGGGTGCCAGATTTCGACGGTGCTCGTCGACAGCCGGGAACTGAACGGATATGGGATGCGATACAGCGTCGATGCAAAGCGCTGATTCGAGATTCCCGTGACGAAAACCTCGCCGTTGTAGTACTTGACGTCCGTGATCGCATAGACCTGCTGGGGCTCGAATTCCAGCATCGCTTTCTGGTCCGGCTCGTTTGGAATTGCCATTTTCGAGTGCGCAATCCCGTCGAGTTCGAGCAACTCGAGTTTGCCGTGATTGACCTTCACGATCGCAGCCATGGCGCCTGGCCCGCCGCCGCGTTCGACCGACATGAAGATCTGTCGCGACGGCTGATGGATCGCCATATCGTTGATGACAATATTGCCGACCGTCGTGCCGAAGAGCGCAGCGAGCTTCTGATCCACGCCCAGGACCAGATCTCGGCCTTCGAAGTTATGAAAATTTCCCATTACCACGTCGGCCTGAGAGGTCACGTCCGACTCCCTCAGTGCAAACGCATGAACGGCCGCACCCGTGATATCGCCGACGAAGAGAACATTGCCGGGCCCGAACTCGAGGGCTCCCGCAGACTGAAGCGGACCGCCCGGCCGCGGCGAGCCGGATCCCGCCACTTCAGTCCTGGTCGTTTCACCCCCCGCCAGCACCGGGCCCGCCAAGGCAAGCATGAGTGCCGAGGCCGAGCCAGCCCGCAGAAACTCGCGCCGCGAACGGGCATCGTCCGCCATACCGGATGTCGTTGTGTGGTCCATTGCGTTCCCTGGTTGTAGCATCACCGTTCGGTGCTAGATGCTGGCGAATCCGCCGCCGGCTGCCGTCAATCCACCGCTGACCTCGAGCGCATCGATCGCGCCATGCAGTTCCAGCGGATTGACGCCTTCGCCATGCGTGATCAGGCCACCGGCGATCGCGATCTTGCGCGCCGATCCTCCGGGCTTGATGCTAAGCGCCGTCGCCGCAAGCCGGACAACGACGCCCTTGACTAGCGAGTCGCCCGTACCGCCCCACGTCTCGATGCCCCGGCGGACGGTGATCTCGCCGACGGGCTGGCTGATCTGGATGCCCACTGCGCCATCGGCATGCGTGACGACGCGCTCGAATTGCGCCGACCGCACGGTGCCTGTGTAGACATTGAAGCCGCGCGATCCCTGGCCGAACGTCTCGATCAACGCGTTGACTTCGAGCCGGTCGAGGGAGCCGAAATTTACGAAACCGATGCCGCTCGGCCCATAGGACGTGACTTTCCCGTCGACGATCCAGCGATCGACCGCTCCCCAGTTGTCGAGCACCATGTCATTCGGGCCGTAGGTCGTCACCGGGCCGTGATTGTGCACGCTGGCGACGTATGCGCCCGACACGACGAACACGCCGCCGGTGATGCGATCCGGCGTGCCGGGCGCGATGCCGCCGTCGCTGTGGACGGCGCCCGTCTCCAGGCGATGCGCGACGACACGCCCGCCCGTCTCTCCAGCGCCGCCAACGAAGATGCCGCTGCCGCGAACCGGCGCACCCGCACGTCCCGCCGAAAGCCCGCTGAGGTCCGCCGTGATGACCACGCCGCGGTCTTCGCGCTGATTCCAGAGCGTGAAAACACCAGCAACGACTTCGACGCCATACCCCTTCGGGCGCTCTTCATAGCCTCGGGCGTCCGCAGCCCAAATGTCGATATCGTGTGCTTCGACATGGCCGCCAGCCACGCTTTCGCGGGCCAGCAACCGCACGACGCCCGCAATGCTCAGATCGTGCAGCACGAGCCGACCGAATCCGTCGACACGGGTGTCGTTGAAAATGGCGCGCCGATCGGGGTCCGTGGAAAGCCGCAAGCCCTCGACCCGATTGTCTGCCGAAAGCTCCAGCCCGTCGCTGCCGGGCGCGAAGCGCAGGGCGGCTTGTGCGTCGATGCCGGTCAGCGCCAGACCGGGCCGCAGGCGAAGGGCCGCCACCCCATCGATCTGCGCTGCAACGACGATATGCAGAACCTGGTCGTCGTCGACCGCCGTCTGCAATTCGGCGAGCGTGGAGACGTTGCGCGTTTCGGTGTTCACGATGGGTCGTTCCTCCATGATCTGATGCACGGTGCGCACGCCGCTTAGACGAGCGACGCGGCCTCTTTGGCGCTGACCAGCTTGCCAAGCTTTCCATACTCGTGCAGATCGCCGCCAACCTCGATCCGGATCGACTGGTCGATACCGCCCACTCGCACGGGAGAAAACCCGCTGACGGTAATGAGTCTTGCCACAACCTCGCCGGCTTGCGCATCGTCCGCTGCATAGAACAGCACGGCCCGCTCCGGCGACCGGTTCGCGCCGGCCTCCAGCGATTCGGCGCCCAGCGTGCCGAACGCCTTGACGAGACGCGCCCGATCCGGGAGCAGCCCGGAAATTAGCACTCCAGAAGATTGCTCGTCAGGAATGGTCTTCCTGTATCCGCCCTTACCGTCCGGGGCGATCGGGTTTGACGGGTCCACGATGATCTTTCCCGCCAGCGCCTCACGATGCGTGACGAGAAATTGTCTGATTGCGTCGAACTGGATCGCCAGGACAATGACGTCCGCCCTGGCAATTGCATCCTCGACCGTTGACGCTTCGGCATGGCTGCCGAGTTCGCGGGCCACTTCCTCTGCCTCATCCAGCGTCCTTGCCGCGATGATGATCGTCTCGCCGCCGGTTACCAGATTCTTCGCCAGCCGGGAGCCTATGTTTCCAAGGCCGATGATCGCGGTGTTCATGACAGTTGCGCTCCTTTCTGTTTCCCGCCTGCGTGACCGCAACGGTCCGTCGCGGCGGATGATGGAATCAGTGACGCTTTGCATCCAGGCCGATCTCGTGAATGACCGTGCGATACTCGACAAAGTCGTCGATTGCGGATACGCCGTTCAGCCGGCCGAGACCGCTCTGCTTGTAGCCACCTTCTTCCGTCTCGTCGTAGACGACCGCCCAGTTATTGATCCAGACGGTGCCCGCTTGCAACTGCCGGGCGATGCGCAGCGGACGGTCCACGTTCGTGGACCAGATCGACGCAGCGAGCCCGTACTCGGAGTCGTTCGCGAGGTCGACTGCCTCGTCTTCGCGGTCGAAGGCCTGCATAACCAGGACTGGGCCGAACACCTCTTCCTGCGCGATCGGCATCGAATGATCGTTGATCTCCAGAAGTGTCGGACGGTAGAAGGCGCCTCTCGCGAGCGGCCCATCCTTGAACGGACCGCCTCGTACGACGACCGCGGCGCCAGCCGCGATCGCGGCCTCGACCATGCCGTCCACGCGGCGGACATTGGCCATATTGATCATCGGCCCCATGTCGCTGGACGGGTCCGCGGCCGGACCGGCCTTGACCGCTTCAAGACGCGCGGCGAGACGCTCGCGAACGGTGTCCAGAACGGGGCGGTGAACGAGAAGCCGGCTGCCCGTCATGCAGAACTGCCCGGCGAACACGGTCAGCGCCTTCTCGATTTTGGGCAGTGCGACGTCGAGGTCGGCGTCGTCGAACACAAGCATGGGCGTCTTGCCACCGAGCTCGCCGCTGAAGCGTTTCATGTTCGTCGCGCAGGCTGCCATCATCGCCTGTCCGGTCTTCGAGCTGCCGGTCAGACTGATGACCGGCACATCTGGAGAATCGACCAGCACCCGCGCGCCGGCGCTGTGGGTTTCGGTAAAGACATTGACGACGCCCGCAGGGAGGCTCGCGACTTCGCTGAAAACCTCGCACATCCGCGTGTTCGTCTGCGCGGTGAAGCCGGGAAGCTTACCGACCACGGTGCAGCCCGCGGCAAGCGCCGGCGCCAGCGAGCGGATGAAGAGCACGACCGGCGAATTCCACGGCGCGATGATGCCGGCAACGCCTGCTGCCTCGCGCAACGTCGTCGTATAGCGTCCTGGAGCGGTTTCCATGGCGCGCCCGTAATCCGCGAGGGCCAGGGCAGCGTAAAACCGCAACTTGGAAGGGACCATCGTGACTTCGAACTCGGCTTCGGCCTTAACCTTTCCGTTTTCGAGCATCAGTATCTCGACCAGGTCGGCGGTCCGAGTCTCGAAGCGGTCTGCCATTTCGTTGAGGGCCTTTGCCCGTAGGCGCCGGTTCTCGCGCCAGCCGGAGTCCTGAAAGGATTTGAGCGCAACGGCGATCGCCCGTGTTGCCATCGTATCGGTCGCTTCGGTAAAGGTGCCAATCGTCTCACCGCTTGCCGGGTCGATACTCTCGGCCGCAACCGGGGCATCCACCCACTCGCCTCCGATCCAGTGCCGACCTCGCAAATTTAAAGCCATATCACACTCCCGTCCGGTTTCCCGTTTCGTTCCGAGCCACCGCGCAAACACTCGTGACCGCAATGTGTTCTGGATGGTAGCCAACCGTTCGGCTGACCGCTAACGGACATTGCGGAAATCGGATTTCCATTTCTGGAAAGCTCACGCGAGCGGCTGCGTTTGTATGCTTGAGCATGTGCCCCTGATGAGGAGGAAGAAGCCCATGCTCACGCCAACCGAAGTGCTGTCCTCGATACTCGAGAAGCCAACCGATATCGAGCACATCCGTGCGCTCGTCACACCTGACGTAACGTATGTTTCGCTCAACTACGACAATCCCGATCTGAAGCGGATCATGCCGTGGGCCGGTACGTCTCGTGGTCCCGAGAGCATCGTGAAGACCTTTGTGGATGTCGGCCGATTCTGGAAGATTCAATCCTTTGAGCCGGAGGCGCTGTTCGGCACCGACGAATACGCCGCCATGTTCGGCCGTTTCACGTACCGATCGACGGTACTCTCAAAGGTCGTGACAACGCCGTTCGCGGTGTTCGCCAAGGTCGAACATGGCCGCTGCACGTATCTTCAGTTTATGGAGGACACGTTCGCGACAGGCGCGTCGTTCCGAAGCGGCGGAAGCTGGACTTTTCAAGGCAATCCGAACGGCGAGCGAGTCGTGCTCTAGCCGACTGGCTCCTTTGCGTCGCCACGGGCGGACTGCTGCCTTGCTGCCGCCCCGTTGCGGCGGTAATCTGCGTCAGACGATGGAGGCTGCAGATCGCCAGCAATGTGCGGGTCGGACGGAGCGTAACGCTAATGAAAGATCTGAATACGCTGCTGATTTTTGCGAAGGTTGTCGAGGCGAGCAGCTTCTCGGAGGGCGCGAGGCGGCTCAAGATGCCCATTTCCTCAGTGAGCCGCCGTATTGCCGAACTCGAAAATCAGCTGGGTGTTCGTTTGCTCGATCGATCCACGCATCACCTGAGGCTCACGGACTTCGGCACCGAAGTATTCGAGCTCGCAAGACAGGCCACCGAGGTCAGCGAAGCCGTCGACAATGTCATTTCGAACCGCCTGCCCGAGGTGTCCGGCGCCGTACGGCTCTGTGCGCCGCCAAACCTCTCCGATTCGCTGATCGTACCTGTCGTCGGAGCCTTTCAGCAGTCTTACCCGAACGTTGAGGTCAAGGCATTCATTACCGAACGCATCGTCGACCAGATAGCCGAGGACGTCGATATCGCGTTCAAGGTCGGAACTTTCACCGACGCGACGCTCGCAGCGCGCACGCTTCTGACCTACCGGCATCAGGTCGTTGCAAGTCCGAAGTACCTCGCCAGATGCCCTCCTCCGGAATCGCCGCGGGACCTTCCCGCGCACCGGCTTTTCGCGTTCTCTTTCTGGAAGCCGGACTATAGCTGGAGCTTCGTCCACGTCAACGGCCGGGACACCGAAACGGTTTCCTTCCAGCCGGCAATCGCCATGAACGATTACACGGGGCTCATCGTGGCGTTGCTCGAAGGCTGCGGCATCGGGGAACTGCCACCCATCGTCCAGCCAGACCTCGTGCGCAGCGGGCAGCTCGTCGAGGTCTTGCCGGACTGGCATCTGCCGGTGTTCGACCTGACCATCGCCAACCTGCGCGACCGCTATCTGCCCCGGCAGGTCCGCATCTTCAGGGACTTCGCGTCGAAGATGGTGCCCGGGCTCTTTGGCGCCTTACCATCCTGAAAGGCGGAAACAGGCGATACCATCGAACCCGTTTCAATCATTCGCAATCTTTAAGGAATTCGAATGTTCCGCACTACTCCGGAAGATCCGGAAACAACACCGGTGCCATTTCGATCGCGAATTCCTTGAAGAGCCTGCACGGTTTCGAAATGTGCCGGTTGCCCAGGTAGACGAGGGAGAGGTCGTATGTCGGGAGGCGCCACTGCGGCATCACCTCCACCAGCTTGCCCTCGCGGACGAGATCGGGCCGAACCACCGGAGGCAGCTCACCAATGCCGGAACCCGCCAGCAACATGGAAGCGAGGCCGGCAAAATCGTTCATGGCGAATAACGGCTGGAACGTGAGCGTCTGCTTTTCGCCTCCATTCTTGTGCACGAAGCACCAGCTGCAATCCGGCTTCCAGTGCGAAAACGCAAGCAGGCGATGCTCGAGCAGATCCTGCGGCTTTCGGATCGCCCCGCAACGCTCGAGGCAGGCGGGCGTTGCCACGATGCGATGACGATAGGCCAGGAGGCGCCGCGCGACCAGCGACGAATCGCGCAGCGTCCCAACGCGGAACACGAGGTCGACGCCGTCTGCGATATGTTCGACGTAGCGCTCGGTAACGAGAATCTGAAAACGCACGTTCGGATAGCGCTTCTGGAATTCCATGACGAGCGGCGTCAGCAAGGTATCCGAAACGCTCGGCGGCGCCGAAAGGCGCAAGAGCCCGGACATGTCCGAGAGATGGTTGGAAGCGACGCTGTCGATGGCCTCACCCAGCTCGACGCCTCGCACGGCTTGCTCGTACACCTCCTTGCCGAGGTCGGTGAGGGTGAGATTACGCGTGGATCGTTCGAGGAGGCGAACGCCGAGCGCCTGCTCGAACTCCGCGATGTGCCGGCTGACCGTGGAGACCGGCATGCCAAGCCGGCGTGCCGCCCCGGAAAGGCTGCCCGATTCGACCACCTTTGCGAATATCACCAGCGAGTTGAGGTTCGCCATCGCTTTTCCATCATTGGAAAACCATTGTGCGCCAATCGTCGGCGGCGTCGCAAGGAAGGGTGCCAACCGGAGCGCGAGCGCGCAAGTGACATGTCATGGCACGCCGATCTTCCCGGAACTGGAAAACGATTTTCTGCTTTGCCGCCTACCGGAAAATCGCACCTGCTCTATGGTTTTGCATATACACCCGCGAGCCGCAAAGGAGGCGTCGATGACGACCATGAAAGCCGCAGTGATCCATGAGCCGGGCGGCCCTGAAGTGCTCAAGCTCGAACAGCGTCCGATCCCGACGCCGCAGCGCGGCGAGGTGCTGATCCGCGTGAAGGCATTCGGAATCAACCGGTCCGAAATGTTCACGCGCCAGGGATTTTCCCAGAGCGTGAAGTTTCCGCGCGTGCTGGGAATTGAGGCGGTCGGCATCGTGGAAGACGCACCGGGAATGGAGTTCGCCAAGGGCGATACGGTTGCCACCGCGATGGGAGGCCTGGGGCGTGAGTTCGACGGCAGTTATGCGGAGTACACCTGCGTACCTGCCCGGCAGGTGCAAAAACTGATCACTGGCTTGCCCTGGGAAACGCTCGGCGCAATGCCGGAAATGCTTCAAACCGCGTGGGGCTCGCTGTTCAAGGCCCTCGCGCTGCAGAAGCGGGACCGGCTGCTGGTTCGCGGCGGAACGACATCGGTTGGACTTGCCGCTGCGGCAATCGCCAAGGCACACGGTGCGTTTGTGATATCGACGACTCGCAATCCGCAGAAAGGCGACGCGCTGCGTGCTAACGGCGCCGACCGTGTCGTCATAGACTCGGGCGCAATCGCGCAGGAGATCGGCGAAGTGTCGCCCGGCGGCGTGGATAAAGTGCTGGAACTCATCGGCACCGCGACACTGAAGGATTCGTTGCGCTGCGCGAAACAGGGCGGCGTGGTGTGCATGACGGGCATTGTTGGCAACCAGTGGTCGTTCGATACCTTCAGCCCGATGGAAGTGATACCGAGCACGGTGAAACTGACCATTTACGACGGCGGAGTCAATGAATTCATGGCGACCCCGTACGACGAATTGCTGGAGCAGGTGAAGGCCGGAACACTTCGCATCCCCGTTGGGAAGGTTTTTCGGCTCGACGATATCGTAGAAGCACACCGGTGCATGGAAGAGAACAAGGCCGGAGGGAAGATCGTCGTGCTGCCATGAAGGCGACTTCCAGGCGATGCCACTGACCGATGGGAGCCCCGATCTCGCGATTCGCCATGCGCATTGACAACGGATGACCAGAAGGCACCCGCGCCCGGCCGCGGTGCCCGCCGAGCATCTTCGCCAAAGGCGACGCGCCCGATCTAGCCCAGACTGCAGTGCGCCGCAAGCTTCCCTAATTTTATTGTTGTGCTGTGCCGACACGACGCGCCGCTATTTTTGTCGGCTAGAAGAATGTCACGCGCCTTGCGTAATCTGGCGATGCGCCTGAACACGGAATAGCCCCCGTTCGGTGCACCCCTCGGCCGCGTCCCTGTATGCGGCTTTTTTTATGCACTGCAAACATTTGAGGCCGCTTTGCCTTGCGCCCACGAACGGCCAATCGAGGTTCGCACCGCCGCGGCATTCGTGGCAGGGCGAACTGACATCGAACATCCAGCGTTGATACGCCGCCGCAAAGGCACACCTGCCACTAAGTGAAAACCTCGCTCCGGGTTCGGCGCACCGCTCCCCGAGCCGTCAGTCGAGCATCGTTTCCCCGGGGCGCAGCGTCAAGACCCGCACGCCGTTTCGGGTCACGGCTACGGTGTGCTCGAACTGAGCGGACAGTTGCCCGTCGCGTGTAACGACCGTCCAGCCATCCTCTTCGGTCCAAACGGCAGACCGCCCCTGGTTAAACATCGGTTCGATGGTGAACACCATTCCTTCGCGTAACATCAAACCTGTTTGCGGCTTTCCCCAATGCAGCACCTGAGGATCCTCGTGCATTTCCCGCCCAATGCCATGCCCGCAGTATTCCCTTACGACCGAATAGCCATTTCTGCGGGCGTGCCGCTCAATGGCATGACCCACATCGCCAAGTCTGGCACCGGGACGAACGGCCCTGATTCCTTTCCACATCGCTTCGTAGGTCACTTGCACGAGCCGTTTGGCCAGTGGCGACACCTCACCAACCAAATATGTTTTGCTGGAATCAGCGATATATCCATTCTTCTCCAACGTGATGTCAAAATTGACGATGTCCCCGCTCCGCAAAACGTCTGTCGTGGAAGGAACGCCGTGGCAAACCACGTTATTGCGGGAAGCGTTGAGCGCATAGGCGTAGCCGTACTGGCCTTTGCTTGCCGGGCGTGCCTTGAACTCATTGACGATGAGGCTATCGACCATGTCATTCACTTGCATCGTCGACATGCCGATCAAGCTCAATGTATCCAGATAGCCAAATACGTCCGCCAGCAACTTGCCCGACTCCGCCAGCAATTCGATTTCTTCCGGCCGTTTGGTCATGGTGTAGCCACGTTGACGGATTGCGCTACAACGCCAGCGGCTCTGAGTTCGCGGGCAACGATCTCATTGAACCCCATCGTCGGATTCATTTCGCACAACATACCGATCTTGATCCAGAAGGCCGCTTGCGCATTGATTGACCGGCACGAAACCGCGCTTGCCTTTCGTATCTGATCGTGCAGATCGTCGTCGATATTCACGATACCCATGTGCCACTCCATTCATATATGATTCGTATATGGATCATATATGGAAACCGGACGACAGTGCAAGCGCCGTGGCGATGTCGCGCGGGGATGAGCGGCGAGCGGGCAGAACGCGCCGCTCGCATCTCGCAAGCCGACCGGGCGCGAGGAAAGGGGTACCATGAGAAAGCTATCGAACGCCAGGCTGATCCGCGCCTGAGCGTGTAACGTCTCCGTACCCAGGGGGCCCGCCATGATCCAGTATCACTCCACTCCCGATTCGCCGGTCGTCGAAATCACCGTCGAAGGCAAAATCACCGACCACGATCTGCGCGAAGCCATCGAGCGCATGCGTGGCGATCTTGAACTGAACGGGAAGACCCGTGTGCTCGAACGCATCGAGCACTTCAGCGGTATCGAGCCGAAGGCGCTGTGGACCGACATGACGCTCGGCGTCTCCCTCGCCCGCAAGGTCACACGCGCCGCGGTGGTGGCCGACGCCGCCTGGATTCGCGCCTCGATGCATTTGGCCCGATTCTTTACCAAGGCTGAAATCAAGGCGTTCCACACTAACGAACTGGAGCAGGCGCGAGCCTGGATCAACGCCTGAACGTCGCCTGCCGCCGCACGCTTCGGACGGCAGGCGGCGAGGAGCCGTCATTCGTTCCCCAACGTCGGTTTGACTGCTTTCGCAGTCAGGATGCGCTTTGCCTTCATGACAGCGGACAGCGCAGTCGCGAGCACGGAGAACACAATTTATTCCGGCAGATCGATCCCGCGCGATTGCTTCATATGCTGTTTCCACCGTGCCATCAGTGTTCTTCTCCGCACATCATGCGGCTCGTCAAGAAACGTGGCGTCGACAATCCGATCCGCCCTGAAGTGACGAAATTCCTGACGTAGTTCGCACCACGCAACAAGTAGTCGGACAGCATCCGCGTACCCAATGAGCAGCGGCCATATTGTGCGTTCGCTCGCGCGTCCGCGTTCGTCGCGGTAACGGATTCGAAGCTTGCGACCCACGCGAATCCATTCGCGAACCTGCGCGATGTTCAGCATATCGGCCGGCGACGATTGTGGCGGCGGCGTGCTGACTGTCGGCTCCGCGATGAATGGCCTCAACTGGTCCGGCACCGCCGCCGTGATCTTGGCGATCAGATCCTGAGCGGCTCTTGCCAGCACCGGATCGCTTCGTTGGGCGACCCATTGTGCGCCGAGCACGGCGGCTTCCTTCGTATGCCTAATCTATTTTTAATCAGAATCGCCGAAACGACACAGACGGCGCTTCCCTGGTGCAGGGATGCTTCCCAGCGCGTCCGACGGGGCAACGAGGGCGGCGAGCGCGACCTGGTCTACTCGGGGATGACCGTCAAGCAGATTGCGCACAGCCTGGGATTCGAGGACAGTGCGAATTCCGGAGCGCCGCTCATCACGATCTGGCATTGGGTATGTGACAGCGAGAGGGAGATACGGGGACTAAACGATGGCCACCGTATTGCGGCGGTTGCGTGAATAAACGCTCAACGGCTGAGAATATTTATGTAAGTTCTGACTGCATCCGATAGCACGCAAGGGCGTAGCGCACAGCACGCGCCATCGACTCCGCTAACGACGAAAGCACGCGTTGCCATGGCATTGACGGAACAGCTCAGCGCTACGCCCCGCGAGTTTTCCCGTGCTCAAGTGCATTGACGCATCTGCTACCATTCGAATCGACAGTCCTGCGCATAACTTCTAGAAAAATATGGACTATGACATGGCGTTGCGTAGCACGCAGAAGCCGAATCTGGATCCATAAGCGACTCCTTCAGAGCATGTCATCTGAGACCCGGTCCAACTCGATTGCAGATAGCAGCCAGGTGTTATGGGAGGATGGCGACCGGGTCTTTTCCCGCGCATGGCGCTTGAGCCTGGATGGCGCGCAGACTTCGGTCATGGAGTTGCGGCCTTCCGCCGCCAGCCGCACGCCCGCGAGCCTCGAACGCCTCGCGCACGAGTACCAGCTGAAAGACGAGCTTTCCGGCGATTGGGCCGTGCGGCCGCTCGAACTCGTGCAGGAAGGCAGTCAAACCGTACTGGTGCTCGAGGATTCGGGCGCCGCTCCGCTCGACCGGCTGATTGGCTCGCCGCTTCCGCTAGAACGCTTCCTGCAACTCGCTATCGACATTGTCGCTGCCTTGGGCAAGGCTCATCAGTGCGGTCTCATCCACAAGGACATCAAGCCGGTGCATATCCTGGTGAACGACGCAACGGGTGAGGTCAGGCTCACCGGCTTCGGTATCGCATCGCGACTTCCGCGCGAACGCCAGAGCCCGGAACATCCCGAATTGATCGCCGGAACCCTTGCGTACATGGCGCCTGAGCAGACCGGCCGGATGAACCGGTCGATCGATTCGCGCAGCGATCTTTACGCGCTCGGTATCACGTTGTACGAGCTGTTGACCGGAACCCTTCCTTTCACTGCGCTGGACCCGCTGGAATGGGTGCATTGCCACATCGCGCGGCAGCCGGCTGCGCCGGACGAGCGCGCCAAAGGCATCCCTGCCCCGCTCTCGGCCATCGTCATGAAGCTGTTGTCGAAATCCGCCGAGGACCGCTATCAAACCGCGAGCGGCCTCGAGTGGGACCTCAGAAGGTGCCTGGCGGAATGGGAGGCCGCCCATCAAATCGCACCTTTCCCGCTTGGAACGCACGACACGACCCGACAGCTTCTGATTCCCGAAAAGCTCTATGGGCGCCGCAGGGAAATCGCGACGCTTCTGGATGCCTTCGAGCGCGTCGTCACGCAAGGCACGCGGGAACTGGTCCTCGTGTCCGGCTACCCGGGCATCGGCAAGTCGTCCGTCGTCAATGAATTGCACAAGGTTATCGTGCTGCCCCGCGGCATCTTCATTTCGGGAAAGTTCGACCTGCGCCTGAGGGATATTCCCTACTCCACCTTGGCCCAGGCATTCGCCGAATTGATCCGACAAATCCTGAACGGACAGAATGTCGACGTTGCGCGTTGGCGCGTGGCAATCGAAGAAGCTGTCGGCCAGCACGGGAGATTGCTAACCGATTTAATCCCCGAACTCGCCAGCTTGATCGGACCGCAGCCCCCGGTCCCCGCACTCGCGCCGCTCGAAACCCAGTTGCGGTTTCAATCCGTCTTTCAAAAGTTCGTTAGCGTGTTCGCGCGCGCAGAGCATCCGCTCGTCATATTCGTCGACGACCTCCAGTGGCTCGATCCGGCCACCTTAACCATGGTGGAATACCTGATCACGCATGCCCACACGCACCACCTGCTGTTAATCGGCGCATATCGCGACAACGAGGTCGCGCCCGGGCATCCCTTGACGAGTACGTTCCATTCGATTCGCAAGGCCGGAACGGCGGTGCACGAGATCGCACTTGGCCCGCTCTCGCGACGTGATTTCAGCGAGCTGCTTTGCGACGCTTTCAGATGCACGCGCGAGCAAGCCTTGCCTCTGGCAAAGCTGGTTCACCGGAAAACCGGCGGCAATCCATTCTTTGCAGGACAATTTCTGACGAATCTCGCCGAGGAAGGGCTCCTCGCGTTCGAGTCGAGTTCGGCCTCGTGGCGATGGAGTCTCGAACACATCGACGCAAAAGGCTTCACCGAAAACGTCGTGGATCTGATGATCCGCAGGCTACAGCGGCTTTCGTCCACCACACAGGACGCGGTGATGCTGCTCGCCTGCCTCGGCAGCCAGGCCGACTTCGGCACGCTCGCGAGCGTCTGGGGCGGCTCCGAGGCCAAGGTCCATGCCGATTTCGCGGACGCCGTCCGGGCCGGCGCGATCATCTCCATGGACCGCAGCTTCAAGTTCGTGCATGACCGGGTGCAAGAAGCCGCGTACGCGCTGATCCCGCCCGATTCGCGCGCCGAGCATCACCTGCGCATTGGCCGCCTGCTGTTGTCGCGGCTCGATGACGCGGACATTTCGGCCAGAATTTTCGATCTCGTGAACCAGCTGAATCCGGGATGCGAACTGATGGTCGAGCGGCCCGAACGACATCGCGCAGCCGCCCTCAATCTCGAAGCCGCAAAAAAGGCGAAAGCCTCCACCGCTTACCGTTCGGCCTGCAATTATCTGGCGACCGCTGCGTCGCTGCTATCGCAGCAAGGATGGGACGACTGTTACGAGCTAACCTTCAGCGTCTGGTTCGAGCGGGCTGACTGCGAGTTTCTTCTCTCCCACCTCGGCGAGGCTACCGAATGGATCGATGAAATATTGCGTCGAGCGCAATCGAAGATCCACCGCGCCGAAGCCTACCGGCTCAGGATGGTCCTGCAGTTGGTGACCGGCGACAATGCGTCCGCGGTCAGCACCGCCCGCGAATGCCTGGGCATGTTCGATATCGACTTGCCCGATCATCCTACGGATACCGAAGTATCGGCAGAGTACGAAGCGGTCTGGGCGCATCTCGGCGCGCGCCCGATCGAAAGCCTTCTTGATCTCGCGATGATGGAAGACCCGGAGATGCGCGAGGTCATGAACATCTTCCACATGCTGGGGCAGACGGCCTATTTCACCGATATCAACCTCGCCCAGACGATTGCGTGCCGAATGGTCGCTGTGACGCTGCAATACGGCACAACCGATTCGGCTGTCATCGCCTATGCGTTCATTTCCATCCTTCTGGGGCCGTTCTTCCACCGCTACCAGGAGGGCGAAGCGTTCGCCCGGCTGGCGGTCGCAGTGGCGGAGAAGCACCGCTTCACCGCTCAACACGTGGCCGCACATTTCTTTATGCAAATGGCGGTTCTCTGGACGCAACCGATCGAAGTCGCATTAGGGTGCGTCGATACTGCCATTCGGTATGCGCAGGAGACAGGCGAGGTCATCTATGCCAGCTTCAGCCTCGAACATCGGCTAACGGATCTTCTGGCACGCGGGGTTCACCTCGACGAGGCGTGGCTCGAATCGATCAAGGCCATTGCGTTCGTCGAGCGAATCAGCTTCCGTCACGTGCACGATATTCTCACGTGCATCCAGCAATTCATTCAGAAACTTCGCGGGCGCGCCGGCGACCAGACAGTCGTCGAAGACGCGACGATTGAGGCGCAAATCACGGAAAGCGGTATTGCCGTGGTCAACTGCTTCTACTGGATTTTGCGGGTGCAGCGCCACTATCTGTTGGGCGAACACGAGAAGGCGCTCGAGTGCGCCGCCCGCGTCAAGCCGATTCTCTGGTCCGCACGCTGCCATATCCAGTTCTCCAACTACTGCCTTTACTATTCGCTTGCACTCGCAGCCGTTCACAACACCTCGTCGAGCGGGCGGCAAGCCGGGATCGAGACGGACATCGCCGCAAACATTCAGGCATTCGAAAGATGGGCACAAAGCGGCCCGGTCACGTTTGCGCACAAGCATCTGCTGCTGTGCGCTGAACTGGCCCGTCTGAACGCAGACGCAATGCAGGCCTTGCGGCTTTATGAGGATGCCGCGCGCCTGGCAGGCGCGCGAGGCTTCGTTCAGGATCAGGCACTGGCTAACGAGCTGGCTGGGCAGTGCTGCCTCGCCGCTGGCCTCGAGCGCGCGGCGCGCACCTATTTGCGCGAGGCGCGGGACTGCTACTCGCAATGGGGTGCACACGGCAAAATCGAACAACTGGAGCAGCGCTACCCCTTGAGCAAGCCCGAAGCGGCGTCTGTCTCGCGCGTGACTATCGAGGAGTACGCCGAGCAACTGGATGTTGCGACAATCGTGAAGACGGCTCAGGCAATTTCAGGCGAAATGGTGCTTGAAAATCTGATCAAATCCTTGATGGTGACCGCGGTCGAGCACGCTGGCGCCGAACGCGGTCTGTTGATCCTTCCACAGGGCGCCCACCTGCGCATCGAGGCCGAAGCCACGACTCAAGGCAGCCAGGTCGTCGTGCGATTGCCGCAGCAGTCGCCGAGTTCGGCCGCGTTGCCCGACTCGCTCTTGCACTATGTCGCAAACACGTGCGAGCCCGTCATCATCGACGACGCCTCTGCCGAAAACCGGTTTTCCGCCGATCCCTATATCCGCCAGCAAGGCGCGCGTTCCGTCCTTTGCTTGCCGTTACTCAAGCAGGCCAGGCTGATCGGCGTCCTCTACCTCGAGAACAACCTCGCGTCCGGCGTTTTTGCTCCGAAGCGCATCGCCATGTTGAAGCTGCTCGCCTCGCAGGCGGCGATTGCCCTGGAAAACGCCAGCCTGTACCGCGATCTCGCAGAACGTGAGGCGAAGATCCGGCGCCTCGTCGACGCCAACATCGTCGGCATCTTGATTGGGGACGTCGAGGGGCGGATCCTCGAAGCGAACGACGCGTTTCTCCGTATGGTGGGATACGACCGTGACGATCTGCAGCTTGGGAGTCTCAGCTGGAGGGACCTCACACCACCCGAGTGGGTCGAGCGCAGCAGACTGGTGTGGGAGAAGCTGAACGAGACCGGGATATTACAGCCCTACGAGAAAGAATACTTCAGGAAGGATGGCAGCCGCGTGCCGGTGCTGATCGGCATGGCCATGCTGGGCGAGAACGCGACTAAAGCTATCGCGTTTGTACTCGATCTGAGCGAGCTGAAGCGGGCGGAAGCGCAGGCGCGCCAACTGCAGCTCGAGCTTGCGCATGCGAACCGTGTCACGGCCATTGGACAGCTCGCGGCGTCGATTAGCCACGAAATGAAGCAGCCGGTTGCGGCGACGGCCGTCAATGCGTCAACAGGTCTGCGTTGCCTCGAGCTCGATCCGCCCAACGTAGGAGAGGCCCGCCAGGCGTTCGATCGTATCGTTCGTGACACGAGGCGTGCAGGCGAAGTGATCAAGCGGATTCATGGCCTTGTCAACAAGGCCCCGACGATCAACGAGATCCTGCAGATCAACGAGGCAATTCGCGAGGTTCTGGCGCTCGCGTCCAGCGAAGCGAACCGGAACGGCGTTTCTGTGCGGCTGCAGCTTGCGGAAGCTTTACCGCCCATCAAAGGCGACCGGGTGCAAATCCAGCAGGTGATGCTGAACCTTATTATCAATGCCATCGACGCCATGAGCACGGTTGACGATGGGCCGCGAGAATTGACGATCAGCACCGCCATCAACGAGCCGGGTGCCGTTCTTGTAGCAGTGCGCGATCGCGGCCCGGGTATCGCCCCAGAGAACACCGAGCGCCTGTTTGAGCCGTTTTATACGACGAAGGCTAGCGGGATGGGTATGGGGCTCTCGATATGCCACTCGATCGTCAAGGCGCATGGCGGCCGATTGTGGGCTAGCGCCAACGTCCCCCGTGGCGCGCTCTTTCAATTCACGTTGCCAGTCAACCCCGCTGTTTCTGCGTAAGCCGGCCCAAAACCGACACCAAGGTATATTGACTCCCCGTTCTCAAAAGCCGATTGTTGTATCGTCAGGCGCGTGGTAAAGGGACGGAGATGGACAACGAACTCAGTCGTACTGTGGATGCGCTACCGGGGCTGGTATGGACAGCCTTTCCCGACGGCCGCATCGAGTTCGTCAATCGACGCTGGTGCGAATATACGGGGCTTTCCGTTGGTCAGGCGGCAGGCGAAGGCTGGCAAACGGCGTTCCACCCCGACGACCAGCCCGCGCTGCTCGAAGCATGGCGGGCCGTCGTCGCCTCCGGCGAGCAAGGCGAGGCGGAAGCGCGAATGCGCCGCTTCGATGGCACGTATCGCTGGTTCGCATGCCGAGCCAGTCCGATTACCGATGCTGCCGGTGCAGTCATAAAGTGGTGCGGGATCAACTCGGACATCGAGGACCGTAAGCAGACCGAAGCGGCACTGCGCGCGCAAGAGCAGCGCTTCGAGTTGATCGTCGATAGCCTCCCCACCCGGGTCGTCCTCTTTGCACCCGACGGTGACGTGTTGCACGCCAACCGCCATACGCTCGAATACGCCGGTGTGACCCTCGACGAGTTGCGAGCATGGAAGACCAATGGCCTGACCCACCCTGACGATCGGGACGCAGTGATCGCCCGGTTTCATGCGTCGATCAGCACCGGCGAGCCCTATGACGCGGAGTCACGCCATCGCGGTGCCGGTGGCGTCTACCGATGGTTTCGTGTGCAGGGCTTTCCGTTGCGTGACAACGAAAGGCGAATCGCGCTCTGGTATTTCCTTCAGACGGATATCGACGACCGCAAGCGTGCGGAGGCACTGCTTGCGGGCGAGAACCGCCTGCTCGAAATGATCGCCACGGGCCAGCCGTTGCCAACCGTGCTCGATGCGCTGTGCCGGCTCGTCGAAGAGATCGCGAGTGATTGCGTTTGCAGCGTCGCCTTTCAGGAGGCCCACGGCACGGCCTGCCGGCACCTGGGGTCTCCTGGCCTCCCGAAGCGCTTTCTCCCACATCCCGGTGCGCGTGCCGCCTCCCAGGACTCTGGTCCACTCGGCATGGCGGTGTCCCTCAAGGCTCAGGTGATCGTGCCCGATGTCGCATCAGACGTACGCTGGACCAGGGCGTGGCGGGAACGCAGCCTCGCGCACGGACTGCGCTCCTGCTGGGCGACACCGATCCTGTCGCGTACCAACGAAGTGCTCGGAACATTCACCCTGTTTCGGTCTGATACCGGCAATCCCACACCTCTGCAGCACGAGCTGATCGCACAGCTCACGCACATCGCGAGCATCGCCATCGAACGGGCGCACAGCATCGCAGCACGTCAACAAGCCGACGAGCGGTTACGGCAAAGCGCGGCGCTGATGGCCAAAGTGGAGCAGCTCAGCTCGAGCGGAAGCTTTTGCTGGTGCCCGCAGACCGGCTCGATCACGTGGTCGGAGCAGCTGTATGGCATCTTCGGCATCGAACCAGGCGTGCCGATTACGTTAGACATGATCGCAGCGCGCTTCCACCCTGGCGACCGTCTCATACTCGATGAAATGATCGAGCGGGCGCAAGCAGGCAAGGATCTGGAGTTCGAACACCGCCTGCTGCTGCCCGACGGATCGGTCAGGCACATTCACATCCAGGCACACCCCACGCGCGACTCGCAAGGCGGCCTCGACTACATCGGCGCCGCCCAGGACATGACGGAACGCCGGGAGTCCGAGGGGGCGCTCCTCGCGCTGCGCGCCGAATTGGCGCATCTGAGCCGGGTCAATAGCCAGGGCGCCTTGACGGCCTCGATCGCGCACGAAATCAACCAGCCGCTGGCTGGCATCGTGACCAACGCCAGCACCGGATTGCGCATGCTGAGTGCGCAGCCGCCCAATGTAGAAGGCGCGCTCGAGACGGTACGGCGTACGATCCGTGACGGGCACCGGGCGTCGGAGGTGATGGCACGCCTGCGTGCACTGTTCAGCAAGAAAGCCGTGACGACGGATGCGGTCGATCTGGTCGAAGCCACACACGAGGTGATCGAACTGCTGCAGTGCGAGATTCGCAACAAGCGGATCGTGCTCCATGTGAAGGCGGCCGACGACCTGCCGCCGGTCGTCGGGGACAGGATCCAGCTCCAGCAGGTGGTGCTGAGCCTGCTTCTCAACGCCGTGGAAGCGATGAGTGGCGTCGAAGAACGCCCACGGCAGATGCGGGTGAGCATCGAGCGCGACGATGGCGACTGCGTGCGCCTCGCCGTGACCGATTCCGGCGTGGGCATCGACCCGCAACACGCGGCCAAGCTCTTCGATCCGTTTTTTACGACCACGCGCGAAGACATGGGCATCGGCCTGTCTGTGAGCCGCCGCATCATCGAAAGTCACGGCGGCCGCCTGTGGGCCTCATCCAACGCAGACCCGGGCGCCACATTTACGTTTGCCCTCCCGCTTACGACGGACAGCGCCGCGGCTGCCGGCCAGCCCGTTCCGACGGGTCAGCCCGTGCGTTCAGACGCTGAGCAGGCCGAAAGGAACCTGTGATGGCCGAACGCCCGCTAATCGCAGTGGTAGACGATGACGAATCAGTGCGCGAATCGCTGCCCGACCTGCTGCGCGTGTTCGGTTTCGCAGCGCGGGCATTTGCGTCGGCAGAGGAGTTCCTGGCATCTGGCTGTGCCGGCAAAGCGCGCTGCCTGATTCTCGACATCGCCATGCCCGGCATGTCCGGCCATGACCTGCAGCACGAGCTCAAGCAGCGCCGGCAAGCCGTTCCGATCGTCTTCATTACGGCGCATGGTGACGAGGCGCTACGCCCACACATGCTCGAACACGGTGCCGTCGACTGTCTGTTCAAACCCTTCAGCGACACCGCCCTGCTCGGGGCGATCCAGGCCGCGCTCAAGGTCGAATGATTCCTTTCGGGGCCTGTGAATGGAGTTCGCAATGACACCCGCACATGCAGTTGAATTCGCATCGAAATCGTCGTCGCCGCAAGCCGCGCCGGTGGTCTTCGTCGTCGACGACGATGTCTCGGTGCGCGAGTCGCTCGAAGCCATGATCCGCTTTGCGGGTCTCAGGGCGGAGACGTACGCGTGCGCTCAGGACTTCCTCGGACGCCCGCGCGCGATGGTCCCGAACTGCCTGGTGCTGGACGTGAGCCTTCCCGATCTAAGCGGTCTCGACTTGCAGAATCTCATTGCATCCGAGCGCACCGACATGCCCATCATCTTCATCACCGGTTACGGCGACGTGCCGATGACGGTACGGGCCATGAAGGCCGGAGCGGCCGAATTTCTCACCAAGCCCTTTGACGACCAGGTTCTGCTCGATGCCATCCGGCACGCCATCGAGCGCAGCCGCGCGGCATTGAGCAAGGAAGCCGGGATGCAGTCGATCCGTGAGCGCTACACCTCGCTCAGCCGACGCGAGCGGGAGGTCATGGCGCTAGTGGTTTCAGGATTGCTGAACAAGCAGGTGGGCGCAGAATTAGGCATCAGCGAGATTACAGTGAAGGTGCACCGCCGGCACGTCATGCGCAAGATGGACGCCCGCTCGCTCGCCGAACTGGTCAACCTTGCGGGAAAACTGCACGCTGAGGGCGCATCCGCGTGACGGCCGCGTCAGCGCACCCTCAGTTCGCCGGGCGCCGCCTCGCGATCCCCGCCTCAGAGCGCCTTCGACAGCGCGATCGACAGCCATGCCCGCCCCAGGGCTCTCTTCAGGCCCATTTTGGGTCGTTAGCCGACGCGATTGCGAACGCGACAACGCATGCAGTCTTGGCAACGCACTCAACCACCGAGACGAGCGCTATGGCAACGCTGTGCGCGTACTCGAGAGGCAACGCCGGCGCTACGGCCAGCACACTCGCCGCGCAAATGAAAGCGAAGACGTGACGGGCAACGCGCAGGCCGACCACGGCGGCAAAACCAGTGAGGCATATCAGTATCTTCGACGCCAACACAGCGAGCAGTGAGGTCGAACTGATTGATCCGCTGAGTTCCAGCGGCGCCTCGATCAGTACCCAGCAACAGACCGCAACGACAGATCCCTTGAACGGGCGCTCTGCTCTGGACACCAGGTCGTCGGCATCCGCCTGGATTCCCGGCAACACCTCGCGCCTGGCCCGAGCGCGCTTCGTCAGATTGCCAGAGCCGTAGTTCATCACGCGGTCCTCCACACGGACATAGCCGGCCGAGCTTGCGCGGGCGGATACACATTCCACGATCCGTCGTCGTGACGGAAGAAGAAGATCGACAGCAGACCGCTGGGGCGCACCGCCTCGATGCACACGCAGCGCCGATGCCTCCGGGTACGGTGGACCCGCACGACATACGCGGGCATTGCGGGCCTGGGCGCGAGCCACTTCTCGACGGCCCAGTGCAGCGTCATTTCGGTCGGGCTCATGGTGGCCTCCTTCGCGTCGTTGTCTACATCAAGGTTGAGTAATGGGATTCACGCTGCGTTGACCACTGCGTGACCCGTCTTGCTTCGGTTGCCGATGAAGGTGCTCACAAGACACAGCAGCGCACGAATGCCCGCGAGCGGATGTCTGAGGCATGCATGAACCTGTTCGCTGCGGCTTTCGCCGAGCAGGCACCATGTGCAGAAGTGCTCGCAGTTATTGGTCAACAAGCGATAGCGGTTTTCGCCGAGCCGCGAGCGGGCGCGCAGCACGGCTTGCGCACCCGAGTACTTCGGAAGCTGACGCGAGCGCACAGAAACGGTGTGACCATCGGCGAACTGGTCGATTGGGACTTCTTCGACAGGGCCGCGATACACGGACTTCGCGAAACCCGCGTAGTGAATGACCCTGCCGCTACCGGCATAAATGCCGTGATGTTCGTAGCCGTGGCGTTTCGTGATCAGGTGGGCACCGAGCGCGAGTTCGCCATTCGATCCGTCAAGTGCGACATCCGCAGGCGCATAAGCGTCTGCGCATCGTGCGTCTCGTTCACTGACTGATTGGTGGCGGTCGCAGTCCATGGCTCTGCTCCAGCTCCGGGGGGTGTCGGTATGCGAATCAATTTACGGTGTGCCCGGAGGAGCCGCAATTACACCTTGGGTTCACGTCAAGCCATTACAGGCATGCGCGGGTGTTGCTAACACCATCGTGCTATGGCGCCCTGCACCACCTTCGGCCTAACGTTCGCTGGCGCTCGTAGCGAACTGCATGGTGCGTCGCACGATACGGCGGCTGCGTTACACCATCGTGCAATTGAGCCGCCCACCTCCAACAGCCTAAAGTTGCTCTGCACGGGCAACGTCTCCCAACGCTGGCGTCGCTCAAATGCAGCCATTCGCACACCGCAACGGGAAGGCCATCATGCTCACCGACGTACTCCCTCTCTCGCGAGCCCAGTTCGCGATGACGACGATCTTCCACATCGTGTGGCCGATCCTCACCGTCAGTCTCTCTGCTTTCCTGCTGCTCATCGAAGCACTGTGGGTTCGTACTGGCGACGTGATGTACTACCGCCATGCGCGCTACTGGAGCAAGCTGCTCGCGCTCAACTTCGCGGTCGGCGTCGTCACCGGCATCCCACTGGAATTTCAGTTCGGCACCAACTGGTCGCGTTTTGCGCAGTACAGTGGCCAGTTCGTCGGCAACATCCTGGGTTTCGAAGGCGCGATGGCGTTCATGCTCGAAGCCGGATTCATCGGCGTAATGATGCTCGGCTGGGGACGCGTACCGCGCGGTGTCCACCTCTTTGCCACAGCGATGGTGTCGCTCGGGTCCAGCATTTCCGTATTCTGGATCGTGGTCGCCAATTCGTGGATGCAGACTCCCGCCGGTTTCGCAGTGGTCAACGGCAAGATCGTCGTCACGGACTATCTGGCGGCCATCTTCAACCCCGACATGGTATGGGGCGTCTCGCACATGTGGACGGCCGCGATCGAAACCGGCATGTTCGTGATCGCCGGCATCTCCGCGTACCACCTGTTCCGCCAACGGCATGCGGAGTTCTTTGCGCGTTCGTTCAAGATCGCACTGGCCGTGCTCGTCTTCGTTGCACCGCTTCAGGTCTGGCTGGGAGACTCGAGTGGCACCAGCGTGTTCGCCACGCAACCCGCGAAAGGCGCCGCAATCGAAGGGCACTGGCAGACCAACAAGCCCGGCACGGGCGCCGCATGGTCGCTCGTCGCGTGGCCCGATCAGCAAAAACAGCGCAACGACTGGTCAATCGAAGTACCGGGACTCCTGAGCATCCTCGGCACGCACACGCTGCACGGACGCGTTTCAGGTCTCACAGACTTCCCCCGCGCCGACCAGCCGCCGATGGTCCCGCTTCTCTACTACGCGTTCCGCGTGATGGCCGGCATCGGCTTCGCGTTCATGCTGCTCGCGTTCTGGACCGCATACGCGCTCCATAAAGCGCGCGGCAGTCTCGAGCGCCTTGTCGCGCAACGCAAGCTGCTGCTCGCATGGGTGCTGTGCATCCCGCTGCCCTACGTAGCCGTCGAGGCCGGATGGATCGTGCGCGAGGTAGGGCGCCAGCCGTGGGTTGTATATGGCCTGCTGCGAACGAGTCAAGCCGTATCGACGGTGCCCGCTTCGTCCGTAACGGCCAGCATGGCGATGTTCTTCGTTTTCGACGTCGTGTTGCTCATCACCTTCTTCCTTCTCGCGCGACGTTGGCTCAAGAACGGCCCGGATCTCACGGCCACACCGCCCGCGACCACCCTCGTCCCGCCTCAAACGGCGGCGACCGAATACTGAATTTTCATTTTCCAACTGAAGGGAGATTGTTCGATGGACAGCACTACTCACACCCTGCTTACCCTCACCTGGTTCGGCCTGATCGGCCTGATGCTGGTCTTTTACGTCGTGACGGATGGATTCGATCTCGGCGTGGGCATGCTTACGCTGCTGAGCAGAAAGCGCGAAGACCACGACGTGATGATTCAGACCATCGGTCACGTATGGGACGCGAACGAGACATGGCTGGTCGTGGTCGGCGGCGGCCTGTTCGGCGCGTTTCCCGCTGCCTACGCGATCCTGATGCAAGCGCTTTATCTGCCCGTCATGGCGATGATTGCCGGACTGATCATGCGGGGCGCAGCCATCGAATTCCGTCACAGTTCGCAGCATGGAAGGCTATGGGACGCCGTGTTCGGCGTGGGCAGCCTCGTCGCGGCCATCTCGCAGGGCATCGTACTCGGCAAGGTGATCACGGGCTTCCTGCCTGATGGCCCCAGCGCCGCGTTCATCACGGTGACAGCCATTGGGGTGGTAAGCGGCTATGCCCTGCTCGGCGCGACCTGGCTCGTGAGGAAGGCGGCGGGCCCGATCCAGCGTTGGGCGCGACGGCTGGCCGTGGTGAGCGCGCAGTTCACCGTGGCTGCCGCAATCGTCCTCACCGCCGCGACCTGCTTTGGCGGCGTAGCGGTCCATGCCCGCTGGTTCCAGCCTGGCGTGCTTGCCCCGCTTGCGGTACTTGGCGCGCTCGCGGTCCTGTCGTTCGTGTGGCTCCTCGCGTCGCTCTATCGGGGACGCGAACGCCAGCCCTTCCGGGCGGCGGTGATGCTCTTCATGGTGTCATTCGCCGGCCTTGCGATCAGCCTCTTTCCCGACTTCATCCCGGGCCGGCTGACGATCTGGCAAGCGGCGTCGGATACCCTGACCCTCGCGTTCATGTTGATCGGCATTGGCCTCGTGTTCCCCGTGATGATCGGCTACAACCTGTACCAGTACGCGGTTTTCCGCGGCAAGGTGATCGACACGACCCGCGCATGAGGGTAGGCGAATTCATCAAAACGGCTCGATTCCAGGAGCAGCCAATGAAGACGAGCGAGTACGCCGCGGTAGACGCCGCACGAGTCCAGATCGAAATTCTCGAACGGTCTGAAAACATACTCATCATTCGCTGGGTGGAGCCCGGACGATGCCATTATGGCGAGCAGCGCTGGCGTCGCCGTTGTGCGCGCGCGTCTGGCGTATGCGTCGTGTCTCGACGCGCAATCCGCCGCGGCGACGCGGTCTTTCGTCCCGCCGAACGCCCCGCCCCTTCGAACGCATCGGCGATGATCGCCGTGGAAGCGTTCGGCTATTCAGGTCGCCGCTTCGGCGCCGATTCAACGGGATCCCGGCGTTGCGTGTAACCCGGATTCGTTTCCTCATCAGCGACGCTGCGCCTTAGCGTCGCTCCCCCAGACAACTTGCAACGAAGAATAAAAAGCCGCTCAACAGAGCGGCAAATATGCAGGGCTGTTGGGGCCACGAGATCCCGTCAAGCAAGCCGGATATCCGGTTGAGCCAGCCCGTTGATCTGCTCCGCCGTCCAGAGCAGCGTTGCCCGGCGAAAACCGTGCAGCGCCTGCTGATGGCGTCGGTACAACATCGCGTGGCTCAGCTGAGCGAGTTTGCCTCGAATGAGCCCCCCGGGAAACAAGCCAAAACGCCCCAAGGTGCCAAAGGAGTCGTACTCGCTCAGTGACACGAGCGAACCGAAATCCCGGAATGCAAAGCCCGGAAGTGGCTTGTTGTAACGAATCCAATCCGGCAGATGCCGCGCCAGGTACTCCGCCTGTTGAGCGGCGACTTGCGCAGTAGGAGGCAGCGGACGCTGCGCACCTTCTGGCGTGAGTGAAGCGCAATCGCCGAGCGCGAAAATATTTTCGTCGTGTAGCGCCTGCAGCGTGCCCGATACCACGATCTGGTTCGACCGGTTGGTCTTGAGGCCCGCTAGCTGGTTCATGAAATCAGGAGCCTTCACACCTGCAGCCCATACCATCAAATCCGCTTCGGCAAGCTTCCCGTCTCCGTAACGCAGGCCGCCCGCTTCAACGGCGGAGACGCCCGTCGAGGTCATGACGCGAAAACCGATCTTCTCGAGTCGCTGCTGGCTCGCTGACGAGATCTCCGGCGGGAAGGCCGGAAGCACACGCGGCCCGGCTTCGAGAAGCGTCAAGCACAGCCTTTCTCTGATCGCGGGATCGCCATAGCCGGCCGCAAGCTCGAAAAGATGACTGAGCTCGGCAGACAACTCAACCCCGGTCGCACCGGCGCCCACAATCGCCACCCTGAGTACCTCATCCTTGACCACAGAACGAAGCGAACGCTCGCGCAACGCGACGTTGAACGCCTCTGCCTGCTGCTGGCTGTCGATTAGATGGCAATGCTCCATGACTCCAGGCACGCCAAAGTCGTTCGCATGGCTGCCTATGCACAGCAGCAGCACGTCATATGGCACGGTTCGCGGCTCAAGCATCAAGCCGCCCTCGTGCGCCTCGATCGCGGCAAGCTGGACTTCACGCCGTTGGCGGTCCAGTCCGCACATCTCACCCGGCTGATACGTGAAGCCGTGTTCACGCGCATGAGACAGATAAATGACGCGCTGCTGATTCACATCGCGCGTCCCTGCCGCAATGGTGTGCAGCATCGGTTTCCAGATATGCGTGGGGCTTCGGTCGATCAACGTGACACTAGTCTCACCCGAACGGCCCAGCCTGTCGCCGAGCCTGGTTGCAAGCAGAATCCCGGCGATTCCCCCACCTACGATAACGATACGAGTTGGCGTTTTCATGGCGAGCACTCAATGAATGAAGGACGAATTCCAATACGCTTCGCCGATGGCAATTCACAGGTCGTGCAATAGCGCCCGCGCCAATGAGATCCATCGGTACTTTCGCAATTTAGGGTATGCAGCAAACCGCTGCAATTACACCTAGGGCGCAGGATTGAACGCGCCTTTCCACTTACACCAAGGTGTCGTTACACCATCGTGCAATTGAATCGCACGCCGATGCCCCATAAAGTTGGTGTCCATGAGCATGGGTCTTCCGAAATCGACATTGCTCAAACCTGTTAAGGATGCCAAATGACTATGACTCGCACCATCTCAAGCAACGGTCCTCAGGGAACGATTGCCTCGGGACGATTGTTTCTCCTTGAATTGAGCAGCAACTCCATTCATTCGATGAATCCAGACGGCACCGACCGCAAGACGATCGTCACAGATTGTCGCCTCCCCGACGGCATCGCAGTGGATGCGAACGCCGGTCATATCTACTGGACCAACATGGGCAGCTCTCTGAGCGCCAATGACGGCTCGATCGAGCGCGCCGACCTCGACGGCAGCAACCGCGTGGTCATCGTCGCGCAAGGCGTCACGCATACGCCGAAGCAGCTCCAGCTCGACAAGGATGGCGCCAGGCTTTATTGGTGCGACCGCGAAGGCATGCGCGTGATGCGCGCCAACTGCGACGGCTCTCAAGTCGAAACGCTGGTCGAGTCCGGGCGAGGCGACAACGACCGGCGCGACCAGAACAAGTGGTGCGTCGGCGTCGCCGTCGATCGCAAGGCAGGGAAGCTCTACTGGACGCAAAAGGGTCCGGACAACGGCGACCAGGGCCGTATCTTCCGCGCGAACCTGGAGATTCCGAGTGGCGAAGATCCGGCCACCCGCTCCGACATCGAAGTGCTGTTCGACCATCTGCCGGAACCGATCGACCTCGAGTTCGACCGCGCGAACCGCGTCCTTTACTGGACGGACCGTGGCGATCCCCCGCGCGGCAACACGGTCAATCGCGCCCCGGTCGACACAGCGGCGACGCCCGAGATCGTGATCACCCACCTGCTGGAAGGCATCGGCATCACGCTCGACCTGGCCGGTAACCGAATGTTCGTCACCGATCTGGGCGGCTCGGTCTATTGCGCGCAGCTCGACGGAAGCAACCTGCGCAACTTCCTCTATGCCCAAGGCAATCTCACTGGCGTTGCCTACGCCGAAGTCTGATCCGTACATCGGAGAAATTTCATGACTGACACCAAACCCATTCGCCGCGTCGCCCTCATCGGCACGGGCGTGATCGGCGCGAGCTGGGCCGCGCTGTTTCTCGCCAAAGGATTGCATGTGGTGGCTACCGACATCGCACCGAACGCGGAAGCGTCTTTGCGAAAATTCGTGGAGTCCGCATGGTCGGCGCTCACGAGATTGGGCCTCTCGCCTGGAGCGTCGCTCACTAATCTCACGTTCACGCCCGTGCTCGAGCAAGCCCTCGTCGGCGCGGATCTGGTGCAGGAAAATGGGCCTGAGCGGATCGACTTCAAGCAAAACCTTTACGGGCGACTCGACGAGATGCTGCATTCCGACGTGATCATTGCATCCAGCTCGTCGGGGCTCACCATGAGCGAAATCCAGAAAGGTGCCGCGACACATCCCGAGCGCTGTGTCATCGCGCATCCGTTCAACCCGCCCCACTTGATCCCGCTAGTCGAGATCGTCGGCGGCGCAAAGACCTCGGAAGCGACCATCCAGCGCGTGGCGGATTTTTATACGTCGATCGGGCAGCGCACGGTGCGGGTCAACAAGGAGATGCCCGGCCACGTTGCAAACCGGCTGCAGGCCGCATTGGCGCGCGAGGTGTACTACCTCGTTGCCGAGGGCGTGGTGAGCGCCGCCGATGTGGACACGGCCCTCTCGTGGGGCCCGGGTCTGCGCTGGGGCGTAATGGGCAACATGATGCTCAACCATCTTGGCGGCGGCCCAGGCGGCATCGAGCACTTCTTCCAGCAGTTCAGCGGCCCGATGACGGCCTGGTGGAAGACCCTCGGCGCGCCAGTTTTGAGCCCCGACGTGCAAAAGAAGCTTATCGACAGTGTCCACGCCGAGACCGGGTCGCGCTCCATCGAGACGCTGGAGGCACAGCGCGATGAAGTTCTGCTCGGTCTAATCGAACTGCGCCGCAATGTTCGCAGTGCGCAGCAGATTGAATCGCTAGATTCGGCCGCGTGATCCCAGGTGC
Organism: Paraburkholderia sp. CNPSo 3281; assembly: GCF_024206515.1. NCBI lineage: Bacteria > Pseudomonadati > Pseudomonadota > Betaproteobacteria > Burkholderiales > Burkholderiaceae > Paraburkholderia > Paraburkholderia sp. CNPSo 3281. The sequence goes on along the minus strand of NZ_JAMBPS010000009.1, from coordinate 102,345 downwards.
AAACGACGAATCGATCGCCCACCTAATACTTCATCTTTGGCTTTCAAGCCAGAGCAACAGGAATGGCAACATGTCGACTACAGTCGCAGAAAACAAGACTACCCCGAAGCAGCTACCGCCGCCGGACAGTGACTTCTATCACTTCGCGGAGACCTTGAGCGAAGACGAGCGAACGGTTCTCCAGCGGGTGCGCACGTTCATGGAGTCTAACGTCGCGCCGATCATCAACAAGTATTGGGTTGAAGACGCCTTTCCGTTCGAAGTGATTCCAGGGTTCAAGGAGCTGAATATCGGCGGACTCGGCATCGAAGGCTACGGCTGTGTGGGCGGGAGCCAATTGCTGTTCGGTCTCACGATGATGGAGCGGGGAGCGCCTTGCCGTCACACTACCGATAAGGAAAGCTAATCATGTCTTCAACAACCATCGCGGATTCATCTTCACCCGGAGTAGTGCTTGAGACTTCGCCAATAGAAGTCATAACGCTCGCAACCGTCCTGTACGAGAAGCGCGACGCGATCGCTTACGTGACCGTGAATCGACCCAAAGTGCTCAATGCCCTGAGCACGCAGACATGGAAGGATCTGCGACTGGCTTTCGAGGATGCACGCGAGGACGCAGCCGTACGCGGCGTCATTCTCACCGGCGCGGGCGACAAGGCGTTCATTGCCGGCGCAGACATCAGCGAGCTGGCGCACGCGAGCGCGATCGAAGCGGAGCAGTCGAGCCGCTTTGGGCAAGCCGTGCTCGACTTGATCGAGAACCTTGGCAAGCCCGTGATCGCGGCGATCAACGGCTTTGCGCTCGGCGGCGGCTGCGAAACGGCCATGGCGTGCACCCTTCGAATTGCCGCGGCGCACGCGAAGCTTGGCCAGCCCGAGGTCAAGCTCGGCTTGCTGCCCGGCGGCGGCGGCACGCAGCGGCTCCCGCGCCTCGTCGGAAAGGGCCGCGCACTCCAGCTCATTCTGTCCGCGGAGCTGATCAGCGCGCAGGAAGCCTGGCGCATCGGGCTCGTCAACGAGGTCGTTCCGGCAGCCGATCTCCTCGGACGCGCTGAAGTCATTCTGAAGACGATCGCCTCGAACGCCCCCGTCGCCGTGAAGCTATCGCTCGAAGCCGTGAACAAGGGACTAGACGCGGCCCAGAGCGAGGGCCTCGCCCTCGAAGCCTCCTACTTCGGACTGTGCGCCGGGACAGAGGATAAAAGGGAGGGCACGTCCGCCTTCCTCGAAAAACGCGCCCCTCAGTTCCTGGGACGGTGAAACAAGGGCCACGCTTCAGGAGAGATTCAATGGCAAGCGATAACATTTTTGCTGGACTCAAAGTGGTTGACTTTTCCAGCTTCATCGCGGCGCCCGGCGCCGCCGTCATCCTGTCGGACTTCGGTGCCGACGTCATCAAAGTCGAACCGCCGGGCGGCGACCCTTGGAGACACGGGCACAAGATCGCGCCACAGCCCGCGGCGGATGAACCCTATCAATGGCATCTAGCCAACCGCAACAAGCGCAGCATGACGCTCAACCTGAAGTCGCCCGGCGCCCAGCAGGTCCTCCAGCAGCTTGTCGCGTGGGCGGATGTGTTCATCGTCAATACGCCTCACCCCGCGCGCGAAAAACTCAAGCTCGAATACGACGACGTGGCGCGCTGGAATCCGCGCCTGATCTACGCGGATCTCACCGGCTTCGGCGAAAGCGGGCCGGATGCGGAAATGCCCGGCTTCGATATCACCGCGTTCTGGGCGCGTAGCGGCCTGCTCTCCATGACGCGCGATGCCGGCGCACCGCCGACCTGGCCCGTGGCCGGCAGCGGCGACAACGCAACGGCGCTCGGAATCTACGCCGCGATCGTCACCGCGCTCTACCGGCGCGAGCGCACAGGTATCGGATCTTACGTCACGACCTCCCTCCTTGCCTCAGGTGTCTGGTCGGCAAGCGTCGCGATCCAGGCCGCTTTGGCCGGCGCGAAGTTCGCTCCGCCACACGATCGCAAGCATCCCGCGAATGCAGCGCTCAACGTGTACCGCGCGGCCGACGGCACCTGGTTCGTTCTCGTCGTGACACCCGACAAGCTGGCCGCAGTCGCGAACGCAATTGGCCGCGCGGATCTGCTGACCGATGAGCGTTTCTCCGATCCGGCGCAGCTGACGGCGAATATGCAGCAGCTCACAGCCATTCTCGACGAAGTCTTCGGCGCGCAACCCATGACGCACTGGCACGACGTGTTCAGTGGCGCACACGTCACGTACGGCGCGGTGCGCGGACCGCAGGAGGTGATCGACGATCCGCAGTTGCGCGCAAACGATGTCATCGTTCCACTTGAAGGTGCTGGCGGCAAGCTGATCTCGACGATCAGCAATCCGATTCAGGTGCATGGCGTCGCTAAAGTGCCGGCGCGGCGCGCGCCCGACCTTGGTGAGCATAACGAAGCGATCCTTCGCGAGTTGGGATTCGATGTGAAGGACATTGACAGCTTGCGCGAGGCCGGCACGGTGCCGAGCGTCAAGGCGCAAGTCGCTTGACACAGGCGCGAACAGAGAGTTTGGAGCAAACCATGAGTGACATCATTACCGAATGTACTGACGACGGCGTTCTTCGTGTCGCATTCAATCGTCCCGAGAAGAAAAACGCCATGACGGGAGATATGTACTCGCGCCTCGCGGATATCCTCAACGAAGCCTCCGAAAACGACGAAGTCCGCGTTGTGCTCTGGCATGGCGTCGGCCAGTCGTTCTGCGCGGGAAACGACATCGGGGACTTCCTCAATCGTCCTCCCAGGCCGGGCGATTTTCCACAGGGCCGTCTGATGGAGGCGCTTATCGCATTCGACAAGCCGATCGTCACGGCTGTGCAAGGCGCGGCGGTCGGCAGTGGAACCACAATGCTGACTCACTGCGATTTCGTCTACGCGGGCGAGAGCGCAAAGTTTCTGATGCCATTTATCAATCTTGGGCTGGTGCCGGAATTCGGATCGAGCTTTTCGATACCCGCTCGCATGGGTCATCTCAGGGCGGCGGAGTTATTCCTGCTGGGTGAACCCTTCACTGCCCAGCGAGCGGTGGAGTTGGGCCTCGCGACTCGTGTGGTGCCCGACGGCGATCTGCTCGCGACCGCCACGGCAACGGCGCAGAAACTCGCTGCAAAACCGTGCGGCGCGTTGCTGGCTAGCAAACGGCTGATCAAGCAGGCTTCTATCGATCCGCTCAACGACGCAGTGACCGCTGAAAACCAGGAGTTCATGGTGCGGGTTGGTTCAGCAGAGGCAAAGGAAGCGCTATCGGCTTTCCTCGAGAAACGTCCGCCTGATTTCACGAAGATTCCAAAGCAACCGGTGACCAAATAGTCCTTGCCTCCAACGACCCCACTTTTGAGCGAGATTCATATGTTGAGCGACAGCCAACGCGACATCATCAAGGTCACCGTTCCGTTGCTGGAATCGGGCGGCGAAGCACTAACAAGATACTTCTACAAGCTCATGCTCGACGGGTATCCGAAAGTGCGCCCGCTGTTCGACCAGACTCACCAGGCCAGCGGCTCCCAGCAACGGGCGCTTGCCAACGCCGTCCTCACATACGCACGCAACATCGACCACCTTGAAGCGCTTGGCCCGCTTGCGCCTCGTATCGTAAGCAAGCACGTCGCGCTACAAATCCAGTCCGAGCACTACCCGATCGTGGGCACCTGTCTGCTGCGTGCCATTCGAGAGGTTACTGATCAGTGGGGGCGTCGGTATCACACCCACGCTAGCCATGGCGCAAGCGGCTTTGGACGGCAACCAGCGGGACGTCATTTTCATCCACTACGCGCGCAATGCGCTGGTGCATGCCTTCGCAGATGGACTCAAGGCGTGGCACGGCCGTTTTCCACGGCTGAAGTCTTACGTCGTCTATGAAGAGACTGAAGCACGGGGGACGCAAATTTCCGAAGGGCGGTTCCCCGACGGGCATGTTCCCGACCGAGTGGGTCGGCCGACCCTGGAGCAATTGCGAAAGTGGCTTCCGCCGGCCGACGACCTCGACGCCTACTTCCTGGGTCCAAAACCGTTCATGGCTTTCATCAAGCGGTCACTGCGCGAACTGGGCGTACCCGAGGATAGAAGCCGATACGAGTTCTTCGGCCCCGCAGAAGCGCTGAATTGAGCTTCCATACGGTCGGCCACGTCGAGCCGGCGTCGGAATCCGCTAGCCGACGCCCGGCAAAGGGCGAGCAATTTCGCGCTATGGTGCGAGTTCTGCGCTGATGAAGCGCCAAAGGATATGGTTGCCGTGAGACTCCCTCATCTGATTCGGCACGCCGTTGTTGTTACGGCCCTCGCCTCGAACGCAATTTACGCGCATGAGATTGGCGCAAGCCTGGATTGCCATGCTGGGCCGCACGAATTCATTCAACAGCTGCTTGCCAAAAAGGAAATAGATCCACGACCAATGAAAGTGTCGGCCAATTCAGTCAATGCGTATCGCCCCAGGCAGAAGCAGAGCCTGACTGCGCTCGGATTTAAAGTCCAGGCTGTATTTGGCTCCGTACCGGACGATGGGACGTTCCAGCAGACGGCCGATGGTAACGGAGCGCCGCGTCAAATCTATGGTGTCGCCGTAGTGGCAGGGGAAGACGCGGTCAGGGAGCGCCTTCGTCAAATCGGCAGCACCGCGACGGTGAAGGTCGTCATGCCGCTTGTCATCTCCGCCGTTGTTTGTGAGAAGTAGCCGGCTTTCAAACTCCCTGCGACTCGGCAGTCGCTCGAGCGTTGCAGCACATAGTGCATCTACACCTCGCGCCTGACAGGATGTATGGCGCTATTCGAGGGTTATCCTTAAAATAGGCTTCATGGTCTTCGGCTAACTACTTCGTCATGCATCGAATTGGATTCTTCCACAGGTCGCGCATTCAACGGATCGTGGATTTACGCGTAGCTGTCCGTCGCCTGGGCGGACAACATCCGCAAACCGACGTCGGCGAATGGCAAGGCGCTTCGTCGCAAGAAGCACCGCGGTCAGGTCATCGAGCCATTCGGCCGCGCGGCCGGTCTCCGCATACCGGACCGCGCGCCGTCAACTTCAGTCGAGCCCGCCCTGGCACAGATACTTGATGCTGAGATAGTCGTCGAGGCCATACTTCGAGCCTTCGCGCCCATAGCCAGACTCCTTCACGCCGCCGAAGGGCGCCGCTTCGCTGGCCACGGCGCCTTCATTGATGCCGACGATACCGACTTCCAGTTTTCGCGCCACGCGATCGATTCGGCGTACGTCGTTTGTGTAGAAGTAAGCCGCGAGACCGAAAGGCGTGTCGTTTGCGATCCTGATGACGTCATTCTCATCCGCGAAGCGGAACAGTGGCGCGACAGGACCGAACGTTTCTTCGCAGCACAGCACCATCGCGTCGGTCGCATCGGCGAGCACGGTGGGCGCGTAATAGTTCGGCCCCAGTTCGGCGAGCCGTTTGCCACCCGTGAGTACGCGTGCACCATTCGCCACGGCGTCTTCGACGTGCTTTGCGATCTTGTCGATCGCACGCTCGTTGATCATCGGGCCGATCTGCGCCTTCGGGTCCGTTGCCGGTCCCACGTGAAGCGCAGCGACACATTGCGCCAGCAGATCACCAAATCGTTCGTACACCGATTCATGCACGTAGATGCGATTGGGGCACACGCAGGTCTGCCCGCCGTTGCGGAACTTGGCCGCCATCAGGCCGTTGACGGCCGCGTCGAGGTCGGCGTCCTCGAACACGATAAACGGCGCGTTGCCGCCCAGTTCCAGCGAGAGCTTCTTGAGCGTGCCTGCCGATTCGCGCGCCAGATGCTTGCCCACTGCCGTCGAGCCCGTGAAGGTGATCTTGCGCACGCGATCGTCGGCGAGCCAGTCGGCCACAGCGGCAATGCCTTCGTCCCGCGCGGCAGAGATCATGTTGAGCACGCCGTCGGGCAAGCCCGCTTCCTGCGCGAGCGCGGCCAGCGCGAGCGCCGTAAGCGGCGTGTCCTCGGCGGGCTTCGCCACGACCGTGCAGCCGGCTGCGAGCGCCGGGGCGATCTTGCGCGCGATCATCGCGAGCGGAAAATTCCACGGCGTGATCGCGGCGACCACGCCAATCGGCTCCTTGATCGCGCTCATGCGCTTGCCGCGCTGCGTCTGCGGAATGATGTCGCCGTAGACCTTCGTCGCCTCTTCGGCGAACCACGCGACGTACGACGCACCGTATGCAACCTCGCCGCGCGCCTCCGCGAGCGGCTTGCCCTGCTCCATCGACATGAGTCGCGCCAGATCCTCGGTGTTCTCGATGATGAGCGCGTGCCAACGGTTGAGCACGTGCGCCCGCTCGCGGGGCAGCTTGTCGCGCCAGGCGGGCAAGGCGCGGCTCGCCGCGTCCGTCGCGGCGCGGGCGTCGGCGGCGCTGCTGTTGGCCACCTGCGCGAGCGTGTCCTGCGTCGCCGGATTCATCACGGCATGCCGGTTGCCTCCGGCGGCGGCGATCCACTGGCCGTCGATGAAATTATCTTGTCGAAGCAGTTCGCCTCGCGTCAACTCCAAACTCACTGCGTGCTCCTTTCTACAGGGGATATCGTGAACCGCTAGACCGTCGCGACGGGCGTGACCGGCGAACCGACCGCGCGGGGCCTTAGTCCGCTGTGCGTACGTCCGCGAAATCGCGCGCGAGCTTGCGCGCCGCGTTCGCGAACATCAGGATGTCCACGCCCGTCGCGACGAACGTGCAGCCGAGCTCCAGGTAATGACGCGCGAGCGCCGGGTCGGACGTGAGTGTGCCTGCCGCCTTGCCCGACGCGACGATCGTGCGGATCGCGCCGTCGATCGCCTGCTGCACTTCGGGATGCGTGGCCTTGCCGCGATGGCCCATCGAAGCCGCGAGATCGGCCGGCCCGATGAACACGCCGTCCACGCCGTCCACCGCGCAGATCGATTCGAGGTTGCCCAGCGCCGTCGCCGTTTCGGCTTGCACGAGCAGGCACACTTCGTCATCCGAAATATTGAGGTAATCGGTACGCAGGCTCCAGCGCGACGCGCGGCCCACGGCGCTGCCCACGCCGCGAATGCCATGCGGCGGATAGCGCACGGCAGCGACGAGCGCGCGCGCTTCGTCGGCGGTATCGACCATCGGCACGAGCAGGTTGCGCGCGCCGATATCGAGCAGACGCTTGAGCAGCGCCGGATCGCCGTTCACGGGGCGCACGACCGGCTCGCCCGGGTACGCCGCCACGGCTTGCAATTGCGCGAGGATCGTGCGCAACTCGTTGGGTGCGTGCTCGCTGTCGATGAGGAGCCAGTCAAAGCCCGCCGTCGCGCTCACTTCGGCGAGATACGGATCGGCCATGGAAAGCCAGAAGCCGACCTGCTTCCTGCGCGCGGCGAGCGCCGCCTTGAACGGATTAAGCCCTGAAGTCTGCGGGTTCATGAATGCGTGTCTCCTGTGAGGGGTCGCCGAATTGAATGGGTTCCACCTTCCCGAGGAGGAACAGATAGTTGACGATCGCAATGCCGATCAGCGCCGCCGAGAACAGCAGCGCGGCAACGAACGAGCCGGTCGCGCCGACGATGGCGCCCGTGACGATCGGGCCGACCACACCGCCGAGATTCGACACCGTGTTTTGCAGGCCCGCGATCATCGAAACCGCATTGGGCGGCGCGACGTCGCCTGGCAGCGCCCACACCTGCGAGGCCGCGACCGTAGTGCCGGACTTCGCGATGCACAGCAGCAGCACCGCCACGAGCGCCGAATGCGCGAACGCCGCGAAGCCGATGCTCGATGCCATCACGAGCCCGATCACGAGAAACAGCTTGCGCGTTGCCGTGAGCGACAGTCTGCCGCTCGCGAACACGCGATCCGAGGCCCAGCCCGCGAAAATCTCGACGACGATCGACACGAGCAGCGGCAACGAGGCCATCCACCCCATTTGCAGCACGCTCATGCCGCGCTCCTTCATCAGATACGTGGGCAGCCACGTGATGAAGAAGTACGAGTTGTAATTGATCATGAAAAAGCCGATGCACATCGCCCACACGTTGCGGTGCACAAGCAGCTTGCGCCACGGCGGACGCACGGGCGGCTGCGCGCTTTGCAAGCCTTTATCGCTTTCAATGTACGCGAGTTCCGCCGCATTCACGCGCGGATGATCGGCGGGGGAATCGGTGAAGCTCACCAGCCACGCGACGAACCACACGATGCCGAGCAGGCCCGTGAGCACGAAGGTCATCTTCCAGTCGAACGCGGCCAGCATCCACGCGATTAGCGGCAAGGCGATCGCGCCGCCCAGCTTCGAGCCGCTGTCGAAAATGCCCGCGACGGTCGCGCGTTCCTTGCGCGGAAACCAGCGCGTGGCGATACCGGCGTTGCTCGGGTACGCACCCGCCTCGCCCACGCCCAGCGCCACGCGCAAACCGACCAGCGAGCGGAAACCGCTCGCGAGGCCCGTCACCGCGGTCGCGAGCGACCACCAGAGCACCGCAAAACCCAGCACTTTCTTCTGGCCCAGGCGATCGGCGAGCAGGCCTGCGGGCAATTGCAGCAGCGCATACGACCAGAAGAACGCCGACATGACGATGCCCATCTGCATCGCGTCGAGATGAAACTCCGACTGAATTTTCGGGGCCGCCGCCGATAGCACCGTGCGATCGATATAGTTGATCGCGATCGCGGCCCACATGAGGCCCGCGACCCACCAGCGCATCTTCGAGCGGCCATGCCGTTGCGCAGATTTGAGCATCTGCTGTCTCCCTACCTGTTCTATTGATGTCGATTCAAGACGCGCATTACGCGCCTTCAGCTTACGATGCCCATGTGCCAGGGCACGAACTCGTTATCGCCGAGTCCGAGAAGCTCGCTCTTCGTGCGCTCGCCCGAAGCCGCGCGAACGATCAGATCGAAGATGTCCTGCCCCATTTCCTCGATCGTGCGTTCGCCGTCGATCACGAGACCGCAGTTGATGTCCATGTCCTCTTCGAGCCGCGTGAACATGGGCGTGTTGCTCGCGAGCTTGAGCGTCGGCGCGGGCTTCGAGCCGAACATGGAGCCGCGGCCCGTGGTGAAACAGATCAGGTTCGCGCCGCTCGCGATCTGGCCTGTCACCGCGACGGGATCGTAGCCGGGCGAATCCATGAACACGAAGCCCGCGCGATCGATCGGCTCCGCATATTCGTACACGGCTTGCAGCGGCGTCGTGCCGCCCTTCATCGCGGAACCGAGCGACTTTTCGAAGATGTTGGCGAGACCGCCCTGCTGGTTGCCCGGCCCGACCACGCCGTTGAACTGACCATTCTGGCCGCGCGTATACCGCTCCCACCACGCGAGCCGGTCGAGCAGCTTCTGGCCGACTTCGGGCGACACGGCGCGGCGTGTGAGCATGTATTCGACGCCATGAATCTCGGGCGTTTCGGAGAGGATCGCGGTGCCGCCGTGCCGCACGAGCAGGTCCATCGCCGCGCCCAGCGCGGGATTCGCGGTGATGCCCGAGAACCCGTCCGAGCCGCCGCATTCGAGACCGATCTTCAGATGGCTGACGGGCACCGGCGTGCGCACGATGTCGTTCGCAGCGGGCAGCATTGCCTGCACGGCCTGGATGCCGGCTTCGATCGTCGCGCGCGTGCCGCCCGTATCCTGCATCACCAGCGCGTGCACGGCCTTGCCCGTCTTCAATCCTTGCGAGTCGAGCAGATCGCCGACCTGGTTGCGCTCGCAACCCAGCCCGACGATAAGCACGCCGCCCAGGTTAGGATGACGCGCGTAGCCCGCGATGGTGCGGCGGAGCACGTCGAAGTGCTCGCTCGGCGAGGACATGCCGCAGCCGCTGGTTTGCGCGAACGCGACCACGCCGTCGACATTGGGATAATCGCGCAGGCGCTCGGGTGTGAAGTAGTCGGCGATATGGCGAATGACCGTGGCCGAGCAGTTGACCGACGCGATGATGCCGACGAAATTGCGCGTGGCGACGCGTCCGTCGGGCCGCACGATGCCGCTGAACGTCGCGCGCTGTTCCGGCGCGACGTAGTCGACGGCCCTCACGTCGAGACCGAAGCCCGGATCGCGGTCGAAATCGACGAGCGTGATGTTGTGCGTGTGGACGTGGTCGCCGGGCTCGATGTCCCGCGCGGCCACGCCGATCACGGTGTCGTACTTGCGGATGGGCTCGCCTGACGCAATGCGCCGCGCCGCCACCTTGTGGCCCGCCGCGACCTGCGCGCGCAGGCGAATCGCCTGACCTTCGATCGAGACTTGATGCCCGATCGTCAGCGGCTCGCGCGCGATCAGGACGTTGTCGTTCGGGTTGAGCCGGATCAACGGCCCGTGATAGGACTTGTTGGACTGGAGCATTCGCCTGTCTCCGCTGACGATCCAGAGGGTGCGCAGCGGCACCTGCTCCGGTCCCATGCGAAATGGTTGCTGGCCGCGCCGGGGAACGCGCCGCCTTTCGTTCTGGAACAAAGTTACCGGTTAATGTAACCGGTAACATAGATGCCATCGTAGTACAGATTTGGGATAATTGCCAACACCTTTTTGCAGCAGGAGCGCCCGCGCCCGTGACCAAGACCTCGACAGAATTCGCCCCGCCCGCCGCCGGCACCGTGTCACGGCGTGCCCGCAGGAACACCGGCCGGGTCACGCTCAGCGATCTGGCCAGACTGACCGGGGTCACGAAGGTCACGGTTTCACGCGCCCTCAACAATCCCGAACTCGTTTCGGTCGAAACGCTGGAACGCGTGCGCGAAGCCGTGCGGCAAACGGGCTACACGCCCGACCTGATCGCGGGCTCGCTCGCCTCGAATCGCAGCCACCTCGTCGTCGCGCTGATCCCGGCGATGGCGGGCAGCGTGTTCCAGGAAACCGTCGCCGCCCTGACCGCCGAGCTGGAAACGGCCGGCTATCAGCTGCTGCTCGGCCAGAGCGGCTACGACGAATCGCGCGAAGAGGCGCTGCTCGACGCCATCATCGGCCGCCGTCCGGCAGGCATCGTGCTCACCGGCGTGATCCACTCGGAGGCATCGCGGCAGAAACTGCGCGCGGCCGGCATTCCCGTGGTCGAAACGTGGGACATCACGCGCTCGCCGCTCGACATGCTGATCGGCTTCTCGCACACGCGCGTGGGCGAAGCGGCGGCGCGCTACCTGCGCGAGCGCGGCGCGCGGCATCCGGCCATCGTCACGCCGGGCGATCGCCGGGCGAAGCTGCGTGCCGACGCCTTCATCGAAGCCTTCGGCAGCGAGCGCGAGATTCCCGTGGCCGCCGTGCCCTCGCCCGCGCATCTCGGCGACGGCCGGCGCGCGCTCGCGCAGCTGCTCGACGAACATCCACAGATCGACGCGATCTTCTGCGGCGCCGACATCATGGCGCTCGGCGTGCTCCTGGAGGCCCATGCGCGCAGGCTCGACGTGCCGGGGCGCCTCAAGGTGATTGGCTACGGCGACCAGAATTTCGCCGCCGACACGGACCCAGCGCTCACGACCATTCGCATCGACGGCACGAAGATCGGCAAGCTGGCAGCGTCCATGCTGATCGAGAAAATCGAGACCGGCACGAGCAAGCGCGCGAAAGTCGACGTCGGTTTCACGCTGATCGAACGCGGCTCGGCCTGAGATTCATCGCGTCGCGATGACCACGCAAAAAGGCCTCGCAAACAGCGCGAGGCCTTTCGCTTGTAGCATGTGAAAGCACGCTCAGAACTTCGTGCGGATGCCCGTGAACACGTCGACCTGACGATTCGTGGACGACGCGCCGCCCGCATACGCGATCGCCGCGATCCGGCTGTAAGACGAACCCACGCGCGTCGATGCGTCGCCCGCCGCGAGCTGATACGTGCCCGAGAGATAGACGTCCGTACGCTTCGAGAGCGCGTAGTCCACGCCAAGCGTGAACTGATGCCACTTCGGCTTGAGCGTCGCGCGGCCCGTGCCCGGCAGGCCGTTCGCGCGGCCGTCCGTGAACGTGTACACGCCGATCAGCGTCGTGGCCGGCGTGAGCAGGTAGCGCAGGTTCGCGTCGTAGTTGTTGAACTTGCGCGTGGAACCGTCGTTGTAGTTGAGTTCCGTGTGGCTGAACGCGAAGCCCGCAATCGCACTGCCGATCTTGTAGTTCGTGCCGGCCACCGCGATCTGCTGACGGGCCACGCCGCCGTTGAGGTTGTAGAAGAATCCGCCGCTGTAGTCGTCGCCGCTCGTGCTCGATGCGCCGCCGATCGCGCCGCTCGTGTTGGCCGTCGTGTTCGGATGATCGAGCAGCACGTAGCCGCCGCCGATCGAGAGCGGCCCGTTCACGTAGTTCGCAGCGATGCCCCATGCCCGATTGTTGCCGAAACCTTGCCCGGCCGAGCCGCTCGCCTGGTTGCTGAACGCGTACATGCCGTCGACGGTGAAGCCCGCGATGGTTTCGCTGCGGAACTTCACCGCGTTGTTGATACGGAAGGTCTGGTTCAGGTTGTCGTTGTCGCCCACGTGCGTGGACGGCGACCACGTGCCCGGACCTGCGTATTGCGCGACCAGATCCGCGAGCGGCTCATACTGGCGGCCGAGCGTGAACGTGCCGACGCCGCTCTTCGCAATGCCCACGAACGCGCTGCGGCCGAACAGACGCCCGCCTTGCGCGGCCGTGCCGTCGCTGGGCTTGAAACCGCCTTCGAGCGTGAACACCGCGCTCAGGCCGCCGCCGAGATCCTCGTTGCCTTTCAGGCCCCAGCGGCTGCCGCTCAAGCGGCCGCTCGTCAGCTGGAACGCCGAGCCGCCCTTGATGTTGTTGACGTAGCCGATACCGGCGTCGACGAGACCATACAACGTGACGGAGCTTTGGGCCTGCGCCACGACGGGTGCGACGGACAAAAGCCCGGCCGCTGCGAAAAGTGCTTTTTTCATACAGGTGATCTGTCTGGTTTTAATATTTACAGGACTACTACGGATTCCGGCTTGAGGGGATCAGCGGGAATGCTTCCATCGACACAACGAAGGTCGATTCGGTGGAATTACGGGGCGTTGCTGTACTCGCGCGCCTGCGGCTGCGTCGAAGCACCGTCGAGGCGAATCGGCTCGACCTTGCCCAGCAGGAACAGATAGTTGACGATCGCCACGCCGATCAGCGCCGACGACACTACGAGCGCGGGCACGAACGAACCCGTCGCGCCGACGATCGCGCCCGTAACGATCGGGCCAACCACGCCGCCGATGTTCGATACCGTGTTCTGCACGCCCGCTACCATCGACACGGCGTTGCGCGGCGCGACGTCGGCCGGCAGCGCCCAGACCTGCGAAGCTGCCACGGTCGTGCCCGACTTCGCGATGCACAGGAGCAGCACCGCAACGGCGGCCGAATCGGCGAACGCGGCGAAGCCAATGCTCGATGCCATCAGCAAGCCGATCACGAGAAAGAGCTTGCGCGTGGCGGTGAGCGAAAGCTTGCCCGAGGCGAACACGCGATCCGACGCCCAGCCCGCGAAAATCTCGACCACGATCGAGACGAGCAGCGGCAGCGACGCCATCCAGCCCATTTCCATCATCGTCATGCCACGCGCCTTCACGAGATACGTGGGCAGCCAGGTAATGAAGAAGTACGAGTTGTAGTTGATCATGAAGAAGCCGATACACATCGCCCAGATGTTGCGATGCGCGAGCAGCTTGCGCAGCGGTGGCCTCGCCTCCCTGTCGCTGCGCTGGGCCAGTGAATCGCTCTCGATGTGCGCGAGTTCCTCGGGATTAACCCGCTTGTGATCGCGCGGCGAATCACTGAACGTGAACTGCCACACCACGTACCAGATCAGACCGAGCAAACCGGTGAGCGCGAACGTGATCTTCCAGTCGAACGCCGTAAGCATCGCGGCGATGAGCGGCAGCGCGATCGCGCCACCGAGCTTCGAACCGCTGTCGAAAATGCCCGCGACCGTCGCGCGCTCGCTGCGCGGAAACCACTTCGACGCAATGCCCGCGTTGCTCGGATACGCGCCCGCCTCGCCTACGCCAAGCGCCACGCGCAACGCGACGAGCGACTTGAAACCGTTCGCGACGCCCGTGGCCGCCGTCGCCAGCGACCACCAAAGCACGGCGAAACCCAGCACTTTCTTCTGGCCCAAACGATCGGCGAGAAAACCCGCGGGCAGTTGCAGCAGCGCGTACGACCAGAAGAACGCCGACATGACGACACCCATTTCGACCGCGCTCAGATGGAATTGCGACTGGATGCGCGGCGCCGCCGCCGACAACACCGTGCGGTCGATGTAGTTGATCGCGATCGCCGCCCACATGAGGCCGGCAACCCACCAGCGAATCCTGGAACGGCTTCGCACGTTGGGGGCCAGATTCATCTCGTGTCTCCTGTTCTATTAATAATGGTCGCTTCCGGCCGCGCCGGGCTGGAGCGCGGTTTTGCTCACTCCAATGTTACCGTTTACTGTAACCGGTAACATTGGGCGCAATCGTAGTATGCGCGGCAGAGAAATGCCAGCGTCTTTTCCTTGGGGTAAGTGCGGATACCCACCTTTCAATTCGCAAACAGTGCCTGGGTTGGCGGGCTTGAAGCAGCGCAGGACTGGCAACCGGCATTTCCAGTCCAGGGAGATAAAAGGCTTCTGGTCCCACGACGCCCGATCCAGCAAACGTGAATTGCACAACTTGCTGTGGCCGGAACAGGCTGATTGATATCTACAGACCTCGCGCGCCATGAACCCAGAACGCGGCGTCGATTTGTCCGTGTAAATGGTAGGAGTCTTAACTAATGTGGCCCTGCCCTCAGCGCGCCTCGAATCTGTGGATGCTTTCAGATCCAGGCGCGCCGTTGACCTCGTGACAAGTATTCGAGTTCTAGCCTAGCCGCCGCCCCGGACACGTTCCCAACCGTGCCTCACAGCCGTCTTGAAGCGCTCCCATCCGCTTTCCGGATATCGCGATTCCCAGTTCGCGCGCGCACTCGCCTCCACGCCCTGCCAGTCGGCCCCGCGAAACCGCTCGTCGCGTCCGAGTGTAGCTCCATGTGAGTAGGCACGTCGATACTCGTCGTATGACGCACCCGTATTCGCATAATGTGCGTCGTAGTCCTTTCTAAATTCGTTGTCGTACGGCTGTTGGTCGTCGTGCTGACTGCCGAGTCCCGGGTCGCCCATGAAGCCCGTCCCCGATGGACGCTGGGCGTTTGACGCAGCGGCGTTGCCGTCGTGCGCTTGCGCAGTGTGCGCCTTGACGCCGGCATCAGGATTCGTGCGCGCGAACCCGGCTTCAGACGCGCCCGCGGCGTGCGGCTGCTTCTCCACGCCAGCGGTCGCACCGCGCCCTGCAGGGGTGCCCGTGGAAGGCGTCGGCCGCGCGGCCGATGCGGCCCGCGTGTCGCCTTGCCATCCGTGTGTGGCTTCGTGCGGCCTGGCGCGTTCGCCAGTCATGGCACTGCCCGGATGCGCCGCAGGTTCCTGACCTTGCACCTTCGCAGAACCAGTACGCCACGCGTTGGCGCGCTCCTCGATGTCGGCAGCGCCCATGCGGAGCATCGTTTCAATCGCCTGATCGACTTGCGATTCAGAAACATCGGCGCTGATTACCGTGCCACCGCGACGGAGGAACTCCCTGTAATCCTCCGCATCCGCTGGATACGCTCCTTTCGTGAAGATGCGCGCGAACAACTGCTCCAGTCGATCGAAGACTTTCTTGTGGTGGTGCGTATCGATAGCGCCCTGTAAATAGACACGTGGCCCCTTTTCGCGGGGAGCATCAACCGATATCGAGTAGATGGCAATATCCGCTTGCGCTATCCCAGCCTCGCCCAGTGCGCGCTGCGCCGAACACGCATTCGTGTAACTGTCGTACACGCCTAACACGGTTGGCCTCATGACTTTCCCCTCCGCAATTGGCGGGCGGCGTCCTCGCCGCCGTATCGGCGCAAGGCGCAATCCGCATGCCCATCTCCGTCGCAAAGGCCGCAGTGGCGATAAGGACCTGGCAATGAATCGAGCGCTTAACTCGCTGTCGTATCCCCCGAAGTGCGCGAAGGCCGGTACGTCCGCTATAGGCGCGTCACATAGTACGCTGATTGCCACGGCAGTCGCCCAGCCCACCACGGTGCCATCGAAACGCGCTCGAGTGAGACTGCGACCACCTTTTCGGTGTCGCTTCCGCGTGCGAAACCGTAACGTGGCCGTTCAAGCCCGGATATCCGGCGCTCCCGGTCAACCACCAGTTCGAAGGCGTGCACAACGCACTGATGCTGCCGATTCGCTATTGCCGATGCCGCGCCCGTCTCGCCCACCCGCACACGGCGTTATGCAACAGTGGAGCGCTGCTCTCCCCGCGCCACTTCCCGCCGCTCGCGCCAGGAAACGCACCTTTCAAGTACGCTACATTCATCTGTACTGTTTGGTAATAATCCGCACATACAATCGTGTTCGTGACAGCTGTCCCGTCGACGGCTATAACGAAACGTGCTGACCAGATAGTCGCGCACCGGGAGCAGAGGTTCCATGCAGGAAAGCAAAGATGACGCCGGCGTCGCGGAAGTTGGCATCGAACAGGTTTCCGTCTCCGATGGCGTGGCGCAGTTCGACGTGCCGCACCTTTGGGATCTGACCACGGGCAGCCAGCCGGCGGCGCCCGTCATTCCGTTGCCCCCGGAAGTACCGGGTACCCGCAAAGGCTTGCGGGCATTGGCGACTTCACGATTGTTCGTCGGGTTGCTTGCGCTCGCGCTCGTTTGCGCGTGGCTCCTGCCCGGCACGCTTGGCCACGATCCGTGGAAGCAGGACGAAACCTACACCTTCGGCATCATTGAACACATGCTCGACACCGGCGATCTGGTCGTCCCGACCAACGCCGGTCAGCCCTTCATGGAAAAGCCGCCCATCTACGATTGGGTGGCAGCCTCACTCGCCTGGATGTTCGGCCGGTTTCTCCCGCTGCACGACGCGGCCCGTCTCGCGAGCGTCGTATTCGCAGCGCTCACGCTTGCCTGCACGGCACGTCTCGCCCGGCGCGCTACCGGCGCCGTGCGCTGGACCGACCTGCGAGTGCCCGGAATGCTCGCGCTCTTCGCCAGCACGCTGGTGGTCGTCAAGCATGTCCACGACATGATGACGGACGTCGCGCTGATGGCCGGCGCTGCGCTGGCATTCTGCGCGCTTTACGAACTTGTCTGCGCTCATTTGCAGATGGGCGGCGGGTTGCATCGTTATCCTAATGGAGACTGCAACGCTGCACCTGCATGGCCTGATTCCACAGCTTCACAGCAAGCGACCAGCGATTGCCAGAACACCCGCACGCAAGGCCCCGCTGCCCGGCATGCCGCGGCACTGTTCGGCGTCGGCGTTGGCATCGCCTTTTTGGCAAAGGGTCTGTTCGTGCCGCTGGTGTTCGGTGCGACTATCTGCGCGGCGATGCTGCTTTACCCTGCGTGCCGCAGCAGCTGTTTTGCGCGGTCACTGGCACGCTCGGCGCTGTACTTCGCTCCGTTCGCGCTGATCTGGCCGCTTTGCCTCTATCTGCGCTCCGAAACGCTGTTCAGGATCTGGCTGTGGGACAACAACATCGGCCGCTTCTTTGGCTTTTCGGTAGCGCAACTTGGCTCGGAAAACGTCGGGCACCTGTTTGTGCTGCGCACGGCGTTGACAGTCGGCTTTCCGGTCGTCCCGCTCGCCCTCGTGGCACTTGCGGGCGGCGCATGGCGACGTCTACGCGAACCCGAAGTTGCGCTGCCGGTGCTGTTTTCGGGGATCGGCTTCGCGGTACTGCAGGCATCGGCGACAGTGCGAGAACTCTACATCTTGCCGTTCATCGCCCCGCTCTCCCTGCTGGCCATGCAGGGAGTCCGCTATCTGCCGCAGCGGGTGCACCTCGCGTGGGACATGACGAGCCGTATCGTGTTCGGCTCGTTCGTGGTGCTGGCATGGGCGGTATGGTGGACGATGACGGCCTCCCCCGACACCCATGGTGTCCTGCATTTGCTTGGCCGTTGGCTGCCGCTCGAATGGGTGCTGCCAATTCAGCCGAAGCTGATCATCGCGGCGCTCGCCCTCACGCTCGGGTGGGTAATGCTGCTGCCCCTGCTCAGGTCAGCGGGCAATTGGCGCGGCGCATTCAGCTGGTGCCTGGGCGCCATCGTCGCGTGGGGGCTCGTCGGCACGCTGCTGCTCCCCTGGCTCGACGTCGCGAAGAGCTACCGCGCACCGTTCGAGGATCTGCGTGCCAAACTGAACAGCACCTGGAAAGCCGGCGACTGCATGGCGAGCAGCGGGCTGGGCGAATCCGAGGCGCCCATGCTCTACTACTTCGCCGGTGTCATGCACGTGCCCACCACGGACACTCAGGCCACGTCCTGCACCTGGCTTATCGAACAGGGTCGACCTACGCAGGCACAGGTGCCCGCCGGAGGCTGGCGACTGTACTGGGAGGGCAGCCGTCCGGGCGACAACGACGAGGTGCTACGCGTCTATGTGCGCATGGCGACAACGACGGATCCAGATCGACTTTAACCGACCGCATTTCGCAAAAGCGATCGCTCCAGTCGCCGAAGCCTCGATTGACTCGATACGCGCTCTAGTCAAAGGTTGAATTGCACGGCGAGCGCGTCGACTACGCCACGGACCCGCGCCGTGCGCGCGAGGTCCGCGTGCAATACCCTCCACGCCTCATACGGCGAATGCCTTCGCCGGTTCGGCCAGATCCGTACAAGCTCCGGATATCGCTGCGCCATATACGTCGGCAATTCACCCAGTGCAAGACCGGCCCGCACGAATGCCCCTAGCATCAGGCTGGAATCCAGCTCCGCGACGACACGTCCCTGCGCTCTCGACTCACCGACGAGTGAGTCCTGCTGACGCTTCGTGACCCCGGGGCAGGTAGACCGCAAGGTCGTGTCCTGCGAATTCGCCGCCCGGCTTAGGCTCGCCTCTTCGCGCGACATAGCTGCGCGATGCGTAAAGCCCAACCTCCCAGCGTCCTAGTCGCCGCACGATCAAGCCCTGCTGTTGCGGCCGTTCCGTGTGGATGGCGATGTCGGCCTCGCGGCGCGAAAGATCGAGCAGACGCGGGGTCGTGCTCAGAAGCACCCGGATACCGGGATGTCGTGTCTGGAGCCGCTCGATCGCCGGGATGACGAAATCGATGGCCAGGGTATCGGTCGTCGTGACGCGTACTTCCCCTTCCACGCGCTCGTCGGTGCCCTCGCTGCGGCGCTCGAACGACACCGCGAGGCGCTCCATTTCCATGGCGGTTTCCAGCACCTGCTCGCCGCTCACGGTCAGCACGAAGCCATCGGTGGCGCGCAGGAACAAGTGGCTGCCGAGCGCGCCTTCGAGGCCTCCGAGCCGGCGCCCGACTGTGGTCTGATCGATGCCCAGATGCTGCGCGGCTCCGCTCAGGGTGGCCCGACCGATGCACGCCCAAAAAGATTCGAACGTCGTCCCAGTTGATGTCGAGCAATACCGTGCATTTTCACATGAAGCTCGACTCTCTAGCATGGCGGCTTCCACTGCCATAACCGCATGCCCTCTGGCGGCGTGCAACGAAGCGCACTTCATGCTTTTCGCGCTGCTCGCGGTGGCGGCGTGCATCTCGCCGCGGCTGGGGGGGCGAGTGTATCGAGTGAGATTCGGGCGAATAGAGTCGGATGCCTCCCTGAGCGCGGTAGGCGGACATACTGCCTGCACGTTTGCTCTCAATATCGATGTCGTTGCCGATCGTCGCGCCAACCGTCATCGGCCTGGACACAGACACTCGCGGCAAAGCCCCTGCATGATCAACCGTGCCGGCGTGACAGCGCGTCACTTTGGTGGCTTCGACAGCTTCCTGAGCTCACGTCGGCCAGGTCCTGCCTGGACGATAGCCATCGGCAACTTCCATCGCGTTCAGGCCGAGCGCCTGGGCGACCTCCTTCTTCGTGGCGAACCGGGCGGTAACGTGAAATTTCGTGGTGCTCTGGCGCATTCGCCCGATACCATAGGCACCCTTCTCGTTTTCCTTGATGATGATGTCCGCGGGATGCGCCGCCTCCCCACGGAAGTCTGCCGACTCAAAATCGATATGCTGACGATTTTTGATGTTGGTTTCGGCAGTTTCGTCGAGATCGTAGGCCACTAACCAGGCATTACCGGAAATTGCCTGCCCTGGCCGATAGGATTGTTCAAGGTCAAACACCCACAGCGCTGACCCGTTATGCGACATGAGCTTTTCCTCCACCGCGGTGGGTGCGTGCTGTTTGGGAATCCAGCGAAACAAGCTCCACTTTTTTGCCGGCATGAAAGTCTCCACGAGTGTTGTCGGACTCAAAGCATCTGTCGCGACCGGGTATCAGGTGCTTATTACAACAGTTCGCTAGCCGGTTTATTCCGTGCCTCATGCGGCGGCTCATAGCCGGATGGCATTCGGCGGGTATCGCGAACCCTTGCGCTAGAGGCGATAGGGCACGGAATCAGAGTGAACGCTGTCGGCTCCGGCGACGTACTCACGAATATCCTCAACACCCTGGCGGCGGATGAAAATGGCGTCGCCGCTCTGGCCGCTCACGGGGAGAGCGCGCCTATCGGGCGCGCAGCCGATCCAAAAGAAATTGCGGAAGTTGTGCTGTTTCTTGCCTCAGCGCGAGCCAGCTTCATGGTTGGATCGGTCGTGATGGCAGACGGCGGGATGAGCGTGAAGGTCGGTTCATAGCGTAGACGTCGTAGAAAGGGGAAACGGCGAACGGCGGATTCGGGGCGGCCTCTCGCCTTCTCCTTAACATGCGCAGCCGGGACGATCGTCACGTTCAGCCATGGGGCGCTGGCCGGCCATGACCTGCCGTTCGCCACCTCCGTCACGTGGTCATTCGAGCGGCGGCCACGCTCAAACAGCGGACCTTCACCGTCGGATGGCACGAGGCCAGTCATCTGCCTTTGCCGACGCTCACGTGTCGGCGGGAGCGGGGGGCGCCGCTTCAGGTGCATGATGTCCTCTCTTCTTCGAACAAACGACACGACACGACACGGCCGGAGGGCTAACGGCCAGCGAGCAATGCGATACAGAGGGCCACTCCGAACGCGTAGGTTCACAACGCCCCGATAGCACGGGCCGGATTGGGCTTCGACATGGTGTGCCAGGCAAGTAGCGAAGCCACCAGGAGCAAGCGGCAGGCCGTTGCACCTGCCATGCACCCGAGCTGCCAGTGCGGCGGATTCTGAGAGCCGAAATACAGAAATAGCACCGCAAGGAACGGCGCGTACTCGGCGGTCTTGCCGTGAGCGCGAACCAGTTTGGTTAGCAGCCGGTCAGGTTCAGGCGCATAGCCGCTCAGCGGCCCGACGCGAGAGCGAGTGACCGTGATGGTGAGTCCAGGTACGAACAGAAGCAAACCGAGGACACAGGTGCAAGCCAGTGCGATGCTGTTCATTCCATACTCCTTGCGTGACAGTCGAAATCAGTGTGAAGGTGGGACAGGAGGCCCTTCTCGTGCCAAAGGTGGGACTCAGCCGAACGTAAACGCGTAAGCCAGCACGCCAGGCTCAAGGAACGTGATTTCGAAGGTGCGTTCGCTGTCGCCGTTTGCCTGCCGCACGAGCTGGTAAAGGCGCTGTCCGGTGATCGTGCCGTAACCATCCGCATCGATGTCCGTGCCCCGGTCAGCGCCCGGCGCCTTGCCGTCGATCAGCACGCGAAAGCGCACCGGATGCCCGCCGCGGCCGGGCCCCAGCACCAGATGCAAGTCGCGGCCATGGAAGCGATAAACAATGCGTCCGTCAGGGCTGTCAAGCCGGGCGCTTTCGTCGCCCACCAACCAGCGGCCGTCGAGCGCCCACTGGTTGGCCGTCAGGGTCTGGGGCGCGTGATACGTGGCAGTCTCGTCCTGCGCCACCGGGCCACCGGCGAAGTTCTGTGCGCGTGCGTAGCCGACGTAGGTTTCCGGCGAGCGATTGGCATCGCCGGAGCCGGCGGCGGCCTGTGCGCCCTGCGCGACCGGTTGCACGTAACCGCCGGGCAGGTCCGTCTGGCCGGCCTCGGCGAGCAGCCGGCGAATCACGTCCTCGCTTTGCTTGTAGTCGCCTTCGCCAAAGTGGTGGTGACGAATATGCCCCTGCGGGTCGACGAAGTAATGCGCGGGCCAGTACTCGTTGCTGAAGGCCTTCCAGATGGTGTAACCGTTGTCGATTGCGACCGGGTAGCCTACGCCAAGGTCCTTCACGGCGTGGGCGACGTTGCCCGGATCCTTCTCGAACGCGAACTCGGGCGCGTGCACGCCGATCACCACCAGGCCGTAATCCCTATACTTGTCAGCCCAGCCTCGCACGTACGGCAGCGAACGGACGCAGTTGATGCACGAGTAGGTCCAGAAATCGACCAATACCACCTTGCCGCGCAGCGACTGCGCCGTGAGCGGTGGGCTGTTGAGCCATTGGGTGGCGCCATCGAGTGCGGGCAAATCGCCTTCCACCGGCAACGTATCGCCGGCCTTCACGGCGAGCTGCACGAGAGGCGCGGGACGCACCGCGTCAATCAGCTTCTGTTCGACGCCCCCCGTGCTGGCCAGCGACACGCGTGTCAGCAGTCCGGTATCCAGCCCCAGCGCGATGGTGGCCACACCCGCCAGCACCAGCATGCCCAGGGCGCGACGCACCCATTCTCCAGCGCCCAGCGAGCGCTTCATCACGGCGAAGACGCGCCCGCCAATCAGCAGCGCCAGCGCGAGCGAGGTCGCCGCGCCCGTCGCGTAGGCGAGCAGCAACAACGTTGTCCGTACGCTGGCGCCTTTGAGGGCCGCGCCCGTGAGCAGCAACCCCAGAATCGGGCCCGCACAAGGCGCCCAAAGCAGCCCCGTGGCCACACCCAGCCCAGCCGCCGAGAGTACCGAATCGCCCTGGCGCCCGGCGTGTTCGGTGAGCTTGTTGCCAAGCACTACGAACGGACGGGTGATCCGTTCGGCGACACGCTCCGAGAGCAAGGTCAGGCCAAGCACGGCGAGCGCCGCCAGGGCGGCGAAGCGGCCATACTGGTTGGCGCGCACGGCCCAGCCGCCGCCGACGGCAGCCAGCGTGGCGACCACGGCAAAGGTTAGCGCCATGCCCACCAGCATTGGCAGTCCATTGCGCGCGAACGGGCGGTCTGCCCGCGAAAATACGAAAGGCAGCACCGGCAGGATGCACGGACTGAGGATGGTCAGTGCACCGCCGAGGTAGGCAAGAAGCAGTAATAGCATGGTGGCAACATCCGTGAAGGTTTACGGTTATGTCCCGATCTGAGTGGCGTACACGCGCAATTGCCGCGATTTGACAGCCAGCGTGGGTATCCGCGATGGGGCGGCCCGACTCGCGACAGTGCCGGCCGTCGGCGCCAAGCCGACAGGCGCCCCCATCGAGACGATTACCGGTCAGTTCGTCGACTTCGCCGCAGCCTCGATCACTCGCACGACCGCGGCCGGCTGAGAGATAAAGACAGCGTGGCTTGCGCTCACCTCGGTCACGTTGGCACCCGAGCGTTGATACATCCAGCGCTGAAGCTGTGGGCTCACCATATGATCCTGGGTGGTTAAAATCGCGTAGCTGGGCTTGGTTCGCCATGCCGCCACAGAGACCGGCGCCCCCAACGCTTTCTCGGCAAGTTGGTCCTGCGAGTCCGCCAGGAATTGAGCGTCCAGGGGCGAGACGTCCGCTGCAAAGTTCTCACGAAATTTCGCAGGCGGGAGGAAGAAAAACTTGTCCGGCGTCGCCCGCATGGCATCGTTGGGCGCGGCAAACTTCTGCAACAGCTGACCGCTGGCTTCGCCGACGTCGGGTTGTAGTGCGGCCACATAGACGAGCGAGCTGACCTTCGGATCGGCACCGGCCTCCGTGATCACGGAGCCACCGTAGCTGTGGCCGACCAGCACCACCGGGCCCTGCTGCTGATCGATAACGCGCTTAGCGGTATCGACGTCTTCGGCGAGGCCCGTGAGCGGCTCTTGTACGATCGTCACGTGGTAACCATCCTTGACCAGGAGGTCGTGGACGGCCCGCCAGCCGGAGCCATCCACCAGTGCGCCGTGGACAATGACAACATCTTTCGCAGCCGCCTTTGCCTCAGCGTGAGCCATCGTGGCGCCAAACGCAATCAGGGCGGCAATCGTCAGTTTGTTTCGTAATACGAACATTTTGTACTCCAAAATTGTTAGCAGTATCCCGTCGTTTCGTGCAATCGCGCTTGACGGGTGAGACTTGATCGGTGATAGCTAACCGTGAATCACGGCAGCCATGTTCTTCATGGCCAGAACGTCGATCGGCTCGACAGACGGAGGGCTGGCCAGCATCTCGTCGGCCCGCGCCATCAGGGCGCCGGCCATACTCCCGTGCAGGTGTGCCTGGCGGTCCTCTTCGCTCGCAAAGGCGTCAAAGACGCCGAACGTCGTCGGTGACAGCCTGAGGGCGAACCAGATCGGCGTGGTCGCCTCCCGATTCGTCAGTTCCAGGCCGGCGTCGAGGAAGTCT
The DNA here is from genome assembly GCF_024206515.1 of Paraburkholderia sp. CNPSo 3281. Classification (NCBI taxonomy): domain Bacteria; kingdom Pseudomonadati; phylum Pseudomonadota; class Betaproteobacteria; order Burkholderiales; family Burkholderiaceae; genus Paraburkholderia; species Paraburkholderia sp. CNPSo 3281. Next base: position 77,972 of record NZ_JAMBPS010000009.1, on the reverse strand, counting down.
GCTACCGCCTGCTCCTTTCCCGGCTTGGCTTCGAGTCGTACGAATAGTGCTTTCTTGATCATCTTTGCTCTCCTGTTCCGCGTGATCCATTCACTCGGTGAGCCACACTTTACAAACGGAGCGCCAGGGAGAATACTGTCTCGATCGACAATTTTGGTATCGATTCTGCCATGCGAATTTTTGTCCTGGCACTCGAGGGGGTGTTCGACACTGGCCTCGCCACGGTGCTCGACGCCTTGACGACGGCCAACGAACTGGCGCGCGCGACTGGGATGGCCACGCCGGGCTTCGAAATCACCGTTGTGGGGATGCGGCCAGAGGTGCGCACTGCGCTTGGGCTACAGGTGCCCGTGCGCGACATGGCAGACGCCCCCGCCCCGGACTGGGTCGTCGTGCCGGCGCTCAACAGGACGACGACAGACCTGCTCGTGCCGTCGCTCGGCCGGGCTGATGTGGTCGATGCGCTGGACGCATTGCGCTTGTGGCACCGTGCCGGCGCCCGTCTGGGCGCCGCCTGCACGGGCACGTTCGTGCTGGCCGAAAGCGGCCTGCTCGACGGGGGCGAAGCCACCACCACCTGGTGGCTCTCACCGGTGTTCCGGCAGCGTTACCCCGACGTGCACCTCGATGTGCATCGCATCGTCGTTCCCAGCGGCGACACGGTGACGGCGGGGGCCGCTCTGAGCCATCTCGACCTGGCGCTCTGGTTGATCCGCAACAACAGCCCGGAGCTTGCGGCGCTCGTGGGCAAGTACCTCGTATTCGATTCGCGGCCGTCGCAGTCTGCCTTTGCGATCTCCGATCATCTGGCCCATTCGGACCCGCTCGTCGAGCGTTTCGACCGCTGGGTGCGTGAACACCTCGACACGGCCATCGCGCTCGACAACGCCGCCGAAGTATTGGCGACCAGCAAGCGAACGTTGACGCGACGCCTAAACGAGGTGCTCGGTAAAACGCCCGTCGAATACATACAGGATCTGCGGGTCGAGCGGGCCGTCCATCTGCTGAAGACGAGCAAGCTTAGCGTAGATCGCATCGCCGAGCAGGTCGGCTACGCGGACGGCGTGACGCTGCGCACGCTGCTGCGACGGCGGATAGGTAAGGGGATCCGTGAGTTGCGGGCGTCGTGAATCTTATCGGCTATTGGAGTATGGCGGTGGCCGTGCGCGACAGGTCCCACGGGAGGATTTGCCAACGGAGGCGGAGGTGCGAATGACGGCTTCACCCTGCAAACGGCTGCCATTCCGACGTGAGCAGGTAAGACCGCTTCGGGTTGCGAGGTGCCTCCGGCTTTGCTTGTCAGCGTTCATACGCCAATCCGTGCTGCCACCGATCGGCGACCAAGGTGCGGCCCCATCGCTAACGCGTATTTGCGATAGGGCTGCGCGCAGGTCTACCGCCCCATGCTTCACCGTGCCTGCGCTCTGCTTCATTGAACGGACACCCGTCCAACAGCTCCGCGCAAAAGGACATCATCGCGACCTCGCCAACCATCACGAACACGATGCCGATCCACAGGTCAGCCCGTTCATAGCGAATGAAACGCGGCGTAATGCGTTTGTCGACCACGTAACTCTGCTGGAAGAACAACTGCCACGGGGCGACCGTCGTCCCGACGATGCCGATCACGAGCAGCATGACGTCGGAGAGCTTCGAGTGAGCGGGCCAACCCGGAACAAGGAGGTCACGCGTCACCTGCCCGACCGGCGGGTGGATCGACACCAGTACCGGCACCAGCAGCAGACTCAGCACGCACAGCACCATCGCGAAGCGTTCGAAACGCCAGAAGCTTCCCGTGCTTACCGCTGCCATCGTCAGCGCCGCGGCAATGCATACGCCGGCGAGCCTCGAAAAGCCGAAGAAGTCGAGCACGAACGTGATGCCGATGAACTCGGTAACGATCGTCAGTGCGTTCAGGAGAAACAGATCAATGATGCTGAACGCGCCCCAGAACCACCCAAAGCGCTCGAAAATCAGGCGCGCGTGCCCCACGCCGCTCACGGCGCCCAGTCGCAGCACCATTTCCTGATTCACGTAGAGTACCGGCACGAGCAGCAGGAGTGTCCACAACAGCGTGGTGCCGTAGTTCTGTCCGGCCTCCGTATACGTGGCAAATGCACCTGCATCGTTGCCGCCCACCATCACGATGACGCCCGGGCCGAGAATGGCAAGGAGCGTACGCAGACGCGCCCACCAATGGGTACGGGGCGCTACGTCGTGGCGCGCGATGGTGCCCAACGCACCGGTTATATCGCCAAGATGTGCTTCGTCGAGGACCGCGCTGCGCTCCAGCACGCCGCCGGCCGACGATGAGCTTTCCGTCTGGATTGACATGCTGTTTCTCCCCGCTGTTTCGGGTTACCGAAACGCAAATGCTCGCCTCCGGCGCACGCGAGCGAGCGAATCGCGACGCGAACGCATCGCCCGCTTCTGACGAAGGAGAGTGCTGCCATTTACGCGACAGACTACGAAATAATCGCCTTCAAACGGTTCCGGAAGGCAGCTAGCCGGTGCGACTCCCGGAACTGAAGCGACAGCATCGCGTCGTACTGCACGCGCGCCTCGTCAATGTGTGGGAGTTTCGAAAGAAGCAGGCCAAATATCATGATGTTTCTCCGTGCGTCTGGCGTTGACGCATCCGTGCGGATAGCTGACAGACACGAAGAAGGCGCGCCTCATGGGCGCCGTAACCGTCTGCTAACCGCTATCTCCAGGGGGTTGATGAGGCGGCGGCATAAGGAACAACCGTCACTTGCTGGCATTGAGACTCCTCCTCGTACATTCCCGGATACCCCGTTTCCGGCCAGCATCCCGAGCGTAACGAAAAGGCATGCCCCGCTCGTCACCAGCGTAATGGTTCGCAGACCGGCGGTGCGCTGGCGCATTTGCCGCTCCAGACCAATGGCTACACCACACGCAAAAGCGGCGAAGAGGCGCCAGATGAATTCTGCAATCATGTCGTGGACTCCTGATGGAGCAGCCCGGAGCCCGCCCTTAAGCGAAAATGCGCAGCGCGCCTTCGTAAAATCGGGCAGGCACACGCCTGCCCGATCCGCCTTAGTGAATCGCCATCTGCACGACCTTCACGACGACGAGACCCACTGCGACGACGAGGTAGGTGCGCAGCACGCCCATCCACACGCGTGTCGACAACGTCAGGTGCTGCGGCGCCGGCAGGTCTTCGAGCGGTGGCATGCGCCACGTGTTGCGCAACTCCTTGAGGGCCGGCTTGTTGAGCGGCAACGCACCATGGGTGACAGCCGCGCCGCGCGCCTTGCGCGAGAGTTCCACCGCGGCGTACACGGCCACGGCAAGCCCGCATCCGCCCACGAGAATCTTGACGATCGCCGCGCCGCTGATGTCCGGAAACACGGTGGCCGCCGTCAGGATGATCGACAGCACGACGAGCACGGCAATCACTGCACCCGTGAACACGTTCAGCTTCTTCGAATTCACCCACGGGCCAAGCACCGCCTTGTCATTGCACAACAGCAGCAGGAACACGGTTGCGCTCGGCAACAGCACGCCAGCGAGCGTCTGCACGGCCTCGGTCAGGAGGCCAAGGGGGCTGCCCGGCATCAGCACGAGGGCGGCAGCGAGCGCGATGATGCCGAAGTAGACGAGATAGAAGCCCTTCGCGTCGAGCACGCTGCGGTGCAGCGAGTGCTTGACCTTGAAGACGTCGCCAACCGCGTACGCCGTCGAGAGCGAAACAGCGGCGGCGCCGATGATCGACGCGTCGAGCAGCGCGACGGCGAAGATCGTGGCCGACGTCTGTCCGACGTATTTGTGCAGACCCGCAATCACGCCACCCGCGTCGGTGAAGTTGCCGAACTCGGACCTGCCGTCAAAGAGCGCGGCCGTGAAGGCCATCATCGCCACAGCGCCGACGATCACGAACGCGATGCCGATCCAGAGGTCCGCCTTTTCGTACTTCATGAAGCGCGGCGTGATGCGCTTGTCAATCACATAGCTCTGCTGGAAGAACAGCTGCCACGGCGCGACGGTCGTGCCGACAATGCCGATCACGAGCAGCATCACGTCGGAGAGCTTCGAATTCGCCGGCCAGGTCGGCACGAGGAAATCACGCGCGATGACGCCCACAGGCGGGTGGATCGAGACGAGCACCGGGATCAGCAGCAGACTCAACAGGCAGAGCACGATCGCGAAGCGTTCGAAGCGCCGGAAGTCGCCCGTACTGACCGCCGCCATGGTGAGAACCGCGGCGATGCAGACACCCAGCACCTTCGAGACGCCGAGAAAGTCGAGTGCGAACGTAATGCCGATGAACTCGGTGACGATCGTGAGCGCATTGAGCAGGAAAAGATCGATGACGCTGAAGGCGCCCCAGAACTTGCCGAAGCGCTCGAAGATGAGACGAGCGTGACCGACGCCGGTCACGGCGCCCAGGCGCAGGACCATTTCCTGGTTCACGTAGAGAACCGGGATCAGCAGCGCGAGCGTCCAGAGCAACGACGTGCCGTAATTCTGGCCGGCTTGCGTATACGTGCCGAACGCGCCGGCGTCGTTGTCGCCAACCATGACGATGAGGCCGGGGCCGAGGATGGCGAGCAGCGTGCGCAGGCGCGCCATCCAGTTGCTGCGCGGGGCGGTATCGTGGTGCGCGATCGTGCCGAGGGCGCCTCTGATATCGCCCACGTGCGCGTCGTCGAGCACGGCACTGCGGCGCTGCGCGATATTTGCGGGAGTGGTGGACATTTTTTACTTATTCCTTAGCAGTGCTTTTTTAAATCGATGATAGAGGCGTGGCACTGCCCTGCCGCCTGCCGGTGTTGAAGCAGTGGGCAGACAGTCGGCCACGCCGGGCCGTGTCAGCGCGCGAGTTTTTTAAGCGCCGTCCAGATGGCGGCGGCCACGCGGGCTGACGCATGCGAACGCGAGTCGAGCGCAAGCATGTCGTTGTAGTGCGTGCGAGCTTCTTCGACGCGCGGGAGTTGCGAAACGAGGAGTGCGAAGTGCATGGTGATTCCTCCAATAGCTTGAAACGTGGCGCCTTCGACCGGGCCTTCGTTTCAGTTCACACGGACCGAAGTGCTCGGACGTGTGGGAGGAACGTGTGCGGCCAGGATGTCAGGCGGAGAGCGCGGCGTTCAACGAGAACGCGCGGCGAGTCGTACAGGAACAAGGCTCAGGGTCGGGCATCGTGAGCTCCTCTATCGGCTGTGTCCGATTCAAGCTTTACGGACGTGTTTAACCGCACGGTGGATCCGGCACGGCGTTGCGTGCGCGAAAACAGCGTGAACAAGCGGCGCCACGAGCCAATGGCTCGGCGCGCCGAATCGTCTGGACGAATGCGCGTTACAACGCACGCGTCAAAGACGGCGGCCAATCGAATAGATGCGCGGGAAGAAACTGCGGAAGCTACTGCGGCGCGCACCGTCTGCCTGCTGGCAGGACGGCGGCTAGGGAAGAATCCAGGCGGGCGTCGTGCCGGTCAGGCAGAAAAACTTTTCGAAGGTCGACTACTGCAACTGTCCAAGGCATATGCCCCTTTCGTGGAAACAGGCGAATTCTAGTGACGGTGCTCGCGCAGAGTCAACGATTTTTTTGAAGATTTTTCTTTCGATTCTGTTACCTGCAGTGGATGCAAATCATTTTCCTCACGTCTTCGTATTGCATCTGCGCGGCGACTACTGCTGCGGTTGCAGTTGGCATACGAGCAACGCAGGGGACGCCCGCGCAGTGCGCTGGAATGCTTTGGCTCGGCATGGTCAGTGCGCTCGATGCTGCACTTTTGAAGCGATTAAGCACTGCCGAGCAATTTTTGCTTGTGCATTCCCAAACGGCGCGCATAGAATCCGCCCTGACTTAGAAACAGGAGAGTCCTTCGTGGACGCAAGCTCTAGTAGTCGATCCTGGAAGCCGGCCTGTGCCGGCACCGAGGCTGCAATCGCGCGTTAGTGTCGCCGGACTTTCCCTCCTGCCGCTGACTCCGATTGTCGGGTCAGCGCGCTTCTTCTGGACCGCCCGTGCGGTCTGTCTGTAGCCCGCTCCCTTTTTTGCTTAAGAACACCGACAGCGCCTGATTGCGCTGACGGCGTGTCGCTTATCGAACGTTGCCCGGCCTGGCCTGGCTCGACGGGAGTTGAATCATGCATATCGAACGCTTTCTCCGCGTCTCACGCGCTTACCTGCGTGCGACGCCGGCCATCGCACCGCGCCGCGAACTTGACGGACCAGGCCAGCTCTGGGGGCACACACGCGCCGGCACAGGCCAGGCAGTGCAACGCGGCACTTCAGTCGCGGCCCTCTGGATGACGTCAGGACGCAGCGTTGGCGGTACATCATGGCCCGCCTGAGCGGGCTATCGCGAATACGACTTCACAAAACCGCGACCCCGCGGCGAGTCGGCGCCGGACACTTTCCAGCTTCGGCGTCGCTCGCTCATCGGCTCGTTTCCCAGAAGAAAGCAAAATGACCTCCTTTGGCACGCCCACACAAAACGACAACGGCATTGACACGCAGCGCCTCCTCGCCCCGTCCTTGCGCGTGAAGCCGGTCTGCGCCACCGCAGCGCTGTTGGTGGCACTGGCCGCCGGCGCAACGGCTCCGGCTTATGCCCAATCGGAGTCAGTCGCCCCGACAGCGACAGACCAGAACTCCGGCGCAGCCACGAACACCGACGCAAACCCCGCACCGGATGGGGCCGCCGCCGCGCCAACTGGCTTCTGGGAGCGCTCGAACCTGCTCGGCGACATGGGCGGACTGCGCACACTGCTGGGCGACCACGGCATCACGTTCAACGCGCAGGAAACCAGCGAGCTTTACGGAAACTTCTCCGGCGGCACCTCGAAGGGCGCCTCATACAACGGCGCCACACAATTTGGCCTTAGCGTGGATACCGACAAGGCGTTCGGCCTGAAGGGCGGCACTTTCTTCGTCGATGCATTGCAGATTCACGGACACGGCATCACGGCTGCACGCCTCAATGCGCTGCAAGCCGTGAGCGGCGTCGAGGCCGAAGCGTCGACGCGTTTGTGGGAACTCTGGTACCAGCAGGCGTTCGGCGACAGGTTCGACGTCAAGATCGGCCAGCAGAGCCTTGATCAAGAATTCATCATCAGCCAGTACGCCAGCACGTTTGCGAACGCGACATTCGGCTGGCCCGTCCTGGCTGCCACAGACCTGCCTGCGGGCGGCCCCGCTTACCCGCTGTCGTCGCTTGGCGTGCGTCTGCGGTTCAGGCCGACTGATTCGATGACGATTCTCGGGGGCATCTTCGACTGCAACCCCGCGCCGGGCAACGGCGATCCGCAGCGGCTCAACCCCAGCGGCACCCAGTTCAACCTGCACAACGGCGTCATGATGATCGGCGAGGTCCAGTACGCGATCAATCAGCCGCCGGCAAGCGGATCCGGTGCGGCATAGCCGGGCGGGCTGCCGGGCACCTACAAGCTTGGCTTCTGGTACAACAACAATCGCTTCGCGGATAAGCACCTCGACACGAACGGCATCTCGCTCGCGAGCCCCGCGTCGAACGGCGTGCCGGCCACGCATCGCGGCAACTTCAGCATTTATGCCGTTGCAGATCAGATGGTGTGGCGCCCGAGTGCCGACAGCCCGCAATCGGTCGGCGTGTTCACGCGTGTGATGGGCGCGCCGGGCGACCGTAACCTGCTCGACTTCAATCTCAACGCGGGCGTCGTGCTGAAAGCTCCGTTCAAGGGCCGGGACAGCGACTCGGTCGGGCTCGCAGTGAGCTACGCGAACGTCAGCTCGAGCGCGAGCGCGCTCGATCGTGACATCGCAACGTTTCAGACGCCGGGTTACCCCGTGCGCTCGGCGGAGACGGTGATCGAGGCGACGTACCAGTACCAGGTTGCGCCGTGGTGGCTGCTGCAGGGCGAACTCCAGTACATCTTCCATCCAGGTGGCGGCATCCCCGATCCGAACAACAGCGGCGCACGTATCGGCAACGAGGCCGTCGCCGGACTGCGGACGGTCGTGACGTTCTGATGGCGTGATGCTCTGCGGTGTCCGGGCCTGCCAACCATTTAGCGAACAGGCCCGGATATATGGTCACTCGATCAACGCGTTCGCTCCAAAATAGAGCAGTTATCCGATTCGCTTCCCCCTCCCTGCAAAGCAGCTGTCTGGCCTTGGAGTCGAACCGACAACACTCCCTGGCAACGCTTTCTACATCGACGTATACCCCCGTACCCTATCCAGGGTAATATAGCCCCCTACCGTATTGAGGGGCCACCCGTGAGCCATACGATTCGCGAAAAACAGAAGCTACTCAACCGGGTTCGCCGCATCAAGGGACAGGTTGAAGCCATCGAGCGCGCACTTGAAGAAGAGCGCGGCTGCATGGACGTGCTCCAGCTCATCACCAGTAGCCGCGGCGCGATGAACGGGTTGCTTGCCGTGGTTCTCGAAGACCACATCCGAACGCATCTTGTCGACGCGGAGCCGGACGACGAGCACGGCAGCGGCACCGAGCAGCTGATTGAGGTAGTGCACAGCTACTTCAAGTAAGAGGGAACCATGAGCAACTTCGAAAATTCCGCTTTTGGAGCGGGCCATGACCACATTTTCCTGGGTGCGGCCCACGAAGACAACGAGCGCAGGACCTGGATGGTGATCGCGCTGTGCAGCGCGATGATGGTCGCTGAAATTGTCGGCGGCAGTCTTTTTGGCTCGCTGGCGCTCGTCGCCGACGGTCTTCACATGTCGACACACGCCGGCGCGATGCTCATCGCCGCTTTGGCGTACACCTACGCGCGCAGGCACGCTGCCGACAACCGCTTCGTATTCGGTACGGGCAAGCTGGGCGATCTCGCGGGTTTTACCAGCGCCATCGTGCTCGCGATGATCGCGCTGCTGATCGGATACGAAGCCGTCTCGCGCTTTCTCTCACCCGTACCCATCCACTTCGGCCAGGCGATTCCCATCGCGGTACTGGGTCTGCTGGTCAATCTCGCGAGCGTCTGGCTGCTCAGTGGCAACCACCACGGCCACAGTCATGGGCATAGCCATGGTCATGGTCACGGCCATGAAGACGAACACAGTCACGAGGGCGAGGTGCATCGCATCTTCAGCAGCGCTGGCGTATTTGCCTTGTCGGTCTTCGAAGACGATGTACCGCCCGTTTTCCGCATTACGCCCGAAACGGCTTCTTCGAGGCTGCCTGCCGATTCTGTTTCGGTCACGACGGTTCGCGCCGACGGCACGCACCAGACCTTCGCGTTTGCCGATCGCGGTGACTACCTGGAGTCGAAGGACGACATTCCCGAGCCACATGCATTCAGGGCCACTGTTAGTTTGCCCGATGGCAAACACTCAATTGAATTCGAAGAACACGATCATCGTCACGGCGACGCGCATGCTGCGGCGAATCGCGATCACAACATCCGCTCGGCGTACATCCATGTGATTGCGGACGCCGCGGTTTCCGTGCTGGCGATCATCGGCCTGCTGCTGGCCCGTGCGTTCGGCTGGGTCTGGATGGACCCGCTCGCAGGCGTAATCGGCGCCCTGGTCATTGCAAACTGGTCGTGGGGCCTGATGCGCGATACCGGAGGCATTCTTCTCGACATGAATCTGGATAAGCGCATGGCCGAAAACGTTCGTCACGTCATTGAAGACAACGGTGACGCCGTGCTTGACCTCCATGTCTGGCGCGTCGGTCCCGGGCACATGAGCGCAGTAGTGTCGGTCGTCACCAGTGAAGCACAACGCAGCCCGAGCTTCTATCACGCGGCGCTCAAACGCTTTAAGGGGCTGTCACACGTGACGGTAGAAGTGAACCCGCCGCGTGCCGCCGCCTCAGCCTGAGCGATGGCAGTCAAATCACGGTGCGTCGAGGTATACGCGTTCGACAGTAAAACCGGGCTTTGCATCGGCTGCTTTCGAACCCGCGATGAGATCCGGGACTGGGAGAAGCTGACGGACCGCCGGCGACACCAGATCCTGAATGGGAAATCCCGGCGACGGGCGAAGATGGCGCGGGGCGCACTGATGGCTCCGGCAGAAAGCTAAAGGGGCCGTGCGTGTGTGCTGACGCAGTCTGGGTGTCCGATTGGCAGCGTATTGCAGCCTGTTCGCGGGGAACTGGTCAACGGCAGAAGTGGGTCTATTTCGTTGAAAGACTCCCCTGAGAGTCAGATTATTCGCTATCCTGGATTCATCAATCGATGGGAGTGCATCCTCATGATGCGTCAGCGAAGCGGCGATCAGGAGCAGTTGTTTTACGCGTTCAACCTTGATGATCACGTTCCGAAAGGCCATCTGTTACGCGGCATAGATCACTTCTTCGATGCCGGAGATCTCCGTAAGCACATGGCGTCGTTTTACAGTCATACGGGACGCCCTTCGTTCGATCCGGAGTTGATGATTCGCATGCTGATCGTCGGGTACTGCTTCGGCATCCGCTCCGAACGGCGCCTGTGTGAAGAGGTCCATCTGAATCCGGCGTATCGCTGGTTTTGCCGCCTCGGCCTTGAGGACGCGCTTCCCGATCACTCGACGTTTTCAAAGAATCGCCATGGCCGGTTTCGCGACAGCGACGTGATGCGCCACGTATTCGAATCAGTTTTGCGGCGCTGCATGAGCGAAGGCCTCGTAGGTGGTGAAGGGTTCGCGATCGACGCCAGTGTCATCAAGGCCGACGCCAATCGTACCCGAGGCATCGCAGGGAGTGAGGTAATCGACTGCAGTCGTGGCGAGGAGCCCAGCCGTGCGGTGCGTGAGTACCTGGCAACGCTCGACGCGAACAACAAACGTTCCCTGCAGGCCCCATGACCAGGCGAACCGTTCAATATACCGATTCCATACCCGGTGGTCGGTGCTTAAAACGTCGGTGCACCCGGTAATACTGCTCGGGAAATTTCACGACCTGTTCCTCAAGGAACGCATTCATGCGGCGCGCGTCGGCTACATCACTCCCCGATGGGAAATCCGTGAGCGGATCGAAAATCGTCCACTTATACCCTTGACAATTCGGAAGCACCTCAGTCACGAAGGGAGCAACCCGCGCGCGCCCCAGTCTCGCGAGACGCGAAACAGCTGTGAGCGTGCAGGCGGGAACGCCAAAGAAAGGGACAAAGGCGGAGTTTTCAACGCCTTGGTCCATATCCGCCGCGAGCATGACCGGTTTGCCGGAAATTCGCCTTTGCCGACCTGGTACGGAATAGTCCGTCGGTCGCCCGCCGCACAAGACATTGCGCCTTTTTGTTACGTTTTTGCGACAGTCTTTTTTTTTCGTTTCTTGAGATTGCGAGAGGTGCCGTATCCTCCGGCGCGCAGTAACAAGTAAACCAATCCAAAAGATACTCAGGGACACTAAATTACAGATGAAGAACAGCACCATCAAGGCAACGGTTATCGCTGTTGCCGCTTTCGCCGCATCCTCGGCAGCAATGGCACAGTCGTCGGTCACCCTGTACGGCATGCTGGACGCAGGTATCAGCTACACCTCGAACGTTAATGGCCACTCGGAAGTCGCCCTCGTTGGCGGTGCCTCGGGTTCGAACAAGTGGGGCCTCCAGGGTCAGGAAGACCTCGGCGGCGGCCTCAAGGCGGTCTTCAAGCTCGAAAATGGTTTCAACATTGCCAGCGGTGGCATCGGCGGCCAGGGCCCCATTGGCTCCTCGCGTTCGCTGTTCAACCGCCAGGCCTACGTAGGCCTCACGTCGGACCAGTACGGTACCCTGCGCATGGGTCGCCAGATCGACGCCGTGACGGAAATGGTTCAAGGCCTGACGGGCGACGCCGTTTCGGCTTCGACATTCTCGACCCCGGGCGACGTGGACAACAACGACAACACGACGAACCAGAACAACGCCGTAAAGTACATTTCGCCTATCTTCAAGGGCTTCCAGGCTGAAGGCGCGTACTCGTTCGGCGGCGTTGCCGGTGCTATGGGTTCGGGTCAATCGTGGTCGGTGGCTGCGGACTACGCTCAAGGTGGTCTGACGGTCGCTGGCGGCTACTTCCATGCCGCAAACCAGGGTGAGAACGGCTGGCAGAACGCAACGGCGCAACCGTCGTTCGGCGGTGCGCTGGGCTATCCGAGTTCGGGTTACTACGGTGGCAATGCGTTCAAGAGCGCAGGCATCGCTCAAATCGCTGGCCAATACCAGTTTGGTCCGTACACGGCTGGCCTGCGGTACTCGAACGCTCAATATGAAGGCAACGATGGCCAGGCATCGATCCACTTCAACGTAGTCGGTGCCCTTCTGCAGTACCAGGCAACCCCGGCGCTGTCGCTGGCTGCTGGATACACGTACGTCTACGGTTCGGCAGCCACGCCTGCTCAAGCCGCTGAGGGTCGCACGATGGCTTCGATCAACCAGGCGTCGCTGGGTGCTACGTACGCGCTGTCGAAGCTTACCTCGGTATACGTGATGGGTGCCTACGTTCACGCTCAGGGCGCTCAGGCTTCGGCTGCTGACTTCGGCAACACGGCATCGGGCGGCAACCAGGTTCAAGCCAACATTGGCATGTACCACAGGTTCTAATAGCAGGTTCAGAAGCCCGGGGTAGTGGACGCATTACCCCTGGCCAAGAAAAGCCGCGCTCGTCAATTGCACCCCAAAAGTTGGACATTGGTCCAGGTTTTGGGGTGTTTTTCGTGGCTATGCATCTCAAGCCGTTAAGCTTGCGAGGGATATTGCCGCGAGAGAATTGAATTTGTCGCGAGTGGAAGCAATTGTACGGCCTCCTAACATCGGATCGACGCGAGTTCTGGAGCCGGACAGCTTCGTGGCGTTTGGGCGAGCCAGCAGGGGCATGCATTTTCATCGCGAGTGGCATGACGTCGCGCATTTCGAATGCCATCTCGACGAGCCGGGAGCGCCGCCTGCAACAGGTACTCACTTCGCGCGGGCTCCGTAATCCATGAATTTAAGCGCAATATCCGGAGTGTTGAGCGCGGGCCACATCAGCCATAGTTGGGCTTCCTGACTCAGGAGTCGACATGCTGCGCTTATACGACTATCTGCCCTCCCAGAACGCCTGGAAGATCCGGGTTCTGTTTCATCTGCTCGGCGTTCCCTACACGACCCAAGAGATCTCCATCTTCGAGGGAGCGGGGCAGACCGACGCCTTCCTCAAACTCAACCCCTCAGGCGCCGTGCCCGCGCTCGAACTGGAAGACGGCCGCGCTCTGTCCGAGTCGAATGCGATCCTTCAGTTTCTGGCTGACGGGACCGACTTCCTGCCATCTGACCGCTTCGGGCGCGCCAAGGTTGCTCAATGGCTCAGCTTCGAGCAGTACTACATCGAATCGGTCATCGGCTCCTTGCGTTTCTGGACATTGACGGGGCGGTTGAAGCGTAATGCTGCGATGGTCCCAGCCAAACAGGAGACCGCCACGAAGGCGCTGCGAGCCCTCGATCGGTCTCTGGCGGACGCGACTTTCCTGGTCGGTGATCGCCTGTCCATTGCCGACATATCGGTCTACGCGTACACGCACCTCGCAGGCGATGTCGGTATCGACCTGCCAGCCTATCCTGCGCTCGCTGCCTGGCTGTCGCGCGTCGCTGCCGAGATTGGTCCCAACAATCCCGTGCATCCTTACACCATCGATCCGCACGCCATCGTGCGTGATTAATGGGCGCTCGAAGTTACACCCGCGGTCGCGCGCATAGCGAACAATGCCTTTATATGCCATCGAAGCACCGGCGCCGACCCGCAAAACGTGGATCCGCGCAGAGGACGCTGCTTCTGGTCTGCGCCTGTTCATTCAGGCTTTCGGACGTTTGCGCAAGCTTCTTCACATGATCGACTTGCCTTCCAGCGCGGTGTCCATTTCATCGACGCCCCGGCTAAACTGACTGACGTCACCGCTCTGCGCATCGCTCGCGGAGCTTACCTGTTCGATCAATCTGGCCACGCTGCTCACTGTTTTGACGGCATGATCACAGACCGCAGCCATCGCCCTGAATCACAGCAAGGGTATCGGCAACGGTGTGAAGCCGCATGCCGGTGGTCTCGCCCTTTCCAGCAATGGCGGATCCTCGTCGTTGCCAACAACTACAACGACTCGATCACCATCATCGACACGACGACGAACACGGTCACGTCGGAATATGATCTGCGTCCGTTCAACACGTCGGGCACGCAAGGCGCTGCAGGTGGCGAATACCCGTGGGCCGTTTCATTGAAATCCGACGACACCGCGTTCATCTCGTCGGTGCGAGACCGTGAAGTCGTGGTGCTGAACCTGTCGAACCCGGCCGCACCGCAATTCATCACTCGCATCCGGCAGATCTGCTGAGTCCCACACCGGTTACGGCACCCGCCGTCGTCCAGTCGCCTCCTCCCCAGCTCGAGCACCGTGCGACATCCGTCGACATTGCGAAACCAAAGGTGCAGCCGCAAAATATAAGGAAAACAAATCATGTGACGACGCTGCATGAAACCATGGCCCCATCGCCGCGCAGGCTTACCGCAACCGAACCCGTCGCGGCACAGCCAGCCGCTTCTCCCTCCTCGAGACCAGCAGAGCCCGTGGCCGCGGCAGCCGCATCGTCGCCCGATGCCGTCGCCGCCCGCCCAACAATCGCACTGGCCGCTCCGCAGGACATCTCGCATCTGCACTGCAGCATCGCACAGCCGCCCTACCCGCCGCCCTCGCTACGACGAGGCGAAACAGGTTCTGTGATGGTGAAATTCATCGTGGGACTGACGGGCCAGCCTGAATCCGTGGAACGGAAAAGCGGCAGCGGCCACAGCCGCCTCGACGAAGCGGCACTTGCCGCCGTGCGCGACAGCACGTGCCAGCCCTATCTCGAGAACGGTACGCCGCGCCGTGTGCCGACGTCTGTTCCTTTCGTGTTCTCCCTGAACAACTAGCGCGGACGTCTATAGGGAACCCGCCATGCAAAACTATGGTATTTCGCACTTCCTGGCAGCCGGAGACTTCGTGACGCGCGGCATTGCGCTCGCACTGCTGGTCATGTCGGTGCTCTCGTGGAGCGTGATGATCGTCAAGGGCTGGAATGTCATCCGACTCAGGCGACTGGCCCGTGACATCGATCAAACAGTTGGACAACTCGACGATTTCACGGACAGCGCAATGCAATCGGAAAGCCGCACGACCACGGCGCGAGAAAACCCGTTTCTCGCACTCGCGCTGGCCGGCAAGGAGGCAGCCGATCATCATCGCAGAGCGCAACCGCTCTTGCGCGAACGCGTGGACGTATCGGACTGGATAACGCGCTGCCTGAAAGCGACAATGTGGCGACACCGACGACCGTCAACAATATCGAAACCGTCGTGTACGACAGCCAGCGCACACAGGGTGGCGAGGCGTCTCTCGACCCTTAGCGCGTACGTTACCCTGCACGCAGATTTTTGAGGGAGATCTACGCCAGCGGCGGGGACCCATAACGACTGACTCCTCGTACGATGGGTTAGCTGTTCACCCAGAACCCCAAGCGCCGCCGACGCAGTTCGTAGTGCAAGTAGCAGGTACATGGCGTTCGGCCGCTATTGACTGGCTCCCTGCCCAATCCCCGCCTTTTTTTGCGCGTTCTGAAGATCCTGCGGATAGTTCTGATCATTGGCGCGGCCGGGTTGATAGCCCGCAGCCTCAAGCTTCTTCAATTCGGCGTTCTTTTTCGCCCGAGCTTCCTTTCGGGCCTGCTTGCGCTCGGCTTTGGTTGGCTTTGCAGACGACGCGCCCCCCATCGCTGCGGCATTGGCTGCACCCGAAGCGTCGTTCTGCGCGAAGCTTGGTGTGACTGCACCAATCCCGAACGATGCCGCGACGAGCAGCACCGATATTTGTCTGGCGATACGCATTTTCTCCCTCCTGTTCCCGGTTGATTGATGCCGTGAAGCAGCCCATGGAGTTGGCTCAATGGGAAATACGAAGTATAGGACAGTGAATATCGCGCGAGGCCGGGACGCATCCAGGGAATGCTTCGGACACGCGCAGTGTTCATCACTTCTCCAATCCGGGCGAAGTCCCCGCTCGCACGCTCGTGGTGTTTTCTCCCGCCAACATCGGACCTGACTATTTTCGCGAGGCGGCCGCGGCGTTGGGCGCGGGCGCCCCAACGAACATGGACATGATGAAGGCCGTGATGAAGCGCCACGGGATCGAACTGGCATCTTGAGTATTGCGAGGACGGCGCCGTGAACAGTTGCTTGCGCAACCAGCCATGCGCACGGCACGAGCACGCGATCGCCCGGCGCGATGGGGTTAATCAGCACCGCGCCGGGCTGAACGCACGCTGTTCGGCTACTCACTCACGCACGTCCACCCATGCCTCGCATGCGCCTTGCGAAATGGGCTCGCTCCGCGTCGTCCATCAGCGCCAGAAACTGGTCCCCTTCCATATGAACCAGTTCTTCGTGATCGCCCGCCTCGAAGTAAACGTCCGGTTGGCCGGCCAGGTTCGTCTCGAGGTAGGTTTTCATTCCATACGCTGCGCAGATCGGTGGCAGCGCCCCTGCATCGCAGTCCTTGAACAGCTCGCGCAGTTCGTCTTCCGTAGCAAGACCGAGCCTGCGCCCTGTCTTGTTCCAAAGCTCGGACAATTGCACGGCATAGGTTGAGGGCAGCACGACGGCCACATAGCCGTGCTCGTCCTCGAGCAGCACCGTTTTTGCAAGACGGTCGCCGGGAATGTGCGCCGCAGCAGCGCTTTCCATGCTCGAATGACTGTATGGATGGCGCACGATTTCGTAACGCGAGCCCTTGCTGCGCAGGCGCTCCTGCAAAGTGGTCGACATCGACATGGCACACCTCCTGTCGAATGCGTAGAAAAAACCAGCCTCCACTAATCCTTTCAGAATAGTTCACTCGCGCGCAAATAGCACGCCGGCACCGCCGCCGTGAATCTGCTTTACAAAGATCCGGCAGCAGGACTCCACGTTGTCGCCGGGGAGTGGTGCGAACCCGCCTTTCTCACTGGGGTTGGGACTGGTGGCACTCCGTGTTGAACCAATAGTCGACCAGACGCTGCGCCGCCTGTAGATCGTCTGGGTAGTATGGGTCGTCGTACCAGGGTGACGGGTTGTAGCCCGCTTTCCTCAGGGCCGCCAGTTCGCTTTGGTGTTGCGCCATCGTCGGAGGCGCGTTGCTTCTGAGCGCGGCCAGGTCACGGCACTCCGTTGGGCTCAGATGTGGCCCGCTTTGTGGCGCGCCGCCGACGGCGCATCCAGCCAGCAGGAGCGCCAGCGCGGTCAGCGTCGGGGCGATTTTCAGGAGGCTCTTCATGGCGCATCTCCACGCGTCTGATCGGTGCCGCGCAACCCGGGCTTCTATCGCGCCGCAACTCCATGTTACGTCCATGCGAGCCACCGGGCAGGCGGAGCAGGAACACGAATCAATCGCGACCTACGCAGCCGCAACGCATGAAAAAACTGCGGTAGCATGCGTTTGCTGCTCGAGAGACTCTGGTACTTTCCTGTCTTGAGTACACGTATCTCCGGAGCCAGTGCAGTGCTGCCTGAGACGCCCGCTACCTCACGCATCCCCATACCCCGCGCGGTACGCATGCTGGGATACGTGAGCCTTTTCATGGACCTTTCTTCCGAACTCATTCACGCGCTGCTACCCCTCTTTCTCGTCACCACGATGGGCATGAGCGTGAGCGCGCTGGGCTTGCTCGAAGGGGCCGCCGAAGCGACGGCGATGATCGTCAGGATCTTCTCGGGCCCCCTGAGCGACTGGCTCGGCAAGCGCGAGGCGCTGTTGCTGCTCGGCTATGGACTAGGGGCGCTGTCCAAGCCGCTCTTTCCGCTGGCGCACACGCCCGCGCTGGTCGCCGCGGCGCGCCTCATCGATCGCGCCGGCAAGGGAATTCGCGGTGCGCCGCGTGACGCGCTCCTCGCAGATGTCGCACCACCGGATTCAGTGAAGCATTCCTTGTATTGCGCGCGCAGCAGACGGGAATCGATATCGCGCGGATTCCCGGCGTCATGGTGGTGATGAGTCTCGCGTATGCGCTCAGCGCGTACCCCGCGGGCGCGCTGTCCGATCGAACCGACCGCCGTGTTTTGCTTGCGCTCGGCATCGTCATACTGATCGCGGCGGATCTGGTGCTCGGCGCGAGTGCATCGATCACCACCGTGCTCATCGGTGTCGCACTGTGGGGCCTGCACATGGGGCTCACGCAAGGCATTCTCTCCTTGCCGGCGCCGTCCTCGCAATCCTCCCCCTCGTAATGTGCCGATTCGCACCGCGCCTCGCGAAGCTCAAATCCTGCGTTGGCCTTGTGGCAACCGCGACGCTTTAATCGAAGCATTTATTTACGCGCGTGCGGTAGACACTTCTTTTTCTGAGCCCGAACTGCGCGACGCGCGCTGAGAGGATTTCGTAATTGGGCCCCCATCCGGGCCGATGGACAGTCACCTTCAGCAACCCGCCGATCAACATGTTTGTTCCCGCAACGATCGTCGAATTTGACGCGCTAATGACCGACCTCGACGCAGACCCTTCCGTGAAGGTCGCAGTGTTCCAGTCGGCGAATCCGGATTTTTTCGTTGCCCATCTCGACGTAGCCAAGGCAGCCGAGCAGCCGGAGGTGCTGGTTCTTTGGCGCGACTTCGTGCTGCGCCTGGCGTCCGCACCTGTTGTGAGCATCGCCAGGATTCGGGGGCGCACGCGCGGCATCGGTAACGAGTTCGTGCTGGCCTGCGACATGCGTTTCGCCAGCCGGCAGAATGCAATAGTCGGGAACCCGGAGGTCGGCGTTGGCCTGGTCCCGGCCGGCGGAGCGCTGGAATGGCTCCCGCGCCTGGTCGGCCGTTCGCGGGCACTGGAGTTTGTTCTCAGCGCCGACGATTTCGACGCCGACCTCGCCGAACGCTATGGCTGGGTGAACCGCACGCTGGATGACGACGCCCTCGACGCCTTTGTCGATACGCTTGCCCAACGTCTGGCCACGTTCGACCGCGAAACGCTCGGCGCGGCGAAGACCCAGATCAATCGTTTCGGACTGCCGACTGCTGCCGAACTCCAGTCGAGCATCGACCTGTTCTTCCCGGCTCTGGCCTCGCCAGCTGGGCAGGCCCGCCGCGCCAAGCTCCGTGGCCTGGCCTACGGCGTTCCGAGCGACTTCGAAATGAACTTCGGCAGGTACCTGCCTACGCTAGGGCAAGCAGGCGACGATCACGCAGATCCGCCGCTCACCGGCGCGCACTATCCGGCGTGAGCGGGTCGTCGAGCGCATCGACGAGCGTCCGCCGGCCTGCGTCGAGGATTTCGTCGGCAAAGGCCGGATCTGTTTCTGCGACAGCACGCGACAGCACGAGCGCCCCCACCATCTGGTTGAACGCTGCAATCGCAGCGCGGCGGGTTTGTTGCGCCGTCGCGCCGTTCGTGGCGATCATGGCAACCAGCCGGTCGAGATACACGGCGAGGCCACGCGCATAGGTCGCACGCGCCGCGTCGGTCATGCGGGGAGCGTCGCCAGCGAAGCCGGACAGCGGGCATCCGGCCTCGACGTTGTCGCGGTGCGAGGTCGACAGGTAGCGCGCCGCCTGCTTCGCCACGCTGCCGGCGTTCGGCGAATCGGCAGAGTCCTGCATCGCCTTTTCCATCACCGCGGCGACCAGCGCGTCCTTCGACTTGAAGTGGTTGTAGAAGCCGCCCTGCGTGAAGCCGGCTTCCTTCATCAGTTCCGCCAGCCCGACGGCGTCGACGCCGCGCGCCCGGAACAGCCTCTCTGCAGCCGCGACGATCGCGCTCCGGTTCTCGGCGGCCTGCTGTCTTGAGACACCCATCGATCCCTCCCTTATACAGGCGATCGCATCGATTTAAAAACACAATGTCGATCACCATTGACATGCCCGTGTTACGTCGACACAATGCGCCATAAGACGATGGTGATCGACATTGAGATGAGTGTAGCCGACTTTCGCGCACAACGCGAAGCCACGTCGGCGCGGCACAGATGACAGTCGAGGTCCATCGCGGCCGTTGATGCCGGCGAATGCCGACGCCGTTCGGCGGCCCAACGGTTCGGTACGCAATGGCAGGTTTGTTTTCAGCGGATCTCACGCGCGCGGCGAAGCGGCGCACATGCGGTTCCTCATGCGAAAGGATGAAATATGAAGATCGAAGGTGCTGTTGTTTTCGTGACGGGCGCGAACCGTGGGCTTGGCCTTGAGTTCGCAAAACAGGCGCTCGAAAGAGGCGCGCGCAAGGTCTATGCTGGCGCGCGCGATCCTGCCAGCGTGACGCTGCCGGGCGTCGTGCCCGTGAAGCTCGACGTAACCGATCCGGCGGCCGTGGCCGCTGCCGCCGATGCGGCGCGCGACGTCACGCTTCTGATCAACAACGCGGGCATCGCGCGGCTCGGCAGCCTGACGGACGACGGCGCGCTCGACGCCTTGCGCGATCACTTCGAAACCAACGTGTTTGGGGTGCTGGCGATGTCGCGGGCGTTCGCGGGCAACCTCGCCGGCAACGGCGGCGGGACGATTCTGAACGTGCTGTCGGTTGCGAGCTGGATAAACCGGCCAATCCTCGCCGCTTACGGCGTGTCGAAGTCGGCCGCGTGGGCGGTAACCAACGGCCTGCGTCATTCGCTGCGCGATCAGCACACGCAGGTTGTCGGGCTGCATGCCGGGTTTATCGATACGGATTTGACGCGCGCACTGGAAGTCCCGAAGGCAACGCCGGCCGACGTCGTGCGTCAGGCATACGACGCGATCGAGGCAGGTGCGGAGGAAGTGTCCACTGACGAGTTCACGCGGGAAGTGAAGGCCGGGCTGTCGGCAGGCGTCTACCTCGACACGCCGCGCTGAAGGCGCTGGAGCGCCCGCCCGTCGTGCGCGTGCGCTCGCGACGGGCGGGCCTGCCGGTCAGGCCATGAGCCCAACGATGCCGTAGATGCCCGTGCCGGCGGTTGCCAGCCGGGCAGCACGATCAGTATCACCCCAGTGCGTAAGGTAAGCCTGCATATGTCTACACTCTTCGACCCCATCCAGATGGGTGCGCTAAAGATGGCGAACCGCATCGTCATGTCACCGCTCACTCGCATGCGGGCGTTCGACGAGCGCAGCCCGGGTCCGCTCAACGCGCAACACTATGCGCTGCGCGCAAGTGCAGGCCTGATCATTACCGAAGCCACTTCGGTCACGCCTCAGGGTGTTGGCTACCCCCATACGCCGGGCATCTGGACGGAAAAACAGGTCGCGGGCTGGAAGCAGGTGACCTCGGCTGTTCACGCAGCCGGCGGCCTGATCGTCTCCCAGCTCTGGCACGTCGGGCGAGTCTCCGATCCCGTCTTCCACGACGGCGAGCCTCCCGTGGCGCCAAGCGCCGTGGCGGCGCAAGGCCACGTCTCCCGCCTGCGTCCGCAGCGGCCCTTCACCGTGCCACGCGCGCTAAGGACCGAGGAGATTCCCGTCATCGTCGAAGATTTTCGGGTGGGTGCGGCAAACGCCAGGCGCGCTGGCTTTGACGGAGTCGAACTGCACGCCGCGAATGGCTACCTGTTCGATCAATTTCTGCACGACGGATCGAACCAGCGTACCGACCGCTATGGCGGTTCGATCGAGAACCGCGCGCGCTTCCTTCTCGAAGCACTCGATGCCGTGCTGACCGTCTGGCCGGCCGACCGCGTCGGCGTGCATCTGAATCTGATGTCCAGCTCACACTCGATGCATGATTCGAATCCGCGTGCGCTGTTCCGATATGTCGCACAGGAATTCGGCGCGCGCAACATCGCGTTCATCTTCGCGCGAGAGGGCCTCGATCGCGGCGAAGAGCGAATTGGCCGCGACGTAAGGCAGATCTTCAAGGGGGCCTACATTCTCAATGAAGGGCTGACGAACGAAAGCGCACAGGCCGCGATTGATCGCGGCGAAGCGGACGCCGCAGCGTTCGGGCGGGCCTTTATCGCCAATCCTGATCTCGTCGAGCGCTTTCGACGAGACGCGCCGCTCAATGCCGTCAACGCGGAGACGATCTATACGGACGACGCAACCGGATATAACGACTATCCGTTGCTTGACGACGCCACCGTGAGCCTATGACCGACTTGGGGAAAATCTCGGCCATCGGCAACACCGTGTACGCCAGCGTTGCGCGCGAGCCGCAGGAACGGCGTGAGCCGCTTGCCGTACGCAAGCTCGCAGGCGATGCGCGCTAGCGCTGCGGTACGCCGTTGCGCCACTCGCCCCAATGCGTGACGATGTCCTGCACTAGCGGATTGCCCGCGAGGAACAAATTGTCGATCGCGATCGTAAAGCCGCCTTGCGACGCGTAGTTGAGCAGATTGTCAGCGCTCGACTGGCCCGCGTACGGCCGGTCGAAATCCGAGCCGGCGCGCAGCACCGCCACACGGTTCAGGTCGACACGATGCACGTTCGCCGCACGCGTCAGCGCCTCGAAAGTGGCGTTGTCTTCCTGCTGCGTCGTGCAATAGGTGCCCTTGCCGTCGGTCAGGATCTTCGTCCATTGCCGCGCCCGCTCACCGAGGTCGGTGCCCGACCACCAGGTATCGCCCGCCAGCGTATCGCACTGGATCACGGTCGGCGGACGGTTTGCGGGTGCATAGCTGTATTTGGCACGGGCGGCCTGTGCCTGGGCGTCGTCGGTCAGCGTCACGTTGCGAGACAGCGCGAACGCCGCGTTCGTGAGCGCCGGATTCAGCTGGAACACTTCGGTGCGATAGTCGAGCGGCGGCTTCTGGGTCGGGCCCGTCGTGTTGATGCCGAGATAGCCGGTGTTCCAGCCCGGCGGAATTTCGCGTCCGTCGATCTCCCACTGAATGCCGAAGTCGACGAGCCAGTTCGCCCAGGCAGCGGAACCGACGGTCCCCTGAAGCGGATCGATACCGGCGATGCCCGCCACCATGAAGTAGGTATGGCGCAGGTCGAAACGCGGCGAGAACGTCAGCGCCATGATCGACGCGGCGGCGTTTGCGTGCCCCATGCCGGTCGTCATCACGCAGACATCCTGGCGGTTGCAGTGCACGGCCGGGTAATCAGGGGACAGACCCGCGACGGTGATGTCCTGCCACGGTCCGAGATGATCCAGCCACACCTGCCCTTCCGGACCGAACATCGAAATGATCATCACCTTGACCGCCCGGCTATGCGACGCGCCGTCGTCCTGCGCGAAGCTGTCGTCGGCATGCGCGATGGCTGGTGCTGCGGCCGCGCCGGCCACGAGCAACGATGAAATCACTGCGCCAAAAGCACGATTTAGCATGATAGGTCCCACCCGTTATGTAAGAACCGCGGTTGCGAAACGTGAATCGCGTGCCGTGTTGTCGACTGATGTCGTGGTTTTTTTCGGCGTGCAGCGTGGGACCTGGGCGTGAGCCACTCAGGCGACAGTGAGTATAAGCGGAGAAAAAAATCGCCTGTTACGACCTGCAACGACTACGACTGAACCTCTCCTCCAAGCCACCGTCTCACCCGGAGCATTCGGCAGGGACCACGTCGATCAAGCGCGGCCCCACTTTTTTATCCACGACTGGAGGAAATGGAACATGCCAAAGAAGCCCTCAGTTCGAACGTCAACCAGCAGTGGCAGTGGCCGCGTTCTCGCCGCCCCCGTCTTCTCGCAGCCGCAGCCTACACCAGATCCGCAAACCTTCATCGTCAGGCACGCCTCCGATGTGGCGGCCTACAGGATGATCGACGAACTCAACCGCGAGCACAAACTCAAGGCCCTTGCGTTTCCTGCCCCGCGCGGCGGCGTCGAGCCCCGCCTGACACTCGCTGACGTGATCGACAACGATCAGACCATCCTCGACCAGATCAATGCGAACGGTCAGATCGTTTTTCACTCGACGGGCGATTGCGGCAGTACCCGCGGCCCGAAAACGCAGAACGAGGTGTCCGACAAGATGGTCAGTGACTTCGACGAAACCGATCCTGCCGAAGTGCCGCAATTCAATTTTCTGCTGGGCGACATCGTCTACAGCTTCGGCGAAGCGCAGTACTACTACGATCAGTTCTACGAGCCCTATCGCGACTATCACGCACCGATCCTCGCCGTCGCCGGCAATCATGACGGGATGATCTCGCCTTTGCAGCACGAAAAGAGTCTGCAGGCGTTTCTGCGAAACTTCTGCTCCGACTGCTTTCAGGTCTCGCCCGATGCGGGCAACCTTTCACGTACTGCGCAAATTCAACCTGGCGTTTTCTTTACATTCGAAGCGCCGTTCGTGCGCATCATCGCGTTGTATAGCAATACGCTCGAAGATCCAGGGGTGATTTCGAATAGCGACATCGGCAATAGCCAGCTGAAGTTTCTCAAGGCGGCGTTGACGCGGGTGAAAAAGGAAGGCTACACGGGCGCACTGCTGTTCGCGCATCATCATCCGCCGTATGTCGCGCGCGGACGTCACGGCTGGAGTGTCGAGATGCAGCAGCAGATCGATGCGATCTGCGAAGAGGTGGGCGTATGGCCCCATGCCGATCTTGCGGGACACGCGCACAACTATCAGCGCTTCACACGCACACGCCCGGACGGCACCCACATTCCGTACATCGTGTGCGGCAACGGCGGACACAACGTACAGCGACTGACCACCAACGGACAACCGCCGCTTCGTGCACCGCAACTGATCCAGGCCGCAACGAAGAGCACCGATGCCGTGGTCATCGAGAACTACGACGACCAGAATTACGGCTATTTGCGCATTGTCGCGAACGACACCCAGTTGCGCATCGAATATCACGCTGCCGTCGATGGACCGTATACCAAGGCGCCCGACGATCAGGTGACTGTCGACCTGAGTACCCGCCAGCTTTCCCACTACGTGGCCCGCAATGCTGGCATACCCGCGCTGGCCACGCGCATCCGTGAATATGCGCAAAGCGGGAAGCCCTGACGCTGATCGGGACGTCAGCACCGGTACGGTACAAATCAGGTGACGTGTTGAACCCTGAGGAATTCGGTGGCTCGCATCCACGAGTTCCTCTTCTCCCCTCTCTGGATTCTGCGCACGGATCATGCTTTGCCGGAAGTTGATAAAGACTCTTATTCAAGTCCGGCATTCGACATGGTTCCCACGCATGACGTGTGGTCGGATCCGTATGTGACGCCTGGAGACTTTGCCGATGCCAATTTTTCAAAATGCCGTCGGCGAAAAACGCGCAACCGTACAAGGGAACGCCGGGTCATCCCGCCTGCATCGGGCGCTGCATCGCGTTGTTCGTAGTTCTCCTTAGTAGAATCGATTCCCCCGCTCCCCGTGGCACATCGTATGCGCGAGGCGGCTGTTGGCGTACGCGCAGAATTTGAGCGCGGCACCGGCGCACTTTCGAAGCGGTTTGTACGAGGAAAGGGGCGGACGATGAACCGAGCGACGAAACACACGGCGACATGGGTGGTGATGTTAGCGCTGTCCGGTGCGGCTTATGCAGCAGCAGGCGGCAACGGTGGCGGTGGCAATGGTGGCGGTGGCGGCCACGGCGCGGGCGCGGGCGCGGGCGGCAATGGCAATGGCAATGGCAACGGCGGCCACGGTGCGGGCGTCGGTGCGGGTGTCGGTGCGGGTGTGGGTGGCAACGGCGCAGGAGTGGGTGCGGGCGTCGGCGCAGGTGTGGGTGGCAACGGAGCAGGCGTCGGTGCGGGTGTCGGCGCAGGTGTGGGTGGCAACGGAGCAGGCGTCGGTGCGGGTGTCGGCGCAGGTGTGGGTGGCAACGGAGCAGGCGTCGGTGCGGGTGCGGGCGCCGGCGGCAACGGTGCCGGTTCAGGCGGCAACGGTGCAGGCTCGGGGGGCAGCGGTTCCGGCTCCGGTAGCGCCGGTGCCGGTTCGGGTAGCGGCGGCGCAGGTTCGGGTGGCAGTGGCGCAGGTTCGGGTGGCAGTGGCGCAGGTTCGGGCGGCAGTGGCGCAGGTTCGGGCGGCAGTGGTGCGGGTTCGGGAGGGAGCGGCCATGGTGCCGGTAGTTCCGGTGCCGGTAGCTCCGGTGCCGGTAGCTCCGGCACAGGTAGCTCCGGCACAGGCAGTTCGGGCACGGGTAGCTCCGGCACAGGGAGTTCGGGCACGGGTAGCGCAGGTGCAGGCGCCGCCGGCGGAGGTAACGCGAGCGCAGGCGGCCCGGGCGTGGCATCGGCCAGCGCCCTGGGAAGCGTGTTCGCCCGGTTGCGCATGAGGCAGAACGTGGTCGCGGTAATGCCCCAGACCGCGCCTGGTGGGAACTCCATAGCGCACGCCGCGCCGGCAACATACAGCCAACCGAGGGTAACGGGTGCGGGCGGCAGCACAAACGCCCCGGCGACGGCTACCTCGGATACCGGCTACGGCCCGCCAGGCGTCATCGGCACGGGGACCGGCTCTCGCGGTACGGCGGCCGCCATACCGGTCAGCAGCGAATACAGCCCGCCGGGTGACATCGGCCCGAGTGTCGGTTCGGGCCCCTGGGGCGGCTTCGCCGTGGATACGGGCGGCATTGAACCACCGATCCTGACCCCCAACGGGCCGGTCAGGTGATCAAGGGCGGTTGCCACGCGGAACTGCTACAGCAACGCGTTGGCACCCGTCCCGGCGCGGGTTTGCGAACCGTTTGCCCTGGTTCCTCGTTTTGATAAGGCAGAGGGTCACCTTCGCCCTACTCGCCCGGATCAACGCCGCGTGCACGACGGCCGTCACGCGCAAACGCGTCCATGATCGCAAGACGATCCGCGCTGTCGGGTGCGGCCCCCCCGAGTCCAACGGCACATGACCAGGAGAAATGACGAAGACTCACTCGGACGGACCAGGGTGCGGATCGGGCCATCGCGCAGGCCGCCGCTATCGACGCCAGGAGCCTGCCTGCCGGATGCATTCAAACCTTGCTTCGCACTTGCAAGCGATACCGGCTGGGGCTCTGACCAAACATCCTTTTGAAAGTCGAACTAAACGTGGTCTCCGATGCGTAGCCAACGGCGGCGGCGATGCTCGCGAGATTATCGTTGCCCGTCTTCAAGGCATCCCTTGCGATCGTCATGCGCCAGCGGATCAGATATTCCAGTGGAGGCAATCCCACGAGGTCTTTAAAGCGCTCGATGAAGGCGGTGCGTGACATGCCGACTTTCGACGCCAGTTCGTCCACCTTCCACCGACGGGCCATGTCTTCATGCACCATCTTTAGCG
Source organism: Paraburkholderia sp. CNPSo 3281 (assembly GCF_024206515.1). Taxonomy (NCBI): domain Bacteria; kingdom Pseudomonadati; phylum Pseudomonadota; class Betaproteobacteria; order Burkholderiales; family Burkholderiaceae; genus Paraburkholderia; species Paraburkholderia sp. CNPSo 3281. The sequence goes on along the minus strand of NZ_JAMBPS010000009.1, from coordinate 50,949 downwards.
CGGCGCCGATCCTTGGATCCGACAACGCGCCTAGCCAGCCGGTGGACCCCGAACTCGCGGCCAGATGCGCGCGCAAGATGTTCACGAGCACGATATTTGCGAGGCTGCCCGCCATCGCCGCCGCGCCAGGCCGGACTGATTCTGTCTCTGTCCTGATCAATTCGAGGGCCGCACGCAGCGATCTGGCATCCGGAGAATCCGCGGAAACGAGCACGAGCGGGGGCAAGATATTGAGCAGCAAGCCGCTCATGTCTCCGTCGAATTCGAACGTCCCCCCGACGCTTATCGTGCGCGTGCCTCCCCGTCCATAGCGAACGATCCCGTCCGCATCCAGGTGACTGGCAAACACCTTGTCTCCGTCCTGCATTTTCACGGCGGGGTCACTGGCAAAACAGTAGGGCGATCCGTCGGTGAACAGACAGAAGTCCCCCTCCTCCATCTTCGCGGGCGTGGTGACGCCTTCGATCCATACCCATCGGGCGCCCTTGATGACACCGCCGAATTTCACATGACGATAGGCGGGAAATCTAAGGGCCCACGGACCGGCTGCCTCAAAGCGGGCCGAGAGCACGCTTTTGACTTTCAGCAGCGAGAACACATCGGAAAGCGGGTCCATGTGAAATTTGTACGATGCAATAGGAAATCTGATCGATTGATTATGGATTGAACGTACATCATGAGCAAGAATGGCGGCTCCCATCCACTGCCGCCACCGATGCACACAGGAGCGAGGTCCAGAATGTCTCAGAGCCAATTCGCAACCACCCGGGACGAACTCGTCGCACGCTTTATCCCCTTGCTGCAGGAGATCAAGGACATGACCGCGGGCACCGAGGTCGAGCAATGGCTGAATTCGAAATATGGCGTTGAAAGCGCGTTGTACAGGGACCTGTCGCAACTGATTATCGCCGGCGTGAATGAAGGCTGGGCGGCCGACATCGAGGTCGCCGGTCCGCGCTATCGTCGCTCACGAGTCGTCGTGCCGAGCGCGGAGACGCTCTTCTTCAGCGCCACGGCGGTACTGCTGGACAGCACGGACAATACCCAGAACAACCCGGAAGGCAGCTTGCGCGCCGACGACCATTTGCACCCCTATGGCGAGATCAATCTGGTGGTGCCGCTCAATGAAGGCGCAGCGCTCGCGGGTCCGAACGGCTGGTGTTATGGCGGCTGGACAGCACCCGCGCCGGGCAGCCATCACTTTCCTGAAGTCAAGGGCGGTGCCGTCGTCTCGCTCACTTTTCTACCGGCGGGACGGATTGCCTTCGACGTCGAGCCGCCGCAACTGGCGCGTCGGCCTTCTTCGTCTGCTGCTGGTGGGCGAACGGCCTCTGGGACAAGTGTCCCCGCTTCCGCGTAACCTCAGCCTTGCTTGCGCGGCGCCGAAGTCAGCGCAACCGCCGAGCGCTCGACGGCGTCGGCGATCCGCTTCGACAGCGCCGGATCCGGCACCGCCCGCGCCAGCGTGACTCCGCCCGACAACATCGCAAGCAGCGCGATCGCCTTGTCGTCGCGCGCCGCGCCGGCTTCGTCGGGCAGGCCCGCCGAGACCTCCTCGATCAAGCGGCGCAGCTCCGCCTCATAGGCTTCGCGAGTCTCGCCGTCGGCGCGAACCATCTCGGGCGAAAAGCTCGGCAGCGCGCAGCTTTCGCCGATGTCGCAAGTGCGCTTCGGGCCCAGATAGAAGCTAATGAACGTCTTGAGCCAGCGTTTGCCGCGGCTCGCTTTCAGATCGGCGACGGCGAGCCGCAACTGTTCCATGCCAGCCAGAACCACCGTGCGGAACGCCTCCCCCTTCGATTTGAAGTGCCCGTAGAACGCGCCGTTGGTGACGCCCGCCTCCTTCGTCAGGCCGTCGATGCCGGATCCGCCGTAGCCGTCGCGGCGGAACAGGCGGCTCGCTGCATCGACGATGCGTTTGCGGGTTTCGTTCTTGTGCTCGGCGGTATAACGCATCGGAATCTCACATTCGGAGCGATCGCTCTTTTTTCTTGCTTAAAGAGCAACCAGTGTCTATACATAGAGAGCAGTTGCTACATATATACCACTAACCGCAGTCACTGACACGTGAGGATCTGACATGCCTATCACGCTGACCGTATCCGAAGGAGTGCTGTCCACCGAGGCGGAAGCCCATACCTTCGCCGCCTTGACGCAGGCGTTGTTGAGCGTCGCGCAGCTCGAAGGCAACGCGTTTATGACGCCCAATGTGATCGGAACGCTGAACGTCATACCGGCCGCACGCGTGTTCTCGGCCGGCAAGCCTGCGGCCGCGGCGTTCGTCGAACTCACGCTGCCGCAGATCGCGCTCGCGACGTCCGAGGCCAAACAGGCTTTCACCGAAAAGGCGACCGCGATCCTCGAACAAGCCGCCGGCGGGCGCCTGACGCGGAATCACATCTGGACCAATATCGTCTATGCGGCGGACGGTTCCTGGGGAATCGCGGGCCGTGCCCACAGCAACGCGGAGCTCGTCGAAGCGATACAGGGAGCGGCGATCGAGTGAACCAGGCGCACGCGTTCCACTGGCTTCCGGCTTTCTTCACTTTCGAGTGCGCCTGTTCCGGCGACTGGCCTAAGGCAAAATAGACGCGGAAGTCACGCGCGACGGGCGGCATCGTACCGCTCGTCGCGCCAATCAGACGCGTGGAGATGCGCTATGGATAGCCGCCCGAAAAACCGCTCGACGCTGACTGCGCTGTCGCTCCTGCTGGCTGGATGTGCCGCCAGCGGCGTGCCGCAAAGCGGGTCACATCTGAGTCCAACGGAGTGCCGTGACCTGGCCGCGCTCAGGACCAATGCGCCTCCGACGATGGCACAACACCAAAGCGAAGTTGCGGCGCTAAGGAAAGCCGGCTACGACCCGTCACCATGGAACGACCCGTACTACCCCGAGGATCTTCAGGCGGCGCAGCGCCTGGTCGACCATTGGTTCGCAACGGAGTGCCAGCAGTTTCAAGCCGGGTGAGAAACCCCGTCACGCCTGTGCTCCTCAGCCGTCAGTCGAGACTGTCACGCTCTCCCAGGCACGGATTTCGTCTTCCAACGTCGACAGCTTGTCCCTCACGAGCCCGAGTGCATCGCTACCGAGCAAAAGATGCGCGGGAGGGTGGTCCGCGGCGATTGCGGCAAGCATCGCGCGCGCTGCCTTTTGGGGATCGCCCAATTGCTTGCCGCTTTTCTCCTCGCGCGCTTTGCGGATGGGATCGAAGTTCGCGTCGTAATCCGGGATCGAACGGGGCGTTCGTCGCATCGAGCGACCGGCCCAGTCGGTGCGGAAGGAGCCAGGCGCAACGGCTGTCACGGCGATACCGAAAGGCTTGACCTCCTTACCAAGCGCCTCGGAGATGCCCTCCAGGGCGAACTTGCTACCGCAGTAATAGCTGATGCCCGGCATGGTGATATAGCCGCCCATCGACGTGATGTTCAGAATGTGGCCACGTCTGCGCGCACGCATGAACGGCAGAACTGCCTTCATCATGGCGACGGCGCCAAACACGTTGACGTCGAACTGTCTGCGCATTTCGGCCAGGGGCGATTCTTCCATGACGCCTTCGTGCCCGTAGCCAGCATTGTTGACCAACACGTCGACCGGTCCGACGCTCGCCTCGATTTCCTCGACGATACCGTCGATCGCGTCGAAGTCGGTCACATCGAGCACGCGTGCGAATGCGGCATTTGCAGAGAGAGACTCGAACTCGCGCTTCGCCTCGAGACTTCTCACGGTACCGACGACTCTGTGACCTGCCGCAACCGCCTCTTGCGCTAGCGCGCGACCAAAGCCGCTGCTCACGCCAGTGATGAGCAGGATTTTGCTGGACTCCATTGAAGCTTCTCCCGAATGTGGTCTGGTGAGTGCATACTAGTCTGAAGAGCGGGCCGAACCAAGCTAGATTCCGCTATTTTTCTTGCCTAAAACTATGAGCACGAAGCGGGCCTCCATCCACAATCCTGACCTCTCGTCGCGCAGCCGCAAGCGCATCATTGCCTTGCTTCGCGCGCTGGCGCCCGAGGAGGGCTACAACCTGACCGCGCTGCCGGGGGTCCGTATCCTGCGTTCGAACCGGCCGCTGTCACGCACGCCGGTTCTCTACGATCCCGGCATCGTGATCGTTTGCCAGGGGCGCAAGCGAGGTTATTTCGGCGACCGTCTCTACCTGTACGATGAACAGCACTATCTGGCCGTGTCCGTGCCAGTTCCGTTCAGCATGGAAACCGACGCAACCGCGGAGCGTCCGTTGCTTGCGCTCTACCTGCATCTCGATTTCACGCTGGCCGCCGAACTGGCTGTACAGATCGATCGCGAAGGCGTAACGGAGCGCGTGCAAGCGCCCCAAAGCATGATGTCGACGCCGATGGATGACGCGATGCAGGTCTCGTTGCTGCGCTTGCTCGAGGCGATGCATCGGCCCCTCGAAGCCGCCGTATTGGGCCCGTGCCTGCTGCGCGAACTCTATTTCCGGGTGCTCACCGGCGCACAAGGCAGCTCGATGCGCGAGGCTTTGGCGATGCGAGGTCAGTTCGGCCGGATAGGCAGATCGCTACGCCTGATCCATGCCGGCTACGCGCAGCCGCTGGACGTGATGCAGTTGGCGCAGGAAGCTGGGATGAGCGTGCCGAGCTTCCATAGCCACTTCAAGGCGATCACCCAGGTCTCGCCGATGCAGTACGTGAAGTCGACGCGTTTGCATCAGGCTCGCCTGTTGATGGTCCGTCAGGACCTGACCGCGGAGGCGGCGAGCCTCGCGGTGGGCTACACGAGTGCGTCCCAGTTCAGCAGGGAGTTCAAAAGACTCTTTGGCCTCACGCCTGCAGCGGAAACGAAGCGGATACGCGCAAGCTTTGCCATTCCGGAGCCGTTTGCGGATGCGATATATGTTTCGTCGCACTGAGTCTGGCGCACGCAGGTCGAGCACCGACTTAGGGATGTACCGCCGCGGGCCATCGGACTCTTTCGTTATCCTCACAGACGTCCATAGCTGTGCAACCCGGACAGGAACATGTTCACCCCCAGGAATGCGAAGGCGGTGACCAGCAGGCCCGTGAGCGCCCACCACGCAGCAACATGCCCCCGCAACCCCTTCATCAGCCGCATATGCAGCCAGGCCGCATAGTTCAGCCAGACGATCAGCGCCCACGTTTCCTTCGGATCCCAGCTCCAGTAACCGCCCCACGCCTCGGCGGCCCACAGCGCGCCGAGAATCGTCGCAATGGTGAAAAACCCAAAACCGACGGCGGTCGACTTGTACATCACGTCGTCGAGCACATCGAGCGCCGGCAGCCGGTCTGCCAGCACGCCCCGCTCCTTCAGCAGGTACGCCACGCCCACCATCGCCGACAGCGCAAAACTGCCGTAGCCGATGAAGTTCGCCGGCACGTGAATCTTCATCCACCAGCTTTGCAGCGCCGGCACCAGCGGCTGGATCTGCTGCGCGTCGCGCGCGATCGAGTACCACATCAGGAACCCGACCGCCGCGCCGATCACGAGCAACACGAAGGCGCCGAGCGAGCGCGTGTTGTAGTGCTCCTCGTAGTACAGGTAAAAGAGTGCCGTGATCACGCTGAACAGCACGAACACTTCATACAGATTCGAAATCGGAATATGGCCGACGTCCGTACCGATCAGGTACGACTCATACCAGCGCACCATCATCCCGACGAATCCCATCAGTACCGCGGCCCACGTCAGCTTCGAGCCGATTGCGCCGCCCGACGGCGAGCGCGACAGCGTGCCCAACCAGTAGAACAGCGTGGCCAGTACGAAAAGCACGCTCATCCAGAGAATGGCCGACTGGCTGGACAGGAAATACTTCAGGAAGAACGTGCTGTCGGCGCGCCCCAGGTCGCCCTGGTACATCTGGATCGCGAACAGCGATAGCGCTGCGATTGCGGCAATCAGCATCCGCGCGGGCTTCCATCGCCAGCCGAGCACGACGAAGACCGGCACCGAGCAGACCAGCACCAGTCGATCGTAGGCGCTCATGTACGCGTGGTAGCGCGACAAGGCGAAGCCGGTGCCTGCAAGCATCGCGAGGGCAAACAGCCAGTCGAATGCACCAAGGCGCCTCGCAAAGGAACGCTCCTCGGACAACAGACTCGTTCGATCCGCGCTCCACGTGGGCCGAGGCCGATGCATCGCCACTGAAGCCGTTACCGCTGCATCGGAAGACGATGAGGATGATTTCATGGTATTTAAAGTTCAAAGATGACGTCGACGGATCGGTGTCTGCACGCCTGCTTGCTCATCGATCGCCAGGGGGACCGGCAGACGCCTCCCCTTCGGGCGGAAACACCTCGACGTACGCCGCGACGGCACGCATATCCCGATCCGACATGTTGGCGCACACCGCCTTCATGGCCGCGCCGCGAGGCCGGGTGTCGGTTCGCTGGAAGACCTGGAGCTGCTTCATGACGTAGTCCGCGTGCTGGCCCGCAAGCCGGGGAAACTGATTCATCCCTTCGCCATGCTGGCCATGGCACGCCATGCATGGCGTGACGCCCTTGTCCGGCAGGCCCAAATGATAAATCGCGTTGCCTTCATTGATGAGCGCGAGATCGCTCGCTTCACCGAGGACTGCGGGTTGACTCGAGAAGTACGTCGCAAGCTCGTCGATCTGCGCGTCAGTCAAATGGGTGAAACCCCACATAAAACGCTGCGCGTTCGGGTCAGCTCGCGAATGACTCTTGAAGTCCGTCAGTTGATCGACCAGGTATTCCTTGCGCTGCCCAGCGAGCTTCGGAAACGTAGGCGACACCGAAACGCCGTTCGCACCATGGCAGTTCGAGCACACCTGCAAGGCGATGGTCTTTCCGCGCACCTGCGGGTTGTCGACCTGCCGCGAATGCTCCAGGTCCTGACATGCCGTCCCGGCCAGCAGCATCCCGATGGAGACGATATGCGTCACTTTGCTCATGGCAACAACCTCCTTGCTGCATCCTTTACGGTCCTCTGCCACTCTCACGGTGCACGGGCCGTCACCACGAAGCAGCCCACAGATAGATGAAAAGCGTGTCGTTGTCTCTCGCGTTACGCCCGGCGCCGTCGTAGTTTGACGTGGCTCCCAGAAACTTGGTGTAGTGCGTGTACTGAATGCCTATCCGGATGCGTTGATTCGGGATCCAGAATATTTCAGGCGTCCATCCCTGCGTGTTCGGGTGGAAGTTCGCGCTGGCCGCGTAGGCTGTGCTGTCTGGACTACCGGTCGTGTTGAAGAACGAAAGACTGAACCCGTACTTGGCCTGGTAGACATACGATGCCTTGATCCTCAGCGAGTCGAGATTCCCCGACGTGCTGTCGCTGAACACGAAATTGTTCGGATCATGGACGTTCTCACGCACATAGCGAGCTTGCGCAGTGATCGTGTGCGGCTCGAGCAGGTACTCGTACTGAGCGTCCATGCCGTAATCGCGGTAGCGCGTCACGCCCTGCGTAAAGATCGGGAACTGGTTGGCGTCGTTCGGATAAATGTTCACGTTCAGCAGGAACGCGCCGACCATTGCGCTATGGGGTCCCCAGTCTCGCGTCAACGCGACGCGCGCGTACGGGTTGTAACCGCGCAGATAGGTTTGAGGGTGAGCCGAGTCGCCTGCCTTGTTGCCGTGACTCATGAACGACCAGATGCCGTCGGCCGTGCTGTACGCGGTCAGTTCGGCGTAGACCGTCTTGTTCCAGTACAGGTAGCCGCCGATGCCTGCCACCTGGGTCGCAAGACTTCCTTCGATGACCGGAAGATTGGGGATTTTGGCAACCGGACTGATCGTCGATGAAATGTACGGGTAACCCCATGCCGGCGCGGAGTTCCAGACATCCTGCACGGTCGGATTGTTGTGCAGCGTTACACCGAGGATAAGGTCGTTCGCTTCGCCCATGATCCGGTCCACGAACCGGAAGTCTGTATTGTCGGATGCCCAGTGGCCTTCCCATTTGTTCGTTGCGCCATTCTGATGGTCGTAGTTCGTGTAGGTGAACTGCGTAAAGGCACCAATTTTGTCGGTGATCTTTCCGGCAAGGAAGATGCTCGCGAAGTCGAATATCGGGAGACCATTTTTGGTGTTGATGGTGTTGCCGCTCGCGTCAGTATTGACTCGCGTCTGGCTCAGATCGCCGATTGCCATCGCGGCAATCGGGATCGTGCGTTCACCTAGCGTATAGCCAGTGAGCTTGAACATGCGCCCATATGGCGTGAGTTCAGGAAATTGCCCCCCGGCGTGGCAAGCCACACAACTCTGGCCGGTTTGGCGCGCGAAGATCGGCAGCGCGTGTGCGACGGTCGCCGGCAACAATGCCAGCAACACGAACGCAACTGCCCACCCACAGAACAGCCAATGATGAAATGCTGCGTGGCTGACGAGTACCTTTGTCATGGCTGTCACTCCTGCGCCGCGTCGAGAAAATGCGTCGCATCGGCGGTAGGCGCTGAAGTCCGTACTCCGTGTGCCGCGGCGATCAAGGAGCGACAGGCTCCATCTGGTGAAACCGTTCACGATGAACCCTTTTCACGCACGCGACGTCTGCATTGTGCAAACGCGCAATCAGAATCGCGATGGGTCAACCTCCTCTATTTTTGGTAGGGGGCTCGCTAGCCGTCGCGGTGCATCGATACAGCGGTTCGCAGCTCGCGCGTAACATCGAGCGACACGACTGTTAGGGACGAAGCACTGCGCGCACGATCGACCTGATCGAGCATGACGGGTCGCGCCACCGCCGCGCGGCGTTGTGCGACTCGCGTTCTGCTTAAACGAGAAGGCGCCTCGAATATTCCCGAAGGGCTGCGCGCAAGACAATGGAAAGGTATCCGAAAGATCCGATAGCCGGCGCGAGGCCGTGGCGCCGACGCCCGGCGCAACCGGTTGCCCGTATTCGAGCGCATGGGGCGCGAATTGCCGGGCCAGGCGGCCCGAGATCGTGTCGAACCTGGCGGTGTCGGAACTGGACGGATCGCGCCCGGTCGAATCCGATTCACGGATCGAAAATGAACCGCGCAAGTACAAGGCGCTCAGCGACATGAAGCGGTCGGACACTACTGCCTTGCCATGGCGGGCAGGGGCAGTGGTCGTTGCCAACACGACTAATCGCTTCGCCTTGCCTGATGTGGGCGACGGATTGATATTTAATCCGTATTCCGAATCAATTACCCCGCAATCCATGTTTTTGCTTTGCGCTTCTATTCACGCGCCGACATTTCGCCGCCCTCCCCATTCTGATAGGTGTGGGCGGCCGCGGTAAGCGCTATAGTCTCCATTGAGGGTGCCCCCCGCGTCCTCTCTTTGTGTCTCCTCAAACCTCTTGCCCGCCTTGTGCGGGTATTTTTTTTCCTCGCTAACGCATTGCGCCTCCTCCCACACGCGCACGATACGCAATTGCCAGGCAATCCTCTCCATCCCATCGTGCGCAATCGCCTCATCGATTCAATACGCATAAGACCCATTATTTGGGATGCCAGACGATCAGTGTTTACACGAATGGGTTAGAGCATCGCTCTTTTCATAATATCAACGCACTAAAAGCGGCGGTACGAGACTACTCCACAGGAGGCACCGTGACGGGCATCCGACTGAGCGGCGTAACGAAGCGGTATGGCGAAACCGAGGTGATCACCGGCCTCGACCTCGACATTCAATCCGGTGAGCTCCTTGTCTTTCTCGGCCCTTCGGGCTGCGGGAAATCTACCTTGCTGCGCATGATCGCCGGGCTCGAAACCGTGAGCGACGGCCAGATCAGCATTGGCGAGCGGCGCGTGAACGACCAGCCGCCGGGCAAGCGCGGCGTGGCGATGGTGTTCCAGCACTACGCGCTCTACCCGCACATGACCGTGTACGACAACATGGCGTTCGGCCTGCGCAATACGGGCGTGAGCACGGGCGAAGTCGACCAGCGCATCAACGAGGCCGCGCGCATGCTCGAACTCGGCCCGCTGCTGCAGCGCCGTCCCGCCCAGCTTTCTGGCGGCCAGCGCCAGCGCGTCGCAATCGGCCGCGCCGTCGTCAAGGAACCCGAGGCCTTTCTCTTCGACGAGCCGCTCTCCAACCTCGACGCCGCATTGCGCAGCCGCACGCGCCTCGAGCTCGCGCGCATTCATCAGCGCCTGCATTCCACCATGGTGTTCGTCACGCACGATCAGGTGGAAGCCATGACGCTCGCCACGCGCATCGTCGTCATGAACCGCGGGCGCATCGAGCAGATCGGCGCACCACTCGACATCTACAAGCGGCCCGCCACGCGCTTCGTCGCGGGTTTCATCGGCACGCCCGCCATGAACTTTATCGATGTCGAGCGCGTTGGCGACAACGGCGGCCGGCTGATCGTCGCCCTGCCGTTCGACGGCGTAGAGGCGCCCACCGCCATTGCCGCGGCGAGCTTGCCAGCAGGCAAGCTCACGCTGGGCGTGCGCGCCGAACACGTGCTGCTGGACCCGCAAGGGCCGCTGGTCGGCCGCGCCGAAGTCATCGAACGGCTAGGCGACCGCTCGCTCGCGCATGTGAGCATGCCCAACGGTCAATTGCTCGTGGCCGAGTTGCCGCGCGCACGCGAACTCGAAATCGAGACTGGCGACACCATCCGAATGAGTCTCGATGCAGCCCACCTGCATGTATTCGATGAAACCGGCAAGGCCTGGCATGGCCTCTAACCGCTCGCTCGCCATGCCGCTGCCGGAAACGCGCGAGGGCCGCCGGCGCAACCTGCGCGCGCCGTGGTCCAACGCGCTGTTCGTGCTGCCGTTCGTGATCGTCTACGTGCTGTTGCTGATCGTCCCGTTGTGCTTTGGCTGGTGGCTCAGCCTGCAACGCGTGGACCTGCTCGCCGGCACGAGCGAGTTCATCGGCATTCGCAACTATCTCGATCTCACCCTCGACCCGATCTTCCGTGGCGCCCTGCGCAACACGTTCTACTTCGTCATTCTCACGGTTCCTGTTTTCGTGCTACTCGGCCTCGCGCTCGCGCTGGTGCTGAACCGGCCCGGGCGCTTCGGCGCCGCGCTGCGCGCGCTCTTTTTCGGCTCATCCGTGTTATCGGTCACAATCGTCACATTGGTCTGGAAGCTCGTGATGATGCCCGGCAACGGCCTGCTCGCCGACCTGAGCCACGCGCTCCATTTGCCGGAATTCGTTCCGCTGATGCACGAGGCCACCGCGCTGCCCGCCATCGCCGTCGTCACAGTCTGGTGGATCATGGGCCTGCCGATGATGCTGTTCCTGGCCGCGCTCCAGCAGATTCCGCAGGAGCTTTACGAGGCCGCGGCGCTCGACAACGCCTCGCGCTGGCGCACGTTCACGAAGATCACGCTGCCTTCCATCTGGCGCACCGTTGCGCTCGTGGCGGTGATCGAAGCGGTGCTGCAGTTTCAGTTGTTCGGCCAGGCACAGTTGCTCACGGACGGCGGCCCCAACAATTCCACGCGCCCGCTTGTGCAATTCATCTACGAGACCGGCTTCCGCCAATGGTCGTTCGGCTATTCCGCAGCGGCAGCGCAAGTGCTGTTCGCGCTGATGCTGATCGGCGTAGTTGCGCAGGCCTGGCTTCTGCGCAAGAAGGAGAAGGCATGAGCACGTTCGCTTTCGAAACCCGCTCGCGCGGCTCGCTGACGGGCCGCATGGGCGACCGCCTGAGGCTGGGTGCCGTGGTCGTGCTCGCGCTTTTCTGGATCACACCGCTCGTCTGGGTGCTGTGCCTCTCGTTCAAGCCGAATGCGTTTCTCGAACAGCACACCGACGTGCTCTTTTCGCCGCCCTTCACGCTGCAGAACTACACGAACATCCTCAACACCTCGGCGGTGGGCGGGTGGCTCGTCAACAGCCTCATCGTTTCGATCGGCCAGACGCTGCTCACGCTCGTGATCGCCTCGCTCGCGGGCTATGGCTTTGCGCGCACCGAGTTTCCCGGCAAACGCTATATCTATGTGCTTTGCCTGTGCGGACTCGCCGTGCCCGAGCAGGCACTCGTGATTCCGCTGCACCACATCTTCGCCACGCTCGACTGGCACAACACCTACGGCGCGCTGATTCTGCCGCGCCTCGCCTCGCCGTTCGGCGTGTATCTGATGACGCAGTACTTCAAGGCCGTGCCCCTCGAGATCGAGGAGGCCGCCTTGCTCGACAATGCCTCGCGCTTCAAGGTGTTCTGGCGCGTCGTGCTGCCGCTTTCGCTGCCGGCGCAGGCTACGCTCGCCATCTTCACGTTTCTCAGTGCGTGGAACGACTATCTCTGGCCGCTCGTTTCCGCGTCGAAGCCCGAGATGTACACGCTGACGATCGGGCTCGCCTCCACGCAAGGCAATTTCGCGCAGTCCGAGGGCATCGGCTACCTCATGGCGCAGGCCGTCTTCGCCGGCTTGCCCATCTTCGTGCTGTACCTGTTCTTCCAGAAGTACATCGTGGCGGCCGTGGCCGGCACCGCAGTCCGGTAGGCGGCGGCCCCGAACCACGCATCGGCCGGCCGCGCCTGATTTTCATTTGATTCGCAGTACAAACAAAATGATCCACTGGGAGCGCGTGAACAGCGCGCCAACGGGGTCTTGCACAGGAGAGAGACATGAGAAGATCGTTGATGCGCGGCGCACTCACGCTTGCTGCGCTCGGCCTTGCGGCAACCTTGACGGCGCCGGCCCAGGCCAAAACGGAAATCACGCTGTCACGCTTTTTCGGCGCCTGCGACGCCGAATACGGCAAGGTCAACGACGTGAGCCAGGCCTCGGGCGAGTGCGGCATCATCACGACGCTCGTCAACCAGTTCAACGCGACGAACAAGGAAGACATCGTCGTCAAGCCGCAGATCATCGAGTGGGCGCCCTACTATACGCAGATCGACGCGCGCATTCTGAGCCGCGACGTGCCGACCATCTCGGTCATGCACGAGGCCGTACTGGGCGACTACGTGAAGCGCAATCTGGTCGAACCGCTCGACGAAGGCTTCAAGTCGGTCGGCGTGGACAAGGGCGATTTCACGTCCCAGGCCCACCGCGCCGTGACGTTCGGCGACAAAACCTATGCGCTGCCGTTCGACACGCATTCGTGGCTCTGGCACATCAACGTGAACCTGTTCAAGAAGGCGGGACTCGTCGACGCGAGCGGCAAGCCCCTCCTGCCGAAGACGCCCGACGAACTGCTCGCTCAGGCGAAGCAGTTCAAGGACAAGACGGGCCTGCCCTACTTCGCTGTGCCGATCGCCAACGAATCGGCCGCGCAAACGCGCACGTTCGACACGTGGGTCTATCAGCAGAACGGCACGCTGTTCCCCAATGGCCCGTCGAAGATCGACATGGACACGCCGGCCGCCACCAATGCGCTCACGCTCTACGACAAGCTCATGAAGGCGGCCGCGATCACGCCGGGGCTCGACTACGGCGCGGCCAACCAGGCCTTCGAAAACGGCAAGGCGGGCGTGCTCATGTGCGGCACGTGGATGATCGAGGACTTCACGAATCTCGCGAAGAAGGCAGACTCGCCGCTTGCCAACGGCTACGACGTGGTGCCGTTCCCGAATCTGTATCAGAAGAAAGCGGTGTGGGCCGACGGCCACTCGTGGGTCATGCTCAAGGGCGGCGCAAAGGACGAAAAGACGCGCCACGCCGCACTCGTGTTCCTCAAGTTCCTCTACGACCACGACGGCGACTGGGCCCGCACCGGCCATCTGCCCGCGCGGCAGTCGATCATCACGAGCGCCACGTTCAACGCGCTGCCGCATCGCGCGGAAATCAAGGAGATCTCCACCACCGGTTACGCACTGCCGAACACCGTGCCGCGCCAGTTCGCGATCCAGCAGATCGTGGGCGAAGAGATCAGCAACATGCTCTCGACGGGCAAGTCGGTCGCCGACGTGCAGAAGCAAGCCGAACAACGCACCAACGCCCTGCTCGCGCGATAACGCCACCGGAGGTCCGCGCCCGCCCGGCGCGGCCGCCTCACTTCACAGCTACAGGATGGATAGAGGAACACCATGATCGCTTCCCGCCTCATCGTCGATCGCGACTTCGTCATTTCCGAGCTCGACCGGCGCCTCTTTGGCGTCTTCGTCGAGCATATGGGCCGCTGCGTCTACACCGGCATTTTCGAGCCCGGCCATCCGGACGCCGACGAGCGCGGTTACCGCAAAGACGTGATGGCGCTCACGCGCGAACTCGGCCCGACGATCGTGCGTTACCCGGGCGGCAATTTCCTCTCGGGCTACAACTGGGAAGACGGCGTGGGCCCGCGCGAAAAGCGCCCGCGCCGCCTCGATCTGGCGTGGTACTCCACCGAAACCAACCAGTTCGGCACGAATGAATTCATCGAATGGTGCCGCTCGCTCGACATCGAGCCCATGTACGGCGTGAACCTCGGCACGCGCGGCCCAGACGAGGCGCGCCGCTTCGTCGAGTATTGCAATCATCCGGGCGGCACGGCGCTCTCCGACCTGCGCCGCGAGCACGGCTATGAACAGCCCCACGACATCAAGTTCTGGTGTCTCGGCAATGAAATGGACGGCCCGTGGCAGATCTGCCGCAAGACTGCCGAAGAATACGGACGTGCCGCGCTCGAAACGGCCAAGCTCATGCGCTCGGTCGACCCCACCATCCAGCTCGCCGCGTGCGGCTCCTCCACGCACGAAATGCCCACCTATGGCGCGTGGGAGGACCGCGTGCTCGACCATTGCTTCGAGCAGGTCGATTTCATTTCGCTACATACTTACTTCGAGAACCGGCGCGACTCGACCGCGGAATTCTTCGGCAACATCGAAGTGATGGACCTGTTCATCAAGGAAATCGTCTCGGTGGCGGACAGCGTGGCCGCGCGCAAGCACTCGTCCAAACGCATCATGCTTTCATTCGACGAATGGAACGTCTGGTACAAGGCGCGCACCATCAACGACCTGCGAAAACCGGGCTGGCCCGAGGCGCCGCGGCTCATCGAGGAGGTCTACAACCACGAGGACGCGCTCTTGGTGGGCGGCGCGCTCATCACCATGATGAACAACTCGGACCGCGTGAAAACCGCCTGTCTCGCGCAACTCGTCAACGTGATCGGGCCGATCATGACGGAGCCCGGCGGCCGCGCGTGGCGCCAGACCATCTTCCATCCGTTCGCGCAGGCCTCGAAATTCGGACATGGCCGCGTGCTCAAGCCGGTGATCGATTCGCCCACCTATGAAGCGGAAACCTTTCCGGAGATCCCCTATCTTTGCGCAGCGGTGGTGGACGATCGCGCCACGGGCACGACGACCCTCTTCGCGCTCAACCGCCACCTGAGCGACGAAATGGAACTCGATGTCGAGCTGCGCGGACTCGGCAAGGAACGCACGCTCGATCACGCGCTCGAGTTGTATCATGCCAACATGAAAGCGGTGAACACGGTGGAGGCGCCAACGACAGTGGCGCCGGCAGTCAACAGCGCCGTGTCGGTCGAGGGGGAACGCGTGCGCGCGAAGCTCAAACCGGGCTCGTGGAACGTGATTGTGACGACCGCCCGATAACACAGCACGGACACGCTGTGCACGACGTCCACGAAGGGGAAGTGATGTTCGAGCGCGAACCGGTCGTTGGCAATATAACAACGCAGATCGCCAAGATTATCGGCATGCGCGTGGTCTCGGGCGAGTTTGCGCCCGGCGACGCGCTGCCGGTCGAAAGCGAACTGTGCAGCGCGTACGGCGTGAGCCGCACCACGCTGCGCGAAGCGATCAAGCAGTTGGCGGGCAAACGGCTCATTGCCGTTTCGCCCAAGATCGGCACACGGGTCCTGCCCTTCTCCGACTGGAACCTGCTCGACCGCGATGTGCTCGCGTGGCGCCTCAATGCGCAGTTCGACTCGAAGATCGTCGAAGACATATTCGAAATGCGTATCTGCTTCGAGCCGCGCGCGAGCTTTCTCGCCGCGCGCCATGGCAAGGAAGAGACCTTCCAGATCATCGAGCGCCGCTACCTGGAACTGGCGAGCGCTTACGGCCAGTCTGCCCAGCACGGCGCCTCGGACATACGCGCGGCCGCCGACGCGAATCTCGAATTCCATCTCGCCATCATCACGGCCTCGCAGAACGGCATGTTCATCACGATCGGCAACGCCATCAAGGCCGCGCTGCGCGTGTCGTCGGAAATGATGCAGCGCCAGGCCGCAAAGCCTAGCGAAGACCTCGAACTGCATGATGCCGTGCGCCGGCACATCGTCGCGCGCGAAGCCGACGCTGCGGCGGCTGCGATGACGCGCCTGCTCGAGCAGTCGCGCGACCGGATTCTGCGCTATACGATCGCACCTTGACGAGCGCAGGCGCGCGTTGCCGCGCTGTGCCGATTGCACCACCCTCCACTACGCACGGCTTGCGCGCCGCCGCTACCCGTGCGCACCCTGGTCAGCGCCCCCTTCCGGCCACTATGCAGAAATCGTCACGAGGCGCACGCTAATCGACCAAGACGCGCCGATTTTCGCTACCTAGACTGCAATCGCCGATCCCGCCACGTTACGCGGCAACGCGAAACCCGCAGGCGTGCTCCGCAACAACTCCAAATCGCACTCGCCGGCACTGCAGCACCGAGCGGCCGGCATTGCCCAACATGCACCTGAGGGGAAGTGAAAAGTGAAATTGAAGGTTAAGCACTCCGCACTTGTAGTCGCCTGGGCATTTTCATGTGCCGCCGCGCACGCCGACGTCGTCAAGATTGGTTTTGCGGCGCCGCTCACGGGCGCGCAGTCGAACTATGGCACCGACATGCAAAAAGGCGTGCAGCTGGCCATCAACGATTTCAACGCCACGCATCCCACCATCGGCGGCAAGCCCGTCTCGTTCGAACTCGACTCGCAGGACGACCAGGCTGACCCACACACGGGAACCGTGGTGGCGCAACGCCTGATCGACGACGGCGTCAGCGGCATCATCGGCCACTTCAACTCGGGCACCAGCATTCCCGCCTCGGATCTGTACAACCGCGCCGGCCTGCCGCAAATTTCGATGGCGACCTCGCCGGTGTATACGGCACGCGGCTACAAGACGACGTTTCGCCTGTTGACGAGCGACGCGCAGGCCGGCCGCATCGTCGGCTCCTATGTGGTGAAGACGCTGCACTACAAGCGCATTGCGATCATCGACGACCGCACCGCATACGGCCAGGGCATTGCCGACGAGTTCGCGAAGGCCGTCGAGGCCGCCGGCGGCGCGGTGATCAAGCGCGACTACACGAACGACAAGGCACTTGACTTCTCTGCAATCCTGACCAACCTGAAGGGCCTCAATCCGGACGCCGTGTTCTACGGCGGCGGCGACGCGCAATCGTCGCCGATGATCCGCAAGATGCGCCAGCTTGGCATCAAGGCGGCGTTCGTGACCGGAGAAATGTCGCGCTCGCCCACCTTCCTCAAGATCGGCGGCAGCGCGGCCGAAGGCGCGATCGTGTACATGGGCGGCCTGCCGAAGGAAAAGATGCCCGGCTTCGCCAGCTACGCCACGCGTTACAAGGCGCGCTTCGGCGAAGACCCCATCACGTACTCGCCGTACTCGTACGACGGCACGATGGCGCTTCTCAACGCGATGAAGGACGCGAACTCGACCGATCCGAAGGTCTATGGACCCTACCTCGACAAGCTGGCGATCAAGGGCGTGTCGGCTGCGACGATTTCGTATGATTCGACCGGCGACCTCAAGGATGCGCCCGTGACCATCTACAAGGTCCAGCATGGCGATTTCAAGCCGGTCGACACGATCGCGGGCAATTGATGTCGTTCGCGGGTCCAGCATGGACCCGCTGAATCTGCACTGATCGGCCTCGGCCGTCGGTGCGGATGGGTGCGTCTCCCGCCTGCCCCCATACGCTTGCCCCCAGGTGCCAGATCGCCCCTATCGGGTGTTCCCGCAATCGGGCATGACCGTTGCGCCCACGCCTCGTACGCGGCGGCATCGCCGCCCGTCGAAAGCGAAGGGAGACAGTCATGAGACAAACCGTATTGGGCGTCTACGACAGCTATGGGAGCGCACGTTCCGCGCAAAAGGCACTTGGCGACGCCGGCGTCGCGCAAGCCGATATCGCCATTTACTCAATGTCGGTCGAGGCCCCAGAGGAAAAAGGGCCGCGTGTGTATGCAACGGGCTCGAGCGACACGGGACAACACACGCCGGTATTCGATCAACTCGAACGCTTGTTCGCGCGGCTCTTTACGCACGGCGCCTATCCGCCGGAGACCGAAGATTACCGCGAGTTCATCCGTCGCGGCGGAGCCGTCGTCAGTGCGGACGTTTCCGAAATGCAAGTGAATCTGGCGCGCGAGGTAATGCGCAGCGCGGGCGCAGCGGACATCGAGGAACGCAGCAGTGCCTGGCACAACGCTTCGTCGGGCATCGCGCCCTCCCGGAGCACGGCTCGGGCGGCCGGCAGTTCGCACGAGACATCGCCCGAGGCGGCAGCCGAAACACGGCATGCGGCATTTTCCTCTGCAGTGCCAACCGTAGTCAGCGGCATGCAGCAGGTCACAACGCACGCAACAACGGTGCCCGAGCGAACCCCGAGCGCGGCCAAAGCGCAGTCGACATCGGCGAGAGGCCTGGTGGGCGATCCTGTCATGGGCACCCCGCTCGACGACGCATCCTACGAGACGGAAGTCCGCAAAGACTATGACGCAAACTACGCGGACTCAGGCATGTCCTACGAAGAATATTGCGCAGCTTACGAGCACGGCGCAACGCTAGGCCAGGACGAACGGTATCGCGGACACGACTGGCAAGGGATTGAGCCGAGTGCTCGCGAGGATTGGGAGTCGCGCTACCCGGAAAACGGCTGGGAAAGATTCAAGGCCGCCGTGCGCCACGGCTGGGAACGCATGAAGAGGGTTTGACGCCGCCTGCTTCCACCTGCCTTTACCTGTTCCCGGGCTGCTGACCCAGGCAGCCTGGGAACACGCGCTCGATTCACCGACTTCGTCTCCCCTCCTCCTTCCCCTCCCAATACGCGGCGCACGCAAATCGCGTTTGCGGATTTCCTTCCGTTCCCGCCTGGTTCATCGCCTCGTCAGCGGCCTCCGGCCGTACTCCCGCCGTTCAATCTTGCACATTCGTATACCCCTGGAAGGACTCGTAAGCGATTGGCCAAAGGCCACGCTGATTCCTGCTTCATGCGAGCGCTCTGGAAGCGAAGATTTGCCTCGCCGCACGCCGATTGCCCCCCGATCGGCGTAAGGCGGGGCGCGCTTCCCCCTTCTCGGCGCGCCCCTTTTTTGTTCCATTGCGCCAAGGAGGCCCATCATGACCAGCCCTATCGGTTCGAGCAGTATCGCGCACACGTCCTCGTTGACGACGCTGGGCGAAAACCGCAACACCAAAAACTCCAGCACGGGAGGCACCGCCGGTAACCCCTTTCCGCAGCAAGAAACCGTGAATCCGGCCTCGCCGGTCGGTCCGCTCGGCCACAACATCAACACTTCGGCATGACCACTACGCCCTCACGGGAGCCGTCGACGCAGCGCTCGCCCATGTGCCTGACACCTCGGTTGTCATCGCATCTGGGGCGCGCCGCGTCGGCCATTGCCCTCGCCTGCCTCGCGCTGCCGCTCGACGGCTGTGCCGTGGTGGCCTTTCCATGCCGGGTCGCATCGGCCACGCTGAAGATCGTGCCGCTGGTCGGTCACCCCGCAGCCGTGCCATTTGACGCGTGCGCGGCGGCGGTCGACTGATCGAGGTCCAGCCGATGAAACGGGCGTCATTGATCGCTTTCGTTTTGAGCGCGGCATACCTGGCCGCGCCGCTCTCACCCGCGCACGCGGACACGCACTACGAAGGGCGAGTGCAAATCTACGTCGCGCCGAAGGCCCCCGCGCCAGCGAACCCGCCGAGCGAGGCGAGCGCAGTGAATACCGCGAGCGCGGCGCATGCGGCAAGCGCAGCGAAGCCGCCCGCACCGCCGGCGAAAAGGCGACGGTCGGCGCCCGTTGCACCGCCCACCCGTCCGCGCGTTCCGGCGCCGGATGACTCGCCCTTTGCGTTTCGCGGCATTGTGCTCGGCACGCCGCTGAGCGCGCTGCGGCAATCGGACATGGTGCGCGCGACGCCGCACGAGAGCGAACTGCTTTGCGAGACCGACATCGCAGGCAGCGACATCGGCATGATGGTCAAGAGTTACACGAGCCTAACAGTCGCTTGCCGGTGGGCGCACCACACGGCGCAAGGCTGGACGCCCTCGCGCGCCGTCGTGGACGGCGTGCCCGCGGTGGACCACATCCTGCGCTTTGCGCACGCATCGGCCGGCGAGCCGCTGCGGCTCTATGAAATGTCGTTCGTCGTGGACTCGACAACGGCATTCGATCTGCGCAACCTGCTCGCCTCGCGCTACGGTGCGCCTCGCGTGCTTGGCGCGTCTTCGCTGCCGCTGCTCGTGTGGGAGAACGCATCGAGCACGATCACCATCTGCCTGCTGCCCGACAGCCAGCGCGCGACGCTCACATACCTGCTCAAGCCCGCCACGCTGCGCGCCAAAGGCAGCGAGAAAGGGCTCAAGCTGAGCCAGTTCGACGAAGGCTGAAGCGGTGCACGCCAACCCGTCGCCGAGCGGACGAACTCGACGAAGCCGCTGAATTTGCTAAAGCCGATGAATCACTCTTGCACCCGCCCCTCCGCCATGCCATTCGATCAATCGGAATCCTCAATTTCCAGCGCATGCCGCACGACTCATTCGAAAGGCCTGCCGTACGTGTTGCTGTGCGCGTCGCTCGCCGCGGCGCTCGCTGGCTGCGCGACGCCGGAGTCGATCGTCAACACGCCCATGACGCCACCGCTCGCGGAACCGCTGCTGAACGTCAATACCAGCGGCGCGATCTATCAGTCGGGCACCGCCATCTCGCTGTACGAAACACCGCGTGCTCAGCGAATCGGCGACGTGCTCACAATCCGGCTGTCCGAAACCTATAGCGGCAACGATGTCGCGAATGCCGCCGCGAAGCGCGACAGCAACATTACAGCCACGGCTGCCGACCAGTCGACCGGCGCGGCGGCGCGACTCGCGCGCCTGTTCAATATCGGCTCGGCTTCGACCTCGTTCAACGGCAGCGGCAATCACTCGCTTTCGAGCGACATGACCGGCACGCTGGCCGTCACGGTCATCAGCAAGACGCCTACGGGTAATCTGGTGGTATCCGGGGAGAAGATCATCGCGATGAGCGGTGAGCATCAACGGTTGCGGCTTTCCGGGATCGTTAATCCTAACGATGTGGAAGCCGATAACTACGTTGAGTCGGGGAAGATTGCTAATGCCCGGATCGAGCAGGTGGGGCGTGGGTTGCTCAATGATGCGACTACCGTCGGGTGGTTGCAGCGTATGTTTCTTAGTGTGCTTACGTTTTGAGGTTTTTTGGTTGCTTTCGCGTTTTCTTGTTTTCGCGTCGGTACGCGGGCGTTGCCCCTGTGCGGGGCAACACTTGCATACTGCCGCGAAAACAAGAAAATGCCAATGGTTTAAAAAACGATCCCAAAGAACCGCTCAGTCATCCTCACCATCAGGCATTTCACCTTCAAACTCATCGCCATACTCACTGCCGGCTTCACCGGCCGGCTCCCGAGCAGCATGCTCACCAAACCGCTCGGCGAACCCCACCTCGCCATCCGGCACGAACACATACCCGTGCCCCCACACCGTCTGAAGATACCGCGGCTCAGAAGGATCGGTTTCAATGAGCCGCCGCAAACGCCAGATCGCGACATCGAGACTACGGTTCCGATACCGCCCAGCCTCCCCATACACGATTTCGATAATGCGCTCGCGTGAAAGAATCGTCATCGAGTGATTGACGAACAGCTTGAGAAACGCGAATTCGCTAGAACGCAGCGGCATGCGGACTTCGTCGCGATACAGCTCCCGCGAACGGAAATCGAGTTCAAAAGGGCCGAAGCGAAACGATTCCCGGCTCTCCGGCGCGCCGGTGAGGTTCGAAATGCTGCGCCGGCGCATGACAGAACGAATGCGCGCCACAAGCTCGCCCGGATCGAACGGCTTGCCCACGTAGTCGTCGGCGCCGAATTCGAGGCCCAGCACGCGGTCGATCACTTCGTTGCGCGCGGTAAGCATGATGACTGGCAAGTCGTCGCCGCTTTCGCGCAAGGCGCGCAGCGCGCTGATGCCATCCACTTCCGGCATCATGATATCGAGCACGACAACCTGCGGCCGCTCGGAGCGCAGCCGCTCCTGCATCGCGCGCACGGAGGGCAGCGTCGTGACAGTAAAGCCACGCATCTGCAGATATTCGGCCGTGACGTCGCGCACGACCGGATCGTCGTCGACGAGAAAGATATGATTTGCCATGCGTAAATCGTAAGGGACGAGAACGAGCCGGTACAGGCCCGCAGCCTTACCAATCCTTTCCCGCGCCTCGCGCGGGATACCAGTTTTACTGGTCGCTCGAAGCGGACTGGAACGAATTGCCCAATTGCGTCTGGTCGACCACCATGCTGTCCAACAACCCTTTGAGCTTCACAGCCGCGCTCGAATAGCGGTCGGTGCCGAGGCCGCGCACTTCGTAACGCCCCGTAACGGCTATATGGTTATGCATGAAGATCGTCAGATTGATCGTCGAAAGATAAGCCCGGCTTTCGTCGCTGAACGTCGGCTTGCCGAATTCGATCGATGCGTTATACACGAGCCGTCCTTCACAACTCACCGGCTCGGTTCCGGCGCCATAGACGTCCGAAGTCACGCCGCGCTGTGCGAGCACGAGCTGCAACGATGGCACAAAGTCTCCCGATGTGACCATGGGATTATTCTCGATGCAGATCGAACTGAGATTGACCGGCCGGCCCGACACGAATTTAGGCGAGGAGTAATTCGACGCGACCGCATAACCCGCCTGAATCATGGAGCCGGTCGCATCGGCCGCGGTGATGAGCGTCCACGCGCAGCCGTTGAGCGCGAGCGCCGCGGCGCTCGCGGCGCCGAGTTTCACCGTGCGCGCGCTCGCACGGCTGACGTATGACACGATTTCATGTGGCATGGGAGCGGATACCCGATGCGTTGATGGGCTGCGCGGAACATGACACGTTCCCGGCAGGACTCGCCACGCATGATCGGTGCAAAGCGATACGCGCGATGGCCGGGACATCGGTCAATGTTGAATGCCACTTTCCATTTCTTCAAAAACCTCCCGTTCGGTAAGGAGTTGAACGGCGATCGTGCGCGCTTTTTCAATGCAAAGGCGCGCACCACCCGCGCTCGACAAACTTCGATCATTACCGCGCGCGGCTGCGCGTGTAATGTTTCGTAAGCGCTCCTGCATTCTCCCCGCTGAGTGAGACATTGCGGATTCACCGCCGCGCTATCGTTCTCATTGCGGTTCTCACTGCGGCGCCTCGCGCCTTTGCGACGCCGGACGAGCCACACGCTGCTCCTGTCTTTCTCCTGCTATTTCAACATCATCATGCCTGCCATGAACCGAGAACCGATAATCCGTCGCGCCCCCTTCTTCAAGCGCGGCCTGAACGCTGCTGCGATCGCGCTGTTCGCGTCGCTCGCTGGCTCGCCGTTCGCGCACGCTGCAAGCTTTCACTGCCCGCATAACGCGTCCGCTTCTGAGCGGCTCGTGTGCAACGATCCGACGCTCTCCGCGCTCGACGACAAGCTGGCCGCGCTCTATCGCAGCGCATTCGATGCGGGCACCGATACGACCGCTCTCGAAGCCGACCGCGTGAGCCAGTGGCAATGGCGCCAGCACAACTGCAAGGACAAGGCGTGCGTGACGAACTGGTACGACCGACGCATCGCCGAACTCGAAGGCGATCTCAAGCATGGCAAGCAGGCTGCCGTGCGCCGCGTGAAGGAAGGCGTCGTCGAACAGCAACTGGCCCCGTCCGCACAGGACGCCGTGCTCGAAATGCACGGCATCCCGCCCGCGCCGAAGACCGATGGCGCAGCGGCCGCCCCCTCTGCGGACAGCGCGAAAAGTGTGAAGAAAGCGGGCGCGAAGGTCGCGGCTGCCGAAGCCGATGCGTCGCTGCACCTGCAAAAGATGCCGAGCGGCGTAGCCGCCGACGCGCGCCAGACGCGGCTCGCGCAAGCGCAAGCACACGCGCATCGCCTGCCCGCGAAAGATGCCGCACCGTCCGGCGACGTCTCGGCGATGACCGCGAAAATGGCTGGCGCTAACTCGGCATTCGCCAAAGCGGCAGGCATGGCGTCCATCGACGCGCCGGCCGCGCAGCCCGCGAATCCCGCAGCCAACGAAGCAGCCGCGAAGCCGGCGGCGGACCAGGCGAGCGCAGAGCAGGGCGTGAGCGCACTCAACTGCGCATCCGTCGCGTCGACGGAATCCGCGCACGCGACGCAGGCATCCATCGAGCAAGGCGCCGTCGCCATGAAGTAAGGGGCCATGTAAGCTACGGCAAGAATTCTGCGGTCGCGCGCTGTTCTGCCGGTTGTCGATATCAAATAAAATACGGCGACGAGTCCACACGTTCTCATCGTCGACGACGATCCGGTCGTGCGCGATCTCCTCTCCAGCTTTCTTCGGGCCAACGGTTTCGAGGCCTCGGTCCTCCACGACGGCACGCATCTCGGCGCGCGGCTGGAACGCGAGCGGCCATCGGTCGTCGTGCTCGACGTCATGATGCCCCGCACCGACGGCTTGCGCGCCCTTGCCGCCCTGCGCGCGCAAGGCGACGACATTCCGGTGATCTTCGCGTCCGCGCGCGGCACAGTGGGCGACCGCATTGCGGGTCTCACGCTGGGCGCGGACGACTACGTTGCCAAGCCCTTCGATCCCCAGGAATTGCTGCTGCGTATCCAGACCGTGCTGCGCAGGCGCGGCAACGGCCCCGCGGGCGCACCCGTGGCTCGCGAGCGCTATCGCTTCGGCGCATTCGAGCTCGATTTCATGGCGCGCACGCTCGAACGCGACGGCAAGCGCGTGCCACTGCGCAGCAGTGAGTTCGTGCTCCTGAAGATTTTCACGGAGCATCCCTACCGCGTGCTTTCACGCGTGCTGATTCACGACCTGCTCCACGCAGACGGCCTGGAATTCAACGAGCGCAGTCTCGATGTACCGGTCTGGCGCCTGCGCCGCGTGATCGAAGACAATCCCGCGCAGCCGCGCTACGTACAGACCCTGCGCGGCAAGGGCTACGTGTTCGTGCCACAGAGCGGGGTCGGCATCGAAGGCGACATCGACAACCTCCCAGCAGACGACAGCGGCCGCAGCCTGAACGCGTAATGGCATGAACAATCCGTTGAATACGCTGTTCGGGCGCATGGCGCTGATGTCTGCGCTCCTGCTGTTCGCCATTCAGGCATGCTGGTTCGTCGTGTTCGCGCCGCAGCCGCGCCGCCACGAAGTGGAAGGCTTCGAGCGCGGCCTGCTGCTCATGCTGCATGCCGCGACCAGCGCAGCGCCCGGTACGGCGACGAGCGCGGCACCCAGCACGCCCCCCAACGAAATGGACCTCGCGCCGGCGCTGCGCGTGCATCTCGTGCCCACCTGGAACATGCCCGCCGACGTGCAGCTCGAAGTGCCCAGGCGCGAGCCGCTCGCCGACTTGCGCAAGCAACTCCTGCGCGACCTGCCGCCCGGCACCGAGATTCTCGCCGACCTGCGCCATCGCGAAGCCCTGTGGGTGCGTTTCGCGGGCCAACCCACGTGGATCGTCGCGCCCGTCGATCTGCCGCCCCCGCGCAACCTGCTGCCGCTGTTCGGCTCGATGCTCGCCATCTCGCTGCTTCTCGCGCTGCTCGCCATGTGGCAAATGCAGCGCCCGCTTTCGCTCGTGGCCCAGGCCGCGCGCGCGTTCGGCACCGGCCATCGTCCCGCGCCCGTCAAGCAGCATGGCCCGCGCGAATTGCGCGAACTGATCGGGTCGTTCAACGGCATGATGAAACAGCTCAACGAAGCCGACGACGATCAGGCCGTCATGCTCGCGGGCGTCGCTCACGATCTCAAGTCGCCGCTCACGCGCCTGAAGCTGCGTGCGAGCATGATGGGCTCGGAGCGCGAGCGCGAACAGCTCATCCGCGAAGTCGATTCGCTGAACGATATCGTCCAGCAGTTTCTGGAATTCGCCCGCCAGCGGCCCGAATCGGGTCCCGAAGTGGAAGTCGATGCGCTGCTGCGCGAGCAGTTCTTTTCCGACGCCGGCGACGACGACGATGCGCTCTTCAGGCTCGATCTGCGCGCGGGCTCGGCGTTCCGGCTGCAGCGCTCGCTGCTCGACCGGCTCGTGTCGAATCTCGTCGACAATGCGCTCGAACACGGCGTGCCGCCCGTGGAAATCGCCACGCGCCGCGAAGGCGCGCAGTGGATCGTCGAAGTGC
The DNA here is from genome assembly GCF_024206515.1 of Paraburkholderia sp. CNPSo 3281. Taxonomy (NCBI): domain Bacteria; kingdom Pseudomonadati; phylum Pseudomonadota; class Betaproteobacteria; order Burkholderiales; family Burkholderiaceae; genus Paraburkholderia; species Paraburkholderia sp. CNPSo 3281. Next base: position 24,718 of record NZ_JAMBPS010000009.1, on the reverse strand, counting down.
GCGATCATGGCCCCGGCATCCCGCCCGAGCGCGTGGCCGCGGCGCTCAAACCCTTCGTACGCCTTGACGAAGCGCGCGGCGGCGAAGGCCATTGCGGGCTGGGGCTCGCTATCGTGACGCGCCTCACGCGCAATCAGGGCGGCCGCTGCGAGTTGTCCAATCATCCCGAAGGCGGGCTGCGCGTGCGTATCTCGCTGCCGGCCGATGCACGGGCGGCTGTGTAGGTCCCTTGTTGCCCTCTGCTTACCCGTTGATTCGACGCTGCGCTGCCGCTCAGACCACGAGCCGGCCACGCAGACGATTCACCGTTTCGGGCGCAAGGCCGAGACCCACGGTGAGATAGCGGTTGAGGTCGCCGTAGCTGCCCTGCACTGCGTCGAACGCGGCCTGCAGATAGCTGGCCTGCACGGGCGGCGTCAGATTGGCCGAATCCACGCCCGTTGAGCGCCACGCATCCGTCAGCATGAAATCCTTCACGATGATCTCGAGCGGCACGTTTGCGATCAGCAGCAACAGCGCGCACGCCCAGCCCACCACGTCCACGCCGGTCGCACCCGTGATCAGCAGCGGCCCCGGCGCGTCCGCGATATGTTCGAGCAGCGCGCCGTAGATCGAACATTGCATGCGGCCTGTTACGAGCGTGCGCCAATGCATTTGCATCGCCGCATCGAGTTCGCCGGCCAGCATGCCCGCGAACGAAGGTGGCTCGAGTGTGCCCAGCACATTGAGCGCGAGGTAACTCGCGGTGCTGGGCGTCACGTCGGGCGCCGCGTCGATTTCCGCAGGCGTGCGCAGATCGTAGACATTGGAAAGCGCCATGCGCTCGAGCGTCGGGGCGTCGGCTGCGTTCGGGGCGAGCGCGTCGGAGCGGTAAATCAGGGCGCGGCGCACGTGCGCGCCGTCGCTCGTCGAGTAGCCCGGCGCCGCGCCGCCCAGATCGCGGAAGTTCGCGACGGAACCGATGACGGGCGTCGGCGCATCCTGCGCGCCGTCGCCTCCCGTGTATTCGCCGCCACACGCACTCAACAACGTGCTGGCGCAACCGCTCAGCGCCAGCAGGCTCACCGTGCCCTTGAGCAACGCGCGGCGCGGCGGGTTGGCGAGTGCGCCGCCACTTCGGTTGAAGTTGCCGGTCGCGGCCACATGCAAACGCTTACGCGCCTGCGCGAACGAAGAAGTGTAGGCGGAGAAAGGCAAATTCATCGGTTGGCAGCTTATGTAGGGAACCCGCCGTTCGAGCGGGCCGCTGCAACGTCGCGCGTCGCATGCGTTCGGAAAGGGCGCAGTTTACCGGCAGATGCGCCTGAAAAGGTAAAAGCGCAAAACGCCGTAATAATTTTTTCCGATTCACGGGGCATTGCGCACCGATATTCTTCGCCGGTTTTTACTTATATTCTTACCGGACCTTTCCATTTACGCAGAACAGGTAATTCCTGTGCTAATGCGCGGATATTTCCCGTTTCAATCCATGCCTGAATATCGGCCGCGCGGGGTATTTTCTTTATAGATCCTTCAAGTTCTTTCCAAATATTATTCTTGACGCTCTTTGTCGCGCTTTTATAATCGCCCGTGAATTCAGGCATTCGCCTGGGCCACCGTGGCAGTCGTCGACTGCCCCTGGGAGTACCACGTCATGTACAAAGGCAGTGTGACCGAAGAAGCGCGTGAAGTGCTGCGCGCAATCGAGCTGATCCAGCTGGGCGCACGCATGCCTGTGCTCGAAAAAGAACTGACGCTTTCGCGCAATCGTTTGATCAGGCTTTACCGGGAACTCAAGAACGCTTCGCCGCCCAAGGGCATGTTGCCGTTTTCGGCAGACTGGTATTTCACGTGGCTGCCGAACATTCATGCGTCGCTCTTCTACAACATCTATCTGTTCCTTACGGATAGAGCGAAATGCAGCCGGCTCGACGCCCTCACGCGGGCGTACCGCCTTTATCTCGAGCACTGCGAGAGCGCCGAAACCGAACGCGTGCTGAGCTTCACACGGGCGTGGACGCTGCTGCGCTTCTTCGAAGGTGGCCTGCTCACGCTGTCGAGCTGCACCGTTTGCTCCGGCCGTTTCGTGCGCCATGTGCGCGACGCACACAAACCCACCGCCTGCTGCATTTGCATGCCGCCCGCGCGCGCCGGTATGACGCGCGCCGCACGCGCGAGCCGCACTACGGAAACCGACGCCCCGGCGGCCACCTCCGCCACGCGAGGCCGCGCCGCAGCAGCGCTGGGCGAGCTTTCGGGCACCATGCGCGAAACCATGCGCGACACGCTCGCCGACGTCACGCGCGCCCTCGATCCCAAGCGTTCCGCGAACCGCTTGCGCCTTGTCGCTTCGGTTCCCGTCTAGGCGCAAGCGGCGCGTTCCTTACGTCACATCCTCATCGCACTCTGCATCCGCCTGCAGAGCGCGAATATCGCACGCGCAAATCCGGCAGATTGCTTTGTGATCCTGATGAACGTGCTGATTCTGGCGAAGTTCGCATTGCTGCGCCGCAAGCTCAATGGCGTGTGAGTGGGCGGCCTGCCAGATCTCCCAGGCGATCTGCGCGCCGCTGTGCGAATAGTCGTCGTTTTGATCGCGCTCGAGCGCATCGGGCAGACGCGTGTGGACTTGCAGATAGTGCGTGCGATAAAGCGCCTCGAAAATCTCGCGGCGTGACGGGCGCTTCAAGCTCGCCTCTTCGCGAACGTGACCGGATTTGTAAGGCGAAGAGACTTGATCCACATGCGACGTCGAGGCGTACTTCTTCTTGCGGGTGGGGAGGATCACGTATTCGTCGCGCGGCAATACCCACACGACGTTCCGGATATCGATATTGTCGCAGGCTGGGCAAAAAAATTGGCCGCGGAATATCGCGAATTTTTCTGCGTTATTCGTGAGTCGTTTCAGCACCGGACCTGCGATTATTGTGGGCATAAGAAAGTCGAAAGGAGTCGACCATGCAAATCGGGGCGGCGACACAGTTCGCCAACAGCAGCGCCAACACGAGCACACACCGTGCGGGCGCGGCTTCAGACCAGGCAGAACAGGACGGCACGCAGTCGAGCAACGATTCGACGACCGTCGCGTCGTCCACATCGCAGGACGATGCCGTACAGATTTCGCCGCAAGGCTATGCTGCCGCGTCAACTGACGATACCGCGGACAGCGACGACGCCGCGGCCGACGCGAGCGATACCAGCGATGCCACTGACACGAGCGACACAACCGACGCAACGTCGACGCCGACCAGCGCGCAGCCCGTGAAATCGCTCGTTTATGGCGCGTTAGGACTCGAGCGTCCCGACGCGCCCGCCGACCCGAACCACACGTATACGCTTGGGCGCTGGATCGCGGCGGGCATTACGCTCGGCGGCATCATTTCGCTGTTTATCTGAGCGCGCTGCGCCGCGATCCGGCGCGCTTAATGATTCGGACACCCGATGATATGGGCGGCAAGTCGGCTATCATCACTGCCGGCAAGACCATCGATCCATAACGTACACGAGGTCCACCCGTGGCTCTCAGCGCTTTTGCCACTTCGCAAGCCGTTGCGCTCGCCGCCATCGCTGCCGCGGCCGTCGCGCTCGTCAAGGGGGCTGCGGCAGGTAGGCGCGCCAGGCGAGCGACACACCGTCTCGCGCCGTATAACCTCCCGCATCGCCTGTCCAAATCCGCCAAACTGGCGGAATCCGCCGATTGATCTTCGCGGCGAAGTGGCCCATATTCAAATGAGTGCGTAAATCAGGCACCGGTTTTGCGGCAATTCGTCAATCGAAGCGAAAGCGCGCTCCTCCCATGCTCAACGCCCCTGGTCACGACGATTCCGATCCGTCGGAGTGCCCCTACTGCGGGACCAGGTTCAATGCGCCGCTCGCACTCTGCCCTCAATGCGGAGCGAATCAACAGGCCGCTGCCGCCCGCATCGCAGCCGCGAGCGAAGGCCTGCCGGACGAACGCGCACACGGGGTAGCCGAGCGCCTGCGCGCGAACCTGGGCACGCTCCCGGGCGCCCTTGGCGGCAATCGGGCCTACGACGGCGAGTACCCTTCGATCGACGAGGAACACATCGCCGAGCCCAAGCGGCTGCCGCGCTATGCGTGGGCGGGACTCGGCGCACTCGCGATCGCGCTCGCCGGCTTTGCGTTCCTGCATCGCAGCGAATGGGAGCCGAAGCTCGGCGCGCAGGTGGTCGTGGGGTCCGTGATCGGGTCGAAGGGCACACAAGGCGTACAGGGCACTAGCGGCACCGTCGCCGCGCTGACTAACCGGCCGGCCGCCGTCCTGCCGCGTGCGAACGCGGCGCAGCACCGCGTCGCCCAGGAGAATGCGCCGGCCGTCTCACGCCCGCCCGCCGCGCCGCGCTATGCGAGTGCGCATCCCGAGGTCGCGAGCAATCTGGCCAGCGCGCGCCTGAATCTCGACAAGAACAACCTCTGGCCCGCACGCCGGGCGCTCACGAGTGCACTCGCCGTCGAGCCCGGCAACCCCGAAACGCAGCAGCTGCAGGCCGACCTCGTCGCGCGCGAGCAGCAGCGCGACGCGTTGATCGGCGAGGCTCGGCAATGCGAGCACGAGCGCCAATGGGCTTGTGTGCGGCAAAACGCGGGGCATGCGGTGGAAGTCGACGCATCGAGCCGTGAAGCGAGGCACCTGCTCACGCTCGCCAGCACCGAGCACCGGCCGGCCGCCGGCAAGCGCAATGGCCGTACATGGCCATGGGAAAGCCAGTATGCGCAGGCAGGCGACAGCCGCTCTCGCCAGGATCCCCTCTTCTGGCATCACTGATCGGCCCCTCAGGCAGTACTTGCAGACGATTTGTGAACGATGAATAATATTGCACGACGTTCAATATTATTCATCGTTCACATGTCCACGTCCACGCCCCCTCTGCCAGGCCGCCGCGACCGCAAACGTCTGCAGACCCTGGAACATCTCGCGCGCACCGCCGCCGCGCTCTTCGAAGCTCACGGTTACGAGCCGGTGACCATGGAGCAGATCGCCGCCGCCGCGGACGTGGCCAAGGGCACGCTGTACAACCATTTCCCGGTGAAAGAGGCGGTGCTCGCCCATTGGCTGCATCTCGAACTGGCGGCGAATCTCGGGGCGCTGCACGCCAGGCTCGAACACACACCGGGCTTCGCCGCGGGCGCGCGGCTCGTGCTCGATCATTCCGCGAGCTGGTGCGAGGCGCACCCGGACTACCTCGCGCCTTACCTGCGGTTTCGCTTTCTCGGCATCGGCACGGAGCCTTCGCCGTCGCGGGACAGCGAGCAGCTCGGCGACATCGCCGATACCTTTGCCTGGCTCGTCCGGCGCGCGCAGGCGCAAGGCGAACTGCGCGACGATCTCGACGCGGCGCGGCTCGCCCTCTCGTTCCACCACCTCTACCTCGGCGCCATGCTGCGCTGGCTCGCCGAACCGCGCCTGAAACTGCGCAAGGAGTTTGCCGCTGCGGTCGATTTGTTCCTGCACGGCGCGGCCCTGCCCGCGCAGGCGGCCCGGAAAACACCCGCGAAAGCCGCGCCGAAATCGAGGAACAAGGCCCCATGAAGCTACTGATTGCGACCTACGGCACCGAAGGCGATGCGCGCCCGTTCGCCGCGCTTTGCCACGGCTTGATGGACGCCGGGCACGAAGCGCGCCTGCTCGCCGACGCCGCCACGCTCGGCAGCGCCCACGCACTCGGCGTGCCGGCCACCGCGCTGGCCGGCGACATTCGCGGCATGCTTCGCCCGGACCACGCGATCGCCGGCGTCGTCGCGAGGGGCGGTGGCTTCAACGAGACCGCACGCGCGCTCGCGAAGATCGCCGACGAAAACGCGCAGTCATGGATGCGCACCATCGTCGAGGCGGGCGAGGGTTGCGATGCGATTCTGGTTGCCGGGCTGGCCGCGTTCGTGGGGCTTTCCGCGGCGGAGTATCTCGGCGCGAAAGGCATCGGCTCGGGCATGATCCCGATCACGCCGACTGCGGCCTTTCCCTCGCCGTTCTTGCCGCCCAGGTGGGTGCCGCGCGTGCTCAACCGCGCCAGCCACGGCCTGGTGAACGGCCTGCTCTGGAAGGCGTTCCGCGACAGGACCAACGCCGCGCGCGCGATGTTCGGCCTGCCGCCGCGCAAGGCGGTATGGAAGGACCACCCGATGGTGTATGGCGTCTCGCCAGGCCTGCTGGCCGCGCCTGCCGACTGGCCCGCCAATGCACATCTATGCGGACAGTGGCTGGCGCCGAGCCCGGCATGGACGCCACCGGCTGCGCTGGCGCGCTTTCTCGCTGCGGGAGACGCGCCCGTCTACATCGGCTTTGGCAGCATGACGGGCTTCGACAATGCGCGGCTGCTCAATGCCCTGATCGAAGCGATGCAGGGCCGGCGCGCACTCTTTTACCCGGGCTGGAGCGGCATCGATCCGCTGGCGCTTCCCGAAAACTTTTTCGTCGTCGGCGACACGCCGCACGACTGGCTGCTCCCGCGCACCGCCACCGTCATTCATCACGGCGGCTCCGGTACTTCGCACTCCGCAGCACGCGCAGGGGTGCCTTCCATCGTGACGCCGTTCGCGGGCGACCAGTTCTTCTGGGCGGAGCGCCTGCACCAGGCTGGCGTCGCACCGCCAGCGGTCGACGGACGCCAGCCCAGCGCCCGAGCGTTCGCGAACGCACTCGACTTTGCCGCCAGCGAAACGGTGCGAAGCCGCGCCCGCGCACTAGGCGAAACGATGCGTGCGGAAAACGGCGTGGCGAACGCGGTGGCCGCCCTCGAGCGCATCGTTGCGGTCGATGTGCGCGAGGGCGCCTGACGTCAGCCGGTCAGTGAAGCCGCGATGGCCTTCCTGAACGGCATCAGTTTCGAAGCCGCGCGCAGCATGAAGTCGCGCGCCAGTTTCGCGGGAGCGCTGTTGTTCGTATAGACGTCGGTGATGAACCGGGTCGCGAGATAGAGCGGCTTCGTCGCGCGGCGGTGCTGGGTTTCATAGCGCTGCAAAACCGGGGCGGCCCCGATATCGAAGCCGCTCTTGTGCGCTTCGATGATTCGGTTACCTAAGGTTTCCACGCCGAGCAGCCCGAAATTGAACCCATGCGCGGTCACCGGGTGCATGCCGACCGCGGCGTCGCCCACGGCCGCGAAGCGTTTGCCGACGAAGCGTTCCGGATAAACGGCCACGAGCGGATACACATGCCGGGTGCTCGCCAGCTGCATCGCGCCCAGCCTGTGCATGAAACGATCCTCGATATGCCGCGCGAATGCGTCGGGCGCAAGCGCGGCGATCTCGTTGACCTGGCCCACGGGCAGCGTGAGCACGACCGACGACTGATGCGCGTTCGTCGAGCGCTCTGCGTTCATGGGCAGCAACGCTAGCGTCTGATCGTAGCCGAACCATTCCCACGCGGCGTGCTCGTGAGGCGCTTCATGCGTCATGCGGCAAACCAGCATCGCTTTGCCGAAATCGTGCATGCTGGCGGCAATGCCCATCATCTTGCGCGTGGACGAGAAGCGGCTGTCCGCCGCGACGATCAGCTTCGCCGAGAGCGTTTCGCCGCTCTCCAATGTCACGCTCGCCAGAGCGTCATCGGCTTTCACAGCGCTGACCTTTTGGGCCGCGAGCAGCGTCACGTCGCCATGCACCGCCGTGCTTTGCCGCAGCGCCTCGTAGGCAGCCTTGCGAATCAGGTGATTGGAGACCAGCCAGCCCAGCTCCGCGTGGCCGCTCAGGTCGTGCCCGATCTCGAGCGCCCCCGGCGAGGGACCATTGAACACCCTGGCGCTGCGAAGCGGCGCACGCGCGTGCGGGTCAATGAGATCCCAAAGCCCGAACCTGCGCATCGCGCGCACCGACTTCTGGGTCAGCGCGATCTCGCGCCCATCGAACTGCGGCTCGCTGATGTCGGCGAGGCTCTGCTGCTCGACCATGACGATCTTGAGGCCAACACCACTGAGCGAGCGCGCGAGACACAGCCCCACCGGCCCGGCGCCTACGATTACGATATCTGCTTGCATGAATCGAACGATTGGAATGTGACTCAGACGGCTTGATCGGCTTGATCGACCTTCGCGATGCCGCGTTCGCGCAGGGCTTCGACCATGAGCGCGTCCATCGACTTCACGTGCCAGGCGAACCATTCGCGCAGTTCGCCCACCAGTTGCCGCCCCGTGTCGAAGCGCCCCTCGTCGGCAACTTGCCTGCGCACCTCGCCGACCACGTTCAGGACGTGCCGATGCTGGCTAGCATGGCAATGGCGCGGACCGAAGTTCATCTCCTCCATCCACGCTTCTTCCTGCGCGAAATGCTGTTTGGTATGCGCCGCCCACGCGTCGAACGCGCCGAGCCATGTTTCGTCGCGCGCGAGCGCGAGCGCGTCGAGTAGCGCGACGAACTCGGCATGCATCGTATCGGTCATGGGTTCGCCCAGTTGCAGATCGGGCGCGAGTGTCGGCGAGGGGCGCGGCGCGGGTGAGGTCATGAAGGAAAGTGACGGCGTTCAGGAACGGTCTGAAAAGCCCTCTCGGGCAATTTTTCAAGATACCGAGGCGCATGGAATTGCGCGCTGATTTTTAGCAAACGTCGCACGATCCGTCACTGAGGCCGATGGACGCGGCCTGAGCGCATGCAAGCAAAGGGATCAGACGAAAAGAAACATCGATTCCGGCGCAGCGCGGGGGGCGCGGGCCGCAAACGTGGAAGGATGCGAGGAAAGGTGCCGCAGACGCGAAAATACGCAGCCGCGCGGCGCGCGGCTCAAACCAGTTCGGCGAGATTGACGAGGGCGCGGTCGCCGTCGGATTGTGCTTCGTTTTCGGCGCGGAACGTCTTCTCGCTGTACGCGATGACCTTGAACCCGCCGCCTGCCGAACGCTCTATGGTGATACCCCAGTGCCAGCCGCCTTCCTGTTCGAATACGTGCAGCCTCGGACTCGATGGTTGGCTCGGCGATTGAAAAATATTCATTTGAAGCCTCCCGTGGTGGGAATATCGTCTCGGACGATTGCCTGGATAAGAATCAGTTTAAAAACCTCCTTGCTGCGACGCAATACGGAATTACGTGGACGTGAGAACCCTGAGGCGTTGCGCATTATTCGAGAATTACCCTGGTTATTATTCGACGCCTGGCAAATGTAAATGTCGCCAGTTACGCTCCCATTCCAGACTGCCAGACAGCGAGAGCCCGATGACTACCGTAACGAAAGCCGCAACCCATTCCGCATCCCCGTATCAGCTCGATCTTTCGCGGCATGCTCGCCGCGCACTGCTGGAAGGACCCACGCCGATCCAGCCATTGCCTCGGCTAAGCGACGCACTTGGGGGCGTGAATGTTTATGTCAAGCGCGACGATCTCACTGGTCTCGGCGGCGGCGGCAACAAGCTGCGCAAGCTGGAGTTCCTGATGGGCGAAGCGCTGGCTGCGGGCGCAGACACCATCATCACCGTGGGTGCGCGCCAGTCGAACCATGCGCGCTTGACGGCGGCTGCGGCGGCGCAAGCAGGCCTGCAGTGCGAACTCGTGCTCACGCGGGCCGTGCCGCGCGAGGACTTCGAGTATCTGGAGAACGGCAACATCCTGCTCGACGACCTGCTCGGCGCACGCGTGCACGACCTGCCCGGCACGGCCAATGCACTGGAGTTCGCCCAGGCGCGCGCCGACGAGTTGCGCGCCCAGGGCCGCAAGGTCTACGTGTGCCCGTTGGGCGGGTCGAGCCCGGTGGGATGTCTGGGGTACGCGGCGTGCGCCGCCGAAATCATGACGCAGGCCCATGCACAGGGATTGAGCTTCGCGCGCATCGTCGTGCCGAACGGCAGCGGCGGCATGCACGCAGGGCTCGCCGCCGGCTGTGCGGCGCTGGGCATCGACCCGAGCCTCGTGCTCGCGTACACCGTCCTGGCGAAGGCTGAGCAGGCCCATGCCGCCACGCTCGAAAAGGCCGGCAAGACGCTCGAGCTGATCGATCCGGCTCGGCGCATCGAGGGCCGCTCGATCGTGATCGACGAAGCACAGCTCGGCGACGGTTACGGCATTCCCACCGACGCCATGCGCGAGGCCGTGCGGCTCGTCGCGTCGAAAGAAGGCCTGCTGCTCGACCCCGTGTACAGCGGCAAGGCATTCGCCGGTCTCGTGCAAGCCGCGCGTTCGGGACGCCTGGCACGCGGCGAGAACGTCCTGTTCGTCATGACCGGCGGCTTGCCGGGCCTGTTCGCGTATCGCAGTGCGTTTTGAGGCGCCGCACTCCAGCACTCCAGCACTCCAGAACCATTGAAATGAAACACGAGGGAACCCACGATGACCGACGACGAACGCGCCATTCGCGAACTGGTGCAAACCTGGATGGAAGCCAGCCGCGCCGGCGACACCGCCAGGGTGCTGAGCCTGATGACCGACGACGTGGTGTTCACGGTGCCTGGTCAGGAGCCGTTCGGCAAGGCCGAGTTTGCCGCGGCTTCGCAAGCGCAGCAGGACATGCGCATAGAAGGCACGGCTGAGATCGTGGAACTTCAGGTGCTGGGGGATTGGGCCTTTCTGCGCAACCGCATCGACATCTCCATTACGCCGCCGGGCGCAGCCCAACCCATGCGGCGTGCGGGCTACACGCTCACGCTGGTGCGCAAGGATGCGAGCGGACGCTGGCTGCTCGCGCGCGACGCCAATCTCGTGGCGCCGAAGGCGTAAATCCCCCGCCGCGAACGCGGCCGTCGGCGCTACAAACCACGATTCGGGCGCCGCTCGCCAGGCCGCCGCGGCGTGGGCGTGCCCGCTTGCTTTCACCGCTGAAAGAGAACAACCCCGCCCGACAGGCCTTGCGGCGTTACGCCCCTTTTTTGAATCAGAAAACCTTATCGATTCCTTCAGTTTATTGAGTTTCCCTTAATCGTGCGCTTGCGGCAAAGTGACGCTCATACGCTCGGAGCCACTCCTTGAACCAACGCATCGATCCCTCCCTACTCGCCGCGCCCGACCTGTCGTACGCCACGTTGCACTCGGGCATTGCCCTGCCGTTCCTCAAGCGCGGCGATGGCGAGCCGCTGCTGTTCGTCCACGGATCGCTCTGTGATTACCGCTACTGGATGCCGCAGCTCAACGGCCTGTCGGAGCATTTCCGCTGCATCGCGCCTAGCCTGAGCCACTACTGGCCCGCGGCGGACGCCTGTATCCAGGGCGATTTCGGCTGGGAGAGCCACGTCACCGAGCTGGCCGATTTCATCGCCGCGCTCGGCGTTGAATCGGTCCACCTCGTGGGCCATTCGCGTGGCGGCTGCGTGGCGTGGCATCTGGCACGCCGCTATCCGCGTCTTGTGCGCACGCTGGTGCTGGCCGACCCGGGCGGCCCGCTCTCCCGCGTGGACGACGACGAAGCCGCGCTGCCTCCCGCCACCAACGCGTTGCGCACGCGCGCCGCCGACCTCATCCACGCCGGCGAAGTCGAAGCGGGACTCGAGTTGTTCGTTGATTCCGTGAGCGTGCCGGGCGCCTGGAAGAAAGGCTCGGCGGCGTTTCGCCAGATGGCCATCGCCAACGCCACGACGCTGCCCAAGCAGTTGCAGGACCCGCTGCCGCCGTATGCGCCGCGCGCCGCCCGCGAGATCAAGTGCCGCACGCTACTGATCGACGGCCAGCGCAGCCCGCTCATGTTCCGCAACAACGTCGAAGCACTGGACGAGTGGATCGAGTTCGCGCGGCGCGTCACGATCAAGGGCGCCACGCACGGCATGAACGGCACGCACCCTGACCTCTTCAACACCTACGTCCATACCTTCATCACGCAAGGTTGAGACTTCAGTCACGGCCCGGCTGATTCGTTTGTGGTTGAAACGACTCAACCGTTGGCCGCAATGCCAGCCGCACCGGCATGCGGCTCGGCACCATCGCGAACGCCGTGATTTCCTCGATCGTCGAGGGATCGGCGGCCAGCTTCACCTTGAAGCGGTTCATCAGCGTGGAGAGCACGAGGCGCATTTCCATCGCCGCCAGATGCCGCCCCGGACACACACGCGGCCCCGCGCCAAACTGCACCCACGCTCGCGGATCGTGCACACGCGCATCGCCACCCGCATGGCCGCGTAGCCAGCGCTCGGGGTCGAACCGCCCGGGCTGCGAGTAGTGGCGCGCGGCGAGCATGGGCGGGCTCCAGGCCGTGACCGGCATGCCGCAGATCTGGAAGCGATACGGCGTGCCGAGTTCCTCCGCCCACTGTTCGAGCACGCGATGCAGTTTCGGCGCGTTCAGCTGATGCAGATTGCCGATGAGCGGCAAGCCGCGCGGGCACGGCAGGTCGCGCACCTGGCGCAGGCGCTGGGCGGAGGATGCGGCGGCGTCCATGGCGCGACGGCGGGGTGACGGTACTCAGTCGAGCGACATGCCAAGTTCGGCGGCCATGCGCGCGACGAGCGTCTGCAGGCGCTCGACTTCGTCGGCGAGACGCTGCTGTTCGGCGCGCACCGCCTCGAAGTCCGAGAGCGACACGCTCTCGCCGGCTTCCTCGCGAGCGCCGGGCGCGATGGTCCCCGCGGCAACGAAACTCGCCGTGTTCACTTCGCCGCACAGCAGATGCATCCAGCGGCTTTCGCGCTCGCCCGGCGCGCGCGGCAGCTTCACGACGAGCGGCGGCTCGCGCTCGACCAGTTCTTCCAGGAAGCCTTCGACTGACGAGACATCGGCGAACCCGTGCAGGCGCGACGAGTTCAGGCGCAATTCCGCCGCCGTCTGCGCGCCGCGCAGCAGCAGCACGGTCAGCAGCGCCACGGCCTGGCTCGGCACGCCGAGCACGCGGTTCAGGTTGTGCTCGAAGCGCGGCACGCGGCTGCTGCTGCCTTCGAACACGAGGCTCAGCAGCTTGAGGTCTTCGATGGCGGCCAGCACTTCGGCTTCGCTCATGTTCATGACCGGGGTGCGCGCGGTCTTCTGGTTGCAGCCGAGCGTGAGCGCGTTGAGCGAGAGCGGATAGGTATCGGGCACCGTGTGCTGCTTTTCGACCAGCACGCCGACGATACGCGCCTCGATCGGCGAAAGCGCGCGCAAGGCGCGCGGCGAGGAAGCATCGGCAGGAGAATTCATGGGCAGATCAGTCCGCTGTGTTTCAGTTGGAATCAGGCGTTCGATCATACGCGCGCCGGGCTTCCCGCAGAAGTCACGTGTCGCTCAGCCTGCGATCAACCCGCAAGCAGCTTCAGCCCCGCCGGCAGCGCCTCGCCGAACACCCGGCCCGTGTCCGCGGTATCGAGCGCGACGACTTCGCGCACCATCGTGACCCACGCAGGCGGCGCGTTTGCCGACTCCATCCGGCGCACCACGGTCTCGCGCAACCCGGCGGGCAGGTCGCGCGAGCGGTCGCCCGTCATGCGCGCGATTTGCGCGGCGGCGAACATCGCCGGTTCGATCTTTTTCCAGTCGAGCGCGAGAATCGCGTCGAGCCAAAGCGCGGCGGTTTGCGGCGGCACCACGCCGTGCGCGCTGCCGTAGAACGGCTGGCGCGCGCCGATGCGGCCCACGGCCCACCACGTCTGATGATTCTCGGAAGGCTTCTGAAGCCGCTGCAACAGCCGCTCGCCGATCTCGATCTTGCGCTCGGCCGCAATCTGTTCGAGCGACGCGTAGAGCCGGATCATGTCCGGCACGCCGAGCTTCGCGGTGTCGAAGGGCAGCTTGTGGCGCTTCGAGCCGGCCGCCTCTTCGAGGTACGTCATCGCCTCCAGCACCTCGTGCTGCTGCGCCTCGTTCAGACCACCGGCCGCGCGCCGCCAGAGCGTCCACCACTCCGACCACACCTGGCCTTCGCCCACGAACTGGATGCCGTCGTCGAAGAGCGACCAGAGCTGCTCGACGCGCCATTCGTCCAGCGGATAGCCGAAGCCCGGACGCAGACAAAAGCCGGCGAGGTTCAGCCACAGGCGTTCGTGATCGGCGGAGCGCCGGCGCTTGCCCGCGCGTTCCCAGAGCGCGCCGAATAGTTCGCGCAGCAGCGGGCCGTCCCAATTCTGGCGCGGCCCGAGCCGCTCTTCGAGATGCGCGCGCAAGCGCCTCACTTCCTTCGCGTCGACCTTGACGGAGCGCGCGCCGAACACGCGTTCGATCGCGTCGATGGCTTCGCCCTGGCCCGCGTGGCGCGACTCGCCGTTCGCCGCGCCGGCACCGGCCTCGTGCTCCGCGCGGCGCAGCGCGAATTCGAGCAGCCAGCGCTGCGAGGCGTCGTCGGTGGCGATGCAGTGCATCTCCAGCGTGCCGACTTCAGTGAGCGCGGTCGTGAGCTTGACGGGACACTCGCGCGCCGTCTTTGCATCGCCGCCGCCTGCGGGCACCACGGTCGCGAGCGGCGGCAGGCGCACGAAGTCGCCCGCTGCGAGGTCGGCCAGCTCGCCGGGTTGCCACGCGGTGTCGGCCACCGTCGATGCGAGGTGGAACTGCACCGGCTGGCCCAGCTGCAATGCGAACGTGCGGTCGTCCAGATGCAGTTCGTGGCCTTCCTCTGTGCCTCGCGGCAGGACACACACGCCGCGCGCAGCGGCATCGGCTGCCGCGCCTTCGTCGAGCACGAGAAAGTAGCTGCGCGGCGAGCCGCCGCCGATACGCGGCGCGTTGCCGGCCCGCGCGAGCGCATAGGCGACCGCGCCGCGTGCGACGGCCACGTCGGGCTGATCGTTCTGCAGCACGTTGAGCGGCTCGCCGCGCCACGTGCCGAGCGTATCGGCCAGACGCTGCGCGAGCGCGCGCGCGCGGAACACGCCGCCGTTGAGCAGCAGCGCGTCGGGTATCGGCAGCGCGGTTTCCGGTTCACCGGCCGCGCCCGAAGACCCCAGCGCCTCGCGCGACTGCGCGGCGAAGCGCTGCAAGAACGCCGCGATATGGCGCGTGATGGCCGGATCGGCGGCATAGGGCAAGCCGAACTCGACAATCGCCGCCCGCGAGCGGCGCGGCAGGTCGCCGGCAGTGCCCATCGGGAAGAAGCCGTCCACCACGATCTGCGCGACTTCCTGGCGGCCAAGCTGCGTGGTGCGCGCGCCGCCCACGAGACGCGCACCCGCGCCGAGCAGCGTGATCGGCACGGACTCGGGCGCACTCGCGTCGAGCAACTGCTCCTTCGCGACGCGGCAGCGCTCGACAAGCTGCGAAAGGCTCGCCGCGCTCAGGCGCGTTTGCGCGTTCGCGAGCCGGCCTTCGGCCAGATGCGCAAGCGCGAGATCCATGTTGTCGCCGCCGAGCATCAGATGATTGCCCACGCCGATGCGCGTGAGCTGCGGCTCGCCGCCCTCGAACTGCACCTTGATGAGCGTGAGGTCGGTCGTACCGCCGCCCACGTCGCACACGAGCACGAGGCGCGACGCGCCCAGCTCCGCATCGAGCGTCGCGCGATGGTGATACAGCCAGTCGTAGAACGCGGCCTGCGGTTCTTCGAGCAGGCGCAGCGCGGGCAATTTCGCCATGCGGGCCGCTTCGAGCGTGAGCGCGCGCGCGCCGTCATCGAACGAGGCGGGCACGGTGAGCACCACGTCCTGATCTTCGAGCGGCGCATGCGGGTAACGATGGTTCCACGCGGCGCGCACGTGCGCGAGATAGCTCGCGCACGCGGTCACCGGCGAAACCTTGGCGACGTCGTCGGGCGCGCCCCACGGCAGGATCGGCGCGAGGCGATCCACCGCTGCATGCGAGAGCCAGCTTTTCGCGCTCGCCACGAGCCGGCCCGGCACCTGCGCGCCGAGCGTGCGCGCGAGGCGGCCGATGACGGGGTCGTCGCCGGGCGTCGGCGCACGCCACGGCAAACGCAAATCGCCCGCCGCAAGCTCGCCTGCCGCCGGGTGATAACGCGCGGAAGGCAGCATCTTTTCCGCGCCCACTTCCCCGAGGCCGGTGAGTTGCTCGACGTCGAACACGCGGATGGCGTCGCCGCCCGCCTCCACGTACGCCACGACGGTATTGCTCGTCCCCAGGTCGATGCCGACGACGTATGGCTTCATCGGGCTCAGTCGCCTGCTCCGCCACGCACGTCGAACTCGACCTTCCAGCGCTCGTTCGTGCCGCTCGGCATGGCTTCAAGCTCCAGCGTACCCGCCTCCGTCACGCGCGCGTGCAGCTTCACGGGCACGACTTCGCCGGGCGTGCGGCCTTCGGTCGGCAGCGTGGCCTGAATTTCCTCCAGCTCCTGCAAGTCTTCGGGCGTCCAGTAGTCGAGCATCGTGCCGACCTGGTCCAGGCGCCGCACCGACGAGCCGAAGAAACGGAAGTGCACCGGCTCGCCCACGACGAGGCCGAACTCCTGCGGCGGGAGCGCCGCCTCGGTGCCCTCTTCCATGCCGAACGGCGCGACGCAAAGCGCCGACACGGGCGGCTCGAGCCCCGGCACCGCCGGCATGGCCGATTCGACGGCCACGTAATACGCGCGCGCCGTGCCGCCGCGAATGCGCACGCCCTTGCCGCGCTTCACGTAGCCGTAATAGGCCGCGCCGCGCGCGACCGCGAGGTCGAGGTCCGCACCGCCGAGCAGACGCGCGCTCGCAGCGCCTTCGGCCGCGAGCCAGCCGTTGAGGATCTCGAGCACGCGTTGCGAAAGCAGCGCCGACTTGAACACGCCGCCGTTGAAAAGGACCGCCGTGGGGTGCAGGAAGGTCGCGCCTGCGGGCGGCGCGCCAAAGCCTTCGAGTTCCGCGAGCGCCTGCACCTGGCGGCCGAGGAAGGCCGCGAGATGGCGCGTGACCCCCGCGTCCTGCGCATACGGCAGGCCAAGCTGCGTGAGACCCACGCGCGTGCGCACGGCGGGGCGCGCAGCGGCGTCCACCTGCGGGAAGAAGCCTTCGAGAATGATCTGCGTGAGTTCGGCGCGCGTGAGTTCCGTGCGGATCGAACCGCCGATCAGCTTTGAGCCGCGGCTCGGCACGACGATCGGCACCGTATCGACGGAGGCGTCGCTCAGCAGCGTTTCCTTGGCCGACCGGCACGCATAGGTCAGCGCGCGCAGTTGCCACGGATCGGCCTGCGTGCCCTGGGCCGCGAGCTTGCGCGCGACCACGTGCGCGAGCGCGAGGTCCATGTTGTCGCCGCCGAGCAGAATGTGCTCGCCCACGGCCACGCGGTGCAGTTCGAGATTGCCTTCGCGCTCGACCACGGCGATCAGTGAAAGGTCGGTCGTGCCGCCGCCCACATCGACCACGAGGATGATATCGCCGACCTTCACGTCCTTGCGCCACGCACCGCCGCTCTTCTGAATCCAGCTATAGAGGGCCGCCTGCGGCTCCTCCAGCAGCGTCATGTTGGCGTAGCCCGCCGCCTGCGCGGCCTCGGCCGTCAGCTCGCGCGCGGCAGGGTCGAACGAGGCCGGAATCGTGACGGTAATCTCCTGCTCGCCGAACGGCGCCTCGGGGTGCGCGTGGTCCCAGGCCTCGCGCAGATGCGTGAGATAGCGCACCGAGCTTTCGAGCGGCGACACGCGCGTGACTTCGGGCGGCGCGTCGTTGGGCAGAATGGCCGCGCGGCGATCCACGCCGGGGTGGCACAACCAGCTCTTCGCGCTCGAGACGAGGCGGATCGGCGTGCCCGCGCCACGGCTGCGCGCAAGCTCGCCCACGGCGTACTCGCGCGTGGCGGTCCACGGCAGCGTGAGGTCGCCCGGCGTCAGCTCGCCCGCATGCGGCAAATAAAGAAACGAAGGCAGCAGGTCGGGCGATTCCAGCGTGCCCGGCGCCGTCAGCTGGGTCACGTTCAGCACGCCCTGCTGGGTCTTTTCGCCATCGCTGGCGCTGAGGTCGACGTAGGACAGCGCGCAATGCGTCGTGCCCAGGTCGACGCCAATCGAATAACGCGGATCGCTCACAGCTCCACCTCCGCCGGCGCGATGATGCGCGCGTCGTGTGTCTTGACGAGTTGCGGCAGCTTGACCTCCTCGACGCGCCAGCCGCGATGCGTGAGGCTGCCGCTGAACGGCGCCGCGCCCACCACGTTGCCGGTGAGGCGCACGGCGGCGGCGTCGAAGCCGGCCGGCAGCGTCACGCGCGAGCCTTCGGACTCGCTGCGCACCGGGCGGATCGCGAAGTGGTCGCGCAGCGTGGCGCGGCAGCCTTCGTGGACGATGCGGGCGGCGGCGCCGATATCCGCATCGGCATAGCCGGCAATGTCTTCCTCGACGAAATCGACGAAGCGCGCGTTGCGCTGGAGCAGGCCGAGCAGTTGGAGCGCGGCGTCGGGCGTGGCTTCCTTGATGACGGTGGGTGCAGGTGCGGGTGCCGGCTTCGCGACCGGAGCCGCGGCGGGCGCAGGCGCGGCGGCGCCGGGTGCAAGTCCGCCTTCACGCAGACGGCGCACGTTGGCGGCGAGCTCCCCATCGCCGAGGATCGCGAAGAACGATCCCAGCGCGACCGAAAGGCGGCCGAAGAAAGACAGATTCGATTCGGGCATGTAGACGACTCCAATATCGCTTGAGGGCTCGCAGACAAGGCGAGCCGACCTGCCGGGCTCGCAACGAGGCCCGATCGATGCCTGGAAGGAGGCGGCCGGCAGGGGAAACTCGAGCCCGGCGCGGGCTCAAAACCCGTATTTTGCCTTGTCGCGGGCGCAAGCCGGTCAAAATGCGGATCTGGCGAGGGAATGGCGCGCCCGGCGGCGGGCTAGGGGCGTTGTTGGCGGGCGGCCGGCGCGGCTGAACCTCGGCGGTCAGACGTTGAACGCTGCGGACCCAAAAAGGCGCGCCAAGGCAGAGAAATGGGGCGCGAATTGGACGACAGGCGGCGTGGGCAAACGCTCAGGCCTGCGCCGCCGACCTAATTCGCTTTGAAGCCCCGGCGCTTTCAGGGAAAGATGGGCGTCGTCGCTTCCGCGCCTTCCACGTCGGCGCGCGGCACGTGCTGCGCGATGTTCGCCTCGATCTCCGCTTCGCGCGAGCCGGGCACATCGGCCATGACCAGCAGCTGGCCGTCCTCGATCGGCCCGTGAAAGCGCGAGAGCCGTGTGTTCGGTTCGTCCACGCCGATCATGCCGGCCACCCACGCGCCGAATATCGCGCCCGCGAGGGTCAGCACGACGACCACCCCGCCCGTGATATCGAAGTTCGCGGGCGGAAACATCAGCGCCACGAGGCCGACGATTGCGCCAGTCGCCGCGCCGAACATCACGCCGCGCTCCAGCGCATGCACGACGTCGCTGCGCTGCAGCAGCGAGGCCTCGGGCAAGCGTTCGAGCCCCACGCTGTGATTGGCGAGCACGTGAATATGACGCCACGTGATGCGCGCGCGCAGCAGATCGTCGACGATCGCCTGCGCCGTGGTGGTGTCGGGAGCGAGGAAATAGAGGCGTCTCATGATGGCCCTCCTTCGGTCATGCGGCGACCCGCTTGCAACTGGCTAGCAACCGGCCCGCTGCCACATGACTACGATGCGATTCCGATCATCCTACGCCTGAGTTCCTGTCAGCGCGACAGCCTGGCGTGGGTCTACGCCACAATCCGCGCGCGCCCAGAACCCGTCAGCGCCACGCGCGTCGAGCCGCCTAAATCTCGACGCGCGCACCGACCTCGATCACGCGATTGGCCGGCAGCTTGAAGAACGCGGCGATATTGCCGACGTTGTGCAGCATCACCGCGAAAAGACGCTCACGCCAGAGCGCCATGCCATGGCCGCGCTTGGGCACCACCACGGCGCGGCTGAGGAACCACGACGTCTCGTCGAGATCGAACGTCAACTCCGCGGACTTATAGGCGGCGAGCGTGCATGGCAAGTCCACCTCGTCCTTGAATCCGTAATTGACGACGACGCAGTAGCAGCCCGGACATAGCAGTTCGACCATCACGCGCTCGCTCTCGGCCACCCACGGCACGCTCTTCGTCTTCACGCTCAGGAATACTACGCGTTCGTGCAACACCCGGTTGTGCCGCAAGTTGTTGACGAGCGCGTGCGGTACGGCGTCGGCGTTCGGCGTGAGGAAAATCGCCGTGCCGCCTACGCGCATCGGCGAGCTCTCGAGCAGCGCCGCGAGATAGGGCTTGAGGGGCTTCTTGCCGGCGCGCGCGCGCGCCTCGGCCGCCATCATTTCCCAGCCCTTTCCCCAGGTCGCCATGACTGTGAACATCAGTGCGCCGATCACGAGCGGGAACCAGCCACCGTCCACGATCTTGAGCAGGTTGGCCGAGAAGAACATGGCGTCGATCACGAAGAAGAACGCCGTGGCGAACACGCACAGCAGCCAGTTGTAGTGCCACGCGTAACGCACGACGAAGAACGTGAGGAACGTCGTGATGAGCATCGTGCCGGTCACGGCGATGCCGTAAGCGGAGCCGAGCGCCGTGGACGACCGGAAGCCCACCACCGCCGCGACCACGGCGACGAGCAGGATCCAGTTGATGCCGGGCACGTAGATCTGCCCGATTTCGCGCTCCGAGGTGTGCACGATATTCATGCGCGGCAGGAAGGAAAGCTGCATGGCCTGCATTGCCATGGAATAGGTGCCCGAAATCACGGCCTGCGAGGCGATGACGGTGGCAACGGTCGCGAGCACGATCATCGGCACGATGGACCATTGCGGGAAGAGCCGGTAGAAGGGGTTTTGCATCGCGCCCGGGTTGGCCAGCAGCAGCGCGCCCTGCCCGAGGTAATTGAGCGCGAGCGAAGGAAACACAATGCCGAACCACGTGAGACGAATAGGCTGCTTGCCGAAGTGACCCATGTCGGCATAGAGGGCTTCGGCGCCCGTGAGCGAGAGCACGACCGCGCCCAGCGCGACGAAGGCGAGCCAGCGGTGATGCAGACAAAACGCGATGCCCTCGCGCGGATCGAGCGCGAACAGCACGGCTGGCGCGGAGGCAATGTTGGCCACGCCCGCCACGGCGATCACGACGAACCACAGCACCATCACCGGCCCGAACACAGCACCGATGCCACCCGTGCCGTGCTTTTGCGTCACGAACAACACAATGATCGCCGTAAGCGTCACCGGAATCACGTAGGTCTTGAGCGCGGGCTCGGCCACTTCGAGGCCTTCCACGGCGCTCAGCACCGAGATGGCCGGCGTGATCACGCTGTCGCCGAAGAAAAGCGCCGCGCCCATCACGCCGATCACGAGCAGCGCAGCACGCAGATGCGGCCGCGACGCCACCGAGGAAGCCGCCAGCGCGAGCAGCGCCATGATGCCGCCCTCGCCGTGATTGTTCGCGCGCAGGATGAGCGCGACGTACTTGAGCGAGACGACGATCATGAGCGACCAGAAGATCAGCGAGACGATGCCTACGATATTGAAAGCATTGACCGCAAGGCCGTTGCTGGGATCGAACACGGTGGCGAGCGTGTAGAGCGGGCTCGTGCCGATGTCGCCGTAGACCACGCCGAGCGCGGCCAGCGCGAGCGCGGGAAGCGCCGGGCGATGCGGGCCGGAGTCGCCAAGGCGCCCGTGCGCGGGCGCCGCGGATGCGGATTGTCCCATGTCTCCCTCCTGGTAGTGCCGCATGCGGACCGGGGGGCCGCGCGGCCTTGTCGCTTCGTATTGGCGAGGCTGCCCCGTTGGGCGCGCTAGTCGAAGTATAGGAACTTGGCGCGAAAATGCGCTTCGCGTGGCACGCAAAGGCAACAGCGCCGCGTGAGGCGCGATGCCTTCGCAAAACTGTCATAGTCGAGCGTATTTTCCTGAACATTTGCCCGCTCCATCGAGTCGCCCGGCACGCGTACAACCATAAGGACATGCACAATGCGAACCCGCCTCACGCTCCTCTGCGCCGCGCTGGCGCTCGCTGCGTGCGCGTCGCAGCCCCGTTCAGCGCAACAGGACGCCGGAACGCTTTCTGCGCAAAACGCGGCCTTCGCGCAAAGCGGCGTCACCCCACACGGACGTCCGGTGAAAGTCATGATCGTGACGATGTTTGCGCCCGAAGCGAAGACATGGCTCGATCGCCTCGGTCCCTGGGAGTCCGTGACGATCGCGGGCCTCTCGCCCGACTACCCCAATGTGCAATGCAATGCCGCCGACGTCTGCGTGATGACGACCGGCATGGGCCACGCGAATGCCGCCGCCTCGACCATGGCCCTCGCCTTCGCGCCGCAGTTCGACCTGCGCAAGACTTACTTCCTCATCGCGGGCATCGCGGGTGTGAATCCCGAGCACGGCACGATCGGCTCGGCGGCCTGGTCGGACTGGCTCGTCGATTTCGGCCTGCAGTGGGAGATCGACGGCGATGGGCGCCCGCTCGGCTGGCGCACCGGCTATCTCGGCATCAACACGAAAAGCCCCAACGACAAGCCCGCGCTCGACTACCGCACCGAAGTGTTCCGCCTGAATCCGAGGCTCACCTCGGCCGCCTGGGCGATCTCGCGCGACGTGACGCTCGCCGATAGCACGCAGGCCCAGGCCGCGCGCGCGAAATATGCTTACGCACCCGCCAACCGGCCGCCCACGGTGATCCGTTGCGATTCGGTCGCCGACGATACCTGGTGGTCGGGCAAGGCGCTCGGCGCGAGGGCGAGCGAGTTCACGCGCCAGCTGACCGGCGGACAAGGCGTGTACTGCATGACGCAGCAGGAGGACAACGCCACGTTCGAAGCACTCAGCCGCGCGGCGCGTGCGCAACGCGTGGACCTCGATCGCGTGGCCGTGCTGCGCGCGGGCTCGGACTTCGATCGTCCGTATGCGGGCGAATCGAACGCGGCGAATCTGCTGAACTATGCGAGCCAGGGCGGCTTCGCCCCCGCGTTGGAAAACCTCTATCGCGCGGGCCGTCCGCTCGTGCAGACCATCGTCGCGCACTGGAGCGACTGGCAGGATGGCATTCCTGCAAATTTGTCTGCCGCATCGCCTCGATAGCCACATCACGCCCTGTCCCCGCTTTGCCTCGTTGAAGCGAAGCATCCTTGTGAGGAATACATACGATCGGGCGTGCCGCTATCCGGCATGCATCGCCAATTCGCAAAGCAATTACAGCGCACGATCGTTCATACGCATTGCGCATCGGAATGCGGGATTTCCGCTACTGAAATCCTCCTTTGACCGGATAGCTTTATCGCGGCATCTATGCCAGATTAGGTCTCACGCATTTCGAGCGCAGCGCAGGGGTCGCGAAGCGATGCGCCATGATTCCACGGGGGACAGCATGCACGGCAACTTCTCTCCCCTTCATGCCGTCACGCACATCATGTTCGCGAGCGTGCACGCGTGTGTGCATTCGCGAGCGCGCGCGTCATGAACACCGCCAGCATCGTCGTGCTCGGCGCGGGGCCAGCGGGCGCAGCCGTTGCGCGCTCGCTCGCGGGGCTCGGTTATCGCGTGCAGGTGGTGAGCGACTGGCGCCGCTTCGATGCTGCTGAAGCCTTATCGGCACGCGCGATCGAAGCGCTGCGCCGCGCGGGCCTGCATCGCGCAGCCAGCTGCGGCGAAGGGCCGTGCGTGCGCACCACGCTCTGGAACGGCGCGCTGCAAACGCTCGACGCAGAATTCCTCGTGGACCGGCGTGTGTTCGATGCGGCCCTTCGCGAGGACGTGTGCAGCGCGGGCGTCGACATGATCGAGGCGAACGTGCGCTCGCTGCATTCCTCATCCGCGGGTCACGATCTCATGATCGAAACCGCCGATGGACCGCTCACGTTACGCGCGGACTTTCTGGTCGAAGCCCGCGGGCGCCTCGCGCCGCTGTTGCGCGACGCCACGCGCGGTCCGCAAACCGTGAGCCTGCTGAACGTATGGAAGGGCCGCGCGGGCGCAGCAGCCACCGCGGTGGAAAGCCTGCCGGCCGGATGGGCATGGATGGCGCGTCTGGGCGACGGCCGCCGTTACTGGCAATTGACGCTGGACGTCACGAACCCCGAACTGCCGAAGCGCGATGAACTGCTCGCGTTTTGCGAGCGCATGCGGCACTCGCCGCTTGCCAGCGACTTCTTCGCGGGCGACGCTGCGAACGATGCACGCCTCTATGCGCGCAGCAGCACCGCCACGCTGTGCGGGCGTACCGGCGGCCACAACTGGCTGCGCGTGGGCGACGCCGCCATGGCCGTCGATCCGCTCGCGGGCAATGGCGTGTTCCAGTCGCTCACCTCGGCGTTGCAGGCACCCGCGGTGATCCACACGCTGCTCGCGCGGCCCGAGCGTGCGCCGCTCGCGCTGCGCTTCCACCAGCAGCGCATCGAGCAGTTGTTCATGCGCTTCGCGCGCACCGGGCGCGATGTCTATGCGCTCGAACAGCGCTGGACGACGCAGCCGTTCTGGCAAGCGCGTGGTGCATGGCCTGATGACCGACCCGCTCACGTTAGCGCCGATTTCAACGAACTGAATGTGGGACGCGCGCCCGTGATCGATGGCGGCATGATTGCCGAAGCGGACGTGGTCGCGAGCCCGGATCAGCCGCTCGGTATCTGGCATCTGTGCGATGCTGCGCTTGCGCCAGTAGTTGAGGCGCTGCGGCGCGAGCCCGCTGAGCAGGTGCTCAAGTCGCTCGATGCCGATCAGGCGCGGATGATTCGGCACTGGCTTGCTATGCAGGATTTTCCTTAGCGGCTGGCTCTTTTTTGGCCTTTCCTTGTGTTCGCGTCGGTATGCAAGTGTTGCCCCTGTGCGGGACCTATCCGCCATTTTGTGGGCGGGGCATATCATGAGAGGTAAAAATCATGGATATGCCAATGAAGAAGAAACGCACCGTCGCTTCGCAGGCAGCGGCCCGCGGGCCGCTGCCTGCCCTGCCTGAAGGGCTGCTTGACGAGCTGGTCAAGGGACCGATGACGCCCGCCGAGGTTCAGGATCTGATGCTCGCGTTCAACAAGGCAATCATCGAACGCGCGATGGGCGCCGAAATGAACATGCATCTGG
>NZ_JAMBPS010000080.1:0-23711 GCF_024206515.1 Paraburkholderia sp. CNPSo 3281 | reverse complement strand
GGTACGGCGTGGTGCTCAATGCGTCCGGCATCACTTACACCAACAGCGGAAGGATTGCCGGAGGGGCCGGTGGCAATGGCGGCAACTCTGCTTCGGTCGCCGGCGGGGGCGGTGACGGCGGATACGGCATCGACTCGACATCCGTCGGCAACACGATCATCAACACCAGCAACGGCAGCATCAGCGGTGGCTACGGCGGGAACAACGGCTTCGGCGGCGCCAACTGCTGCCAGTCGGATACGCCGACGGGCGGCGCTGGCATTGCTGGCAACGGGCTGACGATCATCAACAACGGGTCAACCACCGGCGGTAATGGCGGCACGAATGGCGGCAGTAGTAACGATGGCTTCGGGTCCGGCGGCGTTGGCATCACCGGCGCGAACCTCGCCATCACGAACAGCGGCTCCATCACGGGTGGTCTGGCAGGAAATGGCACAACCCAAGCCAGCGCCATCACTTTCACTGGCGGCACCAACTCGCTTGAGATCGATGCTGGTTCGATCATCACCGGCAACGTGGTGGCATTCTCGTCGGCCGATACCCTCATTCTGGGTGGCTCGATCAACGCAACCTTCAACATGGCGCTGATCGGTCCGCCTGCGCAGTATCAGGGCTTTGGCCTGTACCAGAAGACGGGCTCCAGCACCTGGACGCTGACCGGATCAACCTCGACAACGACACCCTGGACGATTTCGGCGGGCACGCTACAGCTGGGCGATGGCATTACCAATGGATCGATTACCGGCAACGTCAATGACAATGCTGCGCTGGCGTTCAATCCGGCGACAGGCTCGACGACGACCTACAGCGGAGTGATTTCCGGTAGTGGAACGGTTAGTCAGATCGGCCCCGGTACGACGATCCTCACCGGTACCAACACCTACACGGGCGGCACAACGATTTCGGCGGGCATGCTGCAGCTGGGCGACGGCACCACCAACGGCTCGATTACTGGCAACGTCAACGACAATGCCACGCTGGCATTCAACCCGGCGACAGGCACGACAACGACCTACGCCGGCGTTGCCTCCGGCACCGGATCCGTCAGCCAGATCGGTCCCGGCACCACAATTCTCACTGGCGCCAATACTTACACCGGCGGCACGACAATCTCGGCCGGCACGTTGCAGCTGGGCAGTCGTGGCACGAGCGGCAGCATTGTCGGTGGCGTCACCGACAACGGCACCCTGGCCTTCGACACCAGCGGCGCGCTGATCTTGTCCGGTGTGATCTCCGGAAGCGGCGGGGTCAGCCAGACCGGCAGTGGCACCACCGTTCTGACCGGCGCCAACACCTATACGGGTGGCACCACGATTTCCGCCGGCAGGCTCCAGCTCGGCAGTGGCGGAACCACGGGGAGCATCGTTGGAAACGTTACGGACAACAGGACCTTTGTGTTTGACCGCAGCGACACCATCAACTTTGGCGGGGTCATCAGTGGCAGCGGCGCGGTGCAGCAGTCAGGCACCGGTACCGCGATCCTGACGGGAGCCAATACCTACAGCGGCGGAACCGCTCTCAACACCGGCACGATCGTCGCCGGCAACAATTCGGCGCTGGGTACTGGCACGATGGCAATGGCTGCTGGCACCACCCTGTCATGGCTGGGCGGGAACAACTATACGGTTGGAAACAACATCACCCTGGCCGGTGATCCGAATTTCATGCCGCCGCAGGGAACCACCCAGACCCTGACCGGAGGCATCTCGGACGGTAGCGCTCCGGGCGTGCTCAATGCGCTGGGCTCTGGCACACTGGTTCTGACCGGCACCAACAGCTACACGGGCGGCACAACTGTCAATGGCGGGTCCCTGTACATCAACGGCGACCAGACGGCCGCCACGGGCGCCACCACGGTGGCGAGCGGCGCGACGCTGGGTGGCACCGGCATCATTGGCGGAAGCGTCAGCGTGAACGGCGGCACTCTGGCACCTGGCGCCGCCGCGGGGGGCATCGGGACCCTGACCATCAATGGCAACCTTGGTCTTACCAGCAGCTCGACCCTCGACTACAGCTTTGGCCAGTCCACTGTGCCGGGCGTCCCGCTCAATGACCTGACCGTGGTGAAGGGCAACCTCACGCTGGATGGCGCGCTCAACGTCGCCCAGTCACCGGGCACCACGTTCGGGCCGGGCGTCTACCAGGTTTTCACGTATGGCGGTGCGCTGACCAACAACGGTCTGACGCTGGGCACTCTGCCAGCGGGGACCACCGCGTTGGTGCAGCTCTCGGTTCCCGGCCAGGTGAACCTGGTCAACACGACCGGTGTGACCGTGACCTACTGGGACGGCACGGGAAACCGCAACAGCGGCACTATCGACGGTGGCAGCGGGACCTGGCAGGCCCCTGTCGGCAACGACAACTGGACCAACGCAGTCGGCACGCTCAACGCGCCGTGGACGAACGGGGCCTTTGCGATCTTCTACCCTGCGCCGGGCACGGTGACGGTGGACAACAGCGCGGGCCAGGTCACGGCCTCGGGCCTGCAGTTCGCGTCCAACGGCTATGTGATCAATGGCGGGCCGCTGAGACTGGTTGAAACCACGGCGGGATCGGGTGTCACGACCATCCGGGTCGGCGATGGCGCGTCCGACGGGGCGGCCTATACCGCGACCATTGACGCGATACTGCAGGGCAGCACGCAGCTGCAGAAGACCGATCTCGGCACGCTGGTGCTTACCGGCGCGAACACGTACACGGGCGGCACGGCAATCAACGGCGGCACGCTGCAGGTGTCCGCCGACAACAATCTCGGTGCGGCAGCGGGCAACCTGAGCTTCGATGGCGGCACGCTGGCAGTCACCGGTTCGGGCTTCACCTCGGCGCGCAGTACGACGCTCAACGCCGGTGGCGGCACGTTCGATATCGCGCCTGCCGGCACGTTCACCATGAGCGGCGTCATCAGCGGTGTGGGCGCGCTGACCAAGACCGATAGCGGCACGATGTTGCTGGCGAACGCCAACACGTACACCGGCGGCACGACGATCAGCGAGGGCACGCTGCAGCTGGGCAACGGCGGCACCAGCGGCAGCATCGTGGGCAACGTCGCCAACGACGGCACGCTCGCGTTCGACCGTAGCGACACGCTCACCTTCGGCGGCGTGGTCTCCGGAACCGGCGCCCTGGTGCAGATCGGCGCCGGCACGACCGTGCTGACCGCCAACAGCACCTACAGCGGCCCGACGACCGTGCAGGCCGGCACGCTGACCGTCAACGGCTCGATCAGTTCTCCCGTGACGGTCGCGTCAGCAGGAACCCTGGCTGGTTCCGGTACGGTGATCGGCAATGTGGTGAACCAGGGCGTGGTCTGGCCCGGCAACCCGCTCGCGGGAGATACCGGTTACGGGGCACTGACGATCCGCGGCAACTACAGCGACCCGCAGGGGCAGGTGGTTTTCAACACGTTCCTGGGCACGGATGGCTCGCCGTCGAGCCGGCTTGTACTCGACGGCGGGACCACGAGCGGGACGAGCGCAGTAGTTGTTCATCCCACCGGCACCAGCGGTGTGGAAACCCTGAACAACGGTATCCGCCTGGTTCAGGCCGTCAATGGCGGCACCACAGCGCCTGGCGCATTCGTGCTCAATCGGGAGTTGCGCGCCGGGAATCTCGACTACCGCCTGTTCAGGGGCAGTGTCGACAGCAGCGCTCCCCAGGACTGGTTCCTGCGCTCCGACTTCATCGTGCCGCCAACGACGGGGGCGCCACTCCCGTCTGAACCAGACGGAATCGCACCGGGCGGCTCACTGCCGGTCAATCCGCCTCCGAGCCAGCTGCCACCGGCGAAGTATCCGATTCTCGGTCCGGAGACCGCGACCTACTCGGTGGTGCAGCCCATCGCGCGGCAGCTGGGCCTCACCACACTCGGCACGCTGCATGAACGCATCGGCGACACGCTGACCGACGCGCAGGGTGGCGCCGGCAGCGCAGGCTGGACCCGTTCCGGCTGGGCGCGCCTGTTCGGCCAGCAGATCGACAACCGCTACCAGACCTTTACCAATGCGACCGCCAGCGGTCACCTGCTCGGCTTCCAGGCAGGCGTGGATGTCTGGCGCGGCAGCTTCCTGCCAGGCCATCATGACGCCACCGGCGTCTACTTCGCGTACGGCAACAGCGATGTGGACGTGAACGGTCTCGTCACCAATGCGGCCGCAACCGCATACGTGCCTTCCAGCACCGGCACGCTGAACCTCAATGCGTATTCCGGCGGCGCCTACTGGACGCACTACGGTCCCGGCGGCTGGTACGTCGATGCGGTGCTGCAGGGCACGTACTACGACGGCAATGCGACGACGCAGAACGCGCGGCTGCCGGTTTCGGGCTCCGGGATACTCACCTCGCTCGAAGCGGGTTACCCGTTCGCGCTGCCGTTCGGACCCGCATTCATGCTGGAGCCGCAGGCGCAGATCATCTGGCAGCATGTCGGGCTGAACGAGGCCAATGACGGGCTCGGCCCGGTCGATCCGGCTTCCACCTCAGGCGTGAGCGGGCGGCTGGGCGTGCGCGGGCAATGGACCATCGAGCGCGCGAATGGCCAGGTGTGGCAGCCGTATGTGCGCGCCAATCTCTGGCGAGACTGGGGCGCACAGGCCACGACCACGTATTCCGGGGGCGATCAGGTGCCGCTGTCGCAGCAGGCCACGCGCATGGACGTGGCCGCTGGCTTCACCGCGCAGCTTGATACACGCATGAGCCTGTACGGGCAGTTCGGCTACCAGTTCTCGGTCAACAGTGCGGAGACGGGAAGCCGCAAGGGAGTCTGGGG
Source organism: Paraburkholderia sp. CNPSo 3281 (assembly GCF_024206515.1). NCBI lineage: Bacteria > Pseudomonadati > Pseudomonadota > Betaproteobacteria > Burkholderiales > Burkholderiaceae > Paraburkholderia > Paraburkholderia sp. CNPSo 3281. Next base: position 18,946 of record NZ_JAMBPS010000080.1, on the reverse strand, counting down.
TGATGTTGGGATTCGATACGCCTGGTGATGTCGCGTCGGATCCCTGGGTATCTGGGTAGTGGTGGCACGAACGACTCCGATCCATGATCTCAGGCACAGTCGCTGACCCGGCGACGTGGGCAATCGAACTCGTCCCGGCAAGGGCCCGTGCAGGCTCGCACAGAGGCTGACTCCATGCGCCGTCTTCGCTTTGTTATCGTGTCGATCGCGGTCACGTGCACCACGATCCTGATACCGATCCTCACCAGCCTCTATGTCGCGCATGAGGAAGCAGGGCAAAGTGAGAGCTACACGGCCAGAACAGTCGAGGGTGGTATGGGGCGGTGGCGCTTCGGCGGCTTGTTACCAGTCGCAAGGGTCAATTCAGGTGGCGTTCTCCGCCGGAAAATCCGTACATCTTGCGCGATGAGACCCGCAGTACCATCGAGTCGCGCTATGCCGATGTCGCCTTTGCTATGAGCAACGCTTGAATGGAGAGCCGGATGCGCTGAGAGGTGCAAGTCCGGTTCGGGGAGGCGAGGCCGGGAAATAGCTCGACTACGCCCGGTTTCTTACTCCACTTCGCACGGCGCAAGGCTGGCTCTATCTGGCGGTCGTGCTGGACCTGTACTCGCGCAGGGTGGTCGGCTGGTCAATGGCACCAACCATGCCGGCTGGGCTGGTCATGTCGGCGTTGACCATGGCGCTGCAGCAACGTCGGCCAGCGCCGGGACTAATTCTGCATTCGGACAGGGGTAGCCAGGGCGGATTCAACCGGTCGTCGCAACACCTTTGATCGAGGAGGTGTTGCATGGGACGAAGTGCAAAGCAGGTGTATCGGTTGACAGGGCGAGGAGCGATGTACTCGCCGGGAGCGCCATCGCTTGGACATGAGGTCGAGCGTCGGTTTTGGCAACAGATCGCGACTGGCATTACAAGTGAGAAAGCAGCGGAGGCGGTAGGTGCATCTCAAGCGGTAGGCTCGCTCAGCCGCGAAGTGACACATTCACTTCCGGAACTGTGACAGTTTTATTTTGTTCTACGTCTCCGCCAGTCCCTGTGTCAGCCCGCGAACGGCAGCTCCCGGTTGTACAACCGCCGTCGTCACTATCGGGAGGGATTGGCAGGTCGGCGGCCAAACGAGCGGCTCGGGCCGAGCAATATCAGTTGTACCGCGCGCGGCTGGTTTCCGGGAGGATCACCCCACGCGAGCGCGAGGTCATGGCGCTGGTTGTGACCGGAATGGCAAACAAACGAACTGTGGACAAACTGGGAATATCCGAGAAATCTACCAGGATTCATCGTGTGCGCTTCATGGACAAGATGCAGATACGTTCGCTAGCGGAATTGGTGTGCCTTGGAACCCAGTTGGCGGCGAACCGGCTTGGCCACAAACCGGCGGTGGCTCACGGGAGAGGGGCCGAAGAAAAGGAAGGTCAACGTTCCAATTTCCCTTGGGAAGAATTGCAGTGGTGTGCTCCCACCGAAGCAGGATCGCGCCCCTGCACTCATACTTTGGGGTAGACCAAAGCAGGTCGTCTGACATGATGTGCGAAGACCGGTGTTTAGCAATTTTCCGCGCATACGTATGGATAATCGGCTAGGCGCTGACCGCGTGATAAATGCATGAGAGGAGCGATGTCGAGAGTCGCTGGCTAACGAAAGCGCTGGGATTCTTGGCACACCTTGGCCAGGAGTAAGGCGATGGAGAAAAAGCACCTGTACAAAGGGTATGAGATCACCGTGCAGCTTGAGTGCGTGCGGGCAGTGACGAGGGAGTTTACGTATGGGCCCGCCTCTGGATACGTCGCAGTAGTGAGTGTCTGCACGGTGGATCCGAGAAGACCAATTGGCATGCCCGTCCGGCTTGTTGCAGAAGGTAACCACGTCTTCGGCTCAGAGGATGACGCCTTGACGGCAGGCGTTCGCGCTGCACAGCATGCAATAGACACCAAGGCTGCCCCCTGATTCAGCGAAGAGGCTGCGAGCGGCGCAACTGGGCTGGACTGGTTGCTTCACCCTAACATACGAATGGAACCATCCAGAGGTGGGTCCAATCTTTTTATGGCTGTCGGGTGCGGCTCACGGGGCGTCCGCCCTGCGTTTTGCTGGCCTGTGTTTTCGCCCTCATGGCAGCCCTCCCTGCGTTGTCCTCCATTGCGGACGTTATCGTACCCGTCTGCCAGCGATTCTGGCCGGCGGATGGCAGGACGGTAGCTAGGGTAAAGCTTGAACGGAACGCCGACGAGGTCCGCTCCCGTATCCCAAACCACTCGATCAATCCAGTGACCTGTTTGCATTCAACCTGTAGCGCAGTCGCGGCGACGAGGGTGGTCTCAAGTGCTTTTTTCCCGGCCCACTGTTCTGGCGAGGGGATCGGACCAAGGTCCGATAGGCAAGTGCCCCAGCCGTGGCTAGGCTACAGAATTACACAGTCAAGGCGTGGCGTGGACCCGACGATCCCGTTCGCCAGCTTGCGGTGATGTCGTCGAACCGACGTCTCGGGCTTTCTTGCAAAATCGCATACAAAGAACTGCTTCACAAGGGCGATGCGACCCGGCAGTACCAGACAGAGCCGTCGCAGCGAGCCCGACGCTTCAGCGTCGAACCCGAGCCGAGGCTGCCTGGACAGGAGACGCCAGAATGAGCGCACATGCCGCTTCGGACGCTAACGTCGCTACGCTGTCTCGTGACGAACTTGAACGCATCGACGCCTGGTGGCGTGCGTGCAATTACCTCTCGGTCGGCATGATTTATCTCCGGGACAACCCGCTACTGCGCGAGCCCCTCAAGGTTGAGCATGTCAAACACCGTCTGCTCGGGCACTGGGGCGCGAGCCCGGCGCTGTCGTTTGTCTGGGCGCATCTGAACCGGGTGATCACGCGCGATGATGTAGACGTGATCTTCATGGCCGGCCCGGGACACGGCGCGCCAGGCGTACTCGGTCCCGCGTATCTGGAAGGCGCCTATTCTGAGGTGTACCCGGACAAGAGCGAAGACGCCGAGGGCATGCAGAAGTTCTTCAAGCAGTTCTCGTTTCCGGGTCACATCGGCTCACATGTGACGCCCGAGACGCCGGGTTCAATTCATGAAGGCGGCGAACTCGGTTACAGCCTGGCGCACGCCTATGGCGCCGCACTCGACAATCCCGATCTTATCGTGGCCTGCGTCGTCGGAGATGGCGAGGCCGAGACCGGTCCGCTCGCCACCGCCTGGCATTCGAACAAGTTCATTAATCCGGTGCGCGATGGGACCGTTCTACCGATCCTGAACCTGAACGGCTACAAGATCGCCAATCCGACAATCCTCGCGCGCATCAGTCACCGGGAACTGAAATCATTGTTCGAGGGCTACGGATATACGCCGTATTTCGTTGAGGGATCGGATCCATTGGAGATGCATCAAAAGATGGCCGGCACGCTCGATACAGTCGTCGCCGAGATTCGCACGATTCACGAAAGGGCGCGCGCAAGTGGTTTATCCGAGCGGCCCCTCTGGCCGATGATCGTCTTGCGCACCCCGAAGGGCTGGACCGGGCCGAAGGAGATCAACGGACACAAGGTCGAGGGCTCGTGGCGCTCGCATCAGGTGCCGTTCTCCGACGTGAGCGGCAACCCGGCGAACCTGGCATTGCTGGAAAGCTGGATGCGCAGCTACGAGCCCGACCAGCTGTTCGACGAAAGCGGCCGCCTGGTGCCCGAATTGCGTGCGCTGGCGCCCCAAGGACGCCGCCGCATGAGCGCGAATCCGCATGCGAACGGTGGCCTGTTACGCCGCGAATTGAAGCTGCCCGACTTCCGCAAGTATGCGGTCGAAGTCGCACGCGCCGGCGCAGTGTTGCGCGAGAATACCCAGCCGCTCGGCCAGTTCCTGCGCGACACGATGCGTTGCAACATGCGCACCTTCCGGGTATTCGGCCCGGACGAGACGGCGTCGAACCGTTTGCAGTCGATCTACGAGGTCAGCAAGAAGGTCTGGATGGCCGACATGCTGCCGGAGGACGAGGACGGCGGCGAGCTTGCGCGCGATGGTCGCGTGATGGAGATGCTCTCCGAGCACACGCTCATGGGCTGGCTCGAAGGCTATTTGCTGTCGGGGCGGCATGGCTTCTTTCACACCTACGAAGCGTTCGCGCACGTGGTGGACTCGATGTTCAACCAGCACGCGAAGTGGCTAGACGTGTGCAAGAACCATGTGCCCTGGCGCGCGTCGGTGGCCTCGCAGAACATCCTGCTTTCATCCACGGTATGGCGTCAGGACCATAACGGCTTTTCGCACCAGGACCCTGGTTTCATCGATCTCGTCACCAACAAGAGTCCCTCCGTCACGCGGGTCTATTTGCCGCCCGACGCCAATACGCTCCTCGTCGTCGCGAACGAGTGTTTGCGCTCGACCGACTGCATCAACGTGATCGTGGCGGACAAGCAAAAACACCTGCAGTTCACCACGATCGACGAAGCGGTCGTGCATTGTGCGAAGGGTATGGGTGTCTGGCGGCGCGCGAGCAACGATGAGGACATGGAACCGGACGCGGTGATGGCTTCGTGCGGTGACGTCGCCACCCAGGAGGCGCTCGCGGCCACCGCCATTCTGCGCGAAAGGCTACCTGAGCTGAAATTGCGCTTTGTGAACGTGGTGGATCTGTTCAGGATGCAGCCGGTGAGCGAGCACCCGCACGGCTCGACAGAGCGTGAGTTCGACAGCCTCTTTACTGTCAACAAGCCGGTGATCTTCAATTTTCACGGCTACCCGTGGCTGATTCACAAGCTCGCGTACCGCTTCCGCAATCACGAGAATCTGCACGTTCGCGGCTACACCGAGAAGGGAAACATCAACACGCCACTCGAACTCGCCATCCTCAACAAGGTGGACCGGTTCAACCTCGTGCTCGACGTGCTTGACCGGGTACCGCGCCTGCAGGGCAGGTCAGCGCACCTCAGGGAAGACATGCGGAATGCAATCATCCTGAACTTGAATTACGCGCACGAGCATGGCACGGATCGCACCGAAATATCCGAATGGATGTGGCCGGATTGAAGCGACAGGGCTATGCCAGCCCGTGACAGGAGGACAGGTATGAGCGACGTTCCTGCAACCGCTTCAGTCGCGAACCACAGAGCCGTCGTAAGCGACGCAACCGTTCCTGCGTTTCATCATGACGTGCTGAGAAATCTCATCTGCCGACAGGCTCGTTACCCTGACGTGGCAACGACGCAGGACTGGTACATGGCGCTTGCCTACAGCGTGCAAGGCCGCATGCTCGCTCGCTGGGCAGCTTCCATGAATATGTACGCGGCGAAAGACGTGAAGGTCGCGTGCTACCTGTCGGCCGAATTCCTCATCGGCCCACAACTGGGCAACAGCCTGCTCAACCTCGATATGGAGGCGGAAGCGCGCGAAGCGATGCGCGAGCTGGGTCAGCACCTCGACGTTCTGCTCGCGCTCGAAGAAGAGCCGGGGCTCGGCAACGGTGGTCTGGGACGCCTCGCCGCGTGCTACCTGGACTCCCTGGCGACACTTGAAATCCCCGCGATCGGTTACGGCATCCGCTATGAGTTCGGAATCTTTGATCAGGAGATTCGCGACGGCTGGCAAGTGGAATGCACGGACAAGTGGCTGCAGAAAGGCAACCCGTGGGAGATCGTGCGCCACGACGTCAACTATTACGTATCGTTCGGCGGACACACCGAGAGCGCAACGGACACCGAAGGTCGTTTGCGCGTGCGCTGGATTCCGGCACGCCAGGTGAAAGGCGTCGCGTGCGACATGCCGATGCAGGGCTATCGCGTCGACACCTGCAACATGCTGCGTCTGTGGAAGAGCGAAGCCGTCGAGTCATTCGACTTTCAGGACTTCAACGCGGGCGAGTACTACGATGCGGTCGCGGAAAAGATCGTATCCGAAACGCTTTCGAAAGTGCTGTATCCAAATGATGAACCCGAGGCCGGCAAGCGCCTGCGTCTCGCGCAACAGTATTTCTTTGTCTCCTGCTCGCTGCAGGATATGCTGCGCCTGCTGGATGTCAAGGGCACGTCGATCGATCACTTCGCGGATTTCTTTGCCGTGCAACTCAACGACACGCACCCATCGATCGCGGTCGCGGAGCTGATGCGCCTGCTCATCGACGAGCGCCTGCTTTCATGGGATGCGGCGTGGGACATCACCCGGCGCACACTGGCCTATACGAATCACACGCTGATGCCGGAGGCGCTGGAAACCTGGGGCTTGCCACTCTTCCAAAGCTTGTTGCCGCGACCGCTAGAGATCATCTACGAAATCAATCGCCGCTTTGTCGACGAGGTACGCCGTCGCTATCCTGGCGACGAAGCGCGAGTCGGACGCATGTCGCTGATCGACGAAACCGGCGACAGGAAAGTGCGCATGGCCCATCTCGCAACTATCGGCAGTCATTCGGTCAACGGCGTGGCTGCGCTGCATTCGGACCTGCTCAAGCGGACCGTGCTGCACGACTTCGCCGAAATGTTTCCCGAGCGTTTCCTTAATGTGACCAATGGTGTCACGCCGCGCCGCTTTCTGATGCTGAGCAATCCCGGGCTCGCACGTCTTCTCAAGCAAACGATCGGTGACGGCTGGACGCAAGACCTTGCCGGGCTCGCGGCGCTCGCTGCGCATGCCGATGACCCGGCTTTCCACGACGCGTGGCGCGCAATCCGTCGCGAGAACAAGATCGCGCTAGCCTTACGCATCAGGAACACGACAGGCACAGAGGTCGATCCGGACGCGCTGTTCGACATTCAGGTGAAACGCATCCACGAATACAAGCGTCAGCATCTGAATGCGCTTTATATCATCAGTCTTTATAGCCGGCTGTGCCGGAACCCGAATCTTGATACCGTGCCGCGCTGCTTCATCTTCGGTGGAAAGGCCGCGCCGGGTTACGCGATGGCGAAGCTGATCATCCGTCTGATCAACGGCATCGCGGAGGTCGTGAACAACGATGCGGCGCTCAAAGACCGGATCAAGGTCGTGTTCTATCCGGACTTCAACGTGAAGAACGGGCACTGGATTTATCCGGCCGCGGATCTCTCCGAGCAGATCTCGACGGCAGGCAAGGAAGCATCGGGCACCGGCAACATGAAGTTTATGATCAATGGTGCGCTGACGATTGGCACGCTGGACGGCGCGAACGTCGAGATTCGCGAGGAAGTGGGGGTGGAAAACTTTTTTTTGTTCGGCCTCACCGCGCAGCAGGTGGAAGAGATCAAACGGAGAGAATATCGTCCTTCGGAGTATGCGCAAGGCAACGACGACCTGTGCGATGCGCTCGATCAGATCGCGCAAGGGCGTTTTTCGCGTGGCGACAAGGCGATGTTCCGGCCTCTTCTCGATAACCTGATCCACCACGACCCGTTTCTCGTACTCGCCGATTTCGCGGCTTATGTCGCATGCCAGGAGCGCGTAAGCGACGCCTGGCGAGATACGTCGCAATGGACGCGGATGTCGATCATGAACACCGCGCACTCGGGCAAGTTCTCGTCGGACCGCGCAATCAGAGAGTATTGCGAGCACGTCTGGAATACGCGTCCCGTGAGGATCGATCTTGATCAGCGCTGAAGCGCCTCTTCCGAACGGCTATCGGACCCAGCCCGGATCGCGCTTTCCCGCCGGTGCGACGGTCGTGCCGGGCGGCGTCAACTTCTGCGTGTTCTGCCGGCGGGCGACGCGCATCGAACTGCTGCTCTACGTGCCGGAGGAAAGCGTCGAGCCGTTTCAGGTCATCGCGCTCACGGGCGCGAACCACACGTATTTCTACTGGCATGTGTTGGTCGAAGATCTGCCGCTGCGCTGCTGCTACACGTGGCGTGCGTATGGTCCGCTCGGCGTGCCACAGATGAGCGACGAAGCCGCGAGTCGTAAAGAACTGCTCGACCCGCAGGCGCGCGCCGTGAGCGACCGATTTTATTCCCGTTCGAACGCGGGGCAGGAACAGGCTGTGGAGTCTTCGTCGCTCAGAGGCATCGTCACGGAGCCGCTGCAACGTCGCGCAGACGACCTCGCAATCCACGCGCTCGACGATGCCGTCATCTACGAGTTGCACGTTGGCGGTTTCACCAGGCATCCGTCGAGCGGTGTGAGCCATCCCGGCACGTTCGCGGGTCTGGTCGAGAAAATCCCTTATCTGAAGTCGCTCGGCGTCACGCATGTCGAACTCCTGCCGGTGATGGCTTTCGACGAACAGGACCTGCCCGGCTACGCCGCCGCGCGCGGCCTGCGCAACTACTGGGGCTACAGCACGTATGGCTTCTATAGCGCGCACCCGCGCTATTGCGTCGAGCCGGCGCGTGCGCCGCAAGAATTTCGCGAGTGCGTCGATGCACTGCACGCGGCCGGCATTCGCGTGCTGCTCGACGTCGTGTTCAATCACACCTCCGAAGCGGGCAAGAACGGGCCGGTGATCCACTTCAAGGTGTTCGGCAACGACGCCTTCTATCAGGTCGATCGGAATCACCCACAGCATTACCTCGACTTCACGGGCTGCGGCAACACGGTCAACTGCAACCACCCGCTCGTGACCGCGTTCATCGTGCGTTGCCTCGAATACTGGGTGCGCGAGCTTGGCGTCGACGGCTTTCGCTTTGACCTCGCGAGCGTATTCGCACGCGGCGAGGGTGGCCAGTTGCTGCCCACGCCGCCGTTGCCGTGGGCCATGGAGGCTTCGTCGGTGCTGGCTCGCGTGCCGTTGATCGCCGAAGCGTGGGACGCCGGCGGCCTCTATCAGGTCGGCGCTTTTCCGGGCATGGCATGGGCGGAATGGAACGGGCGCTATCGCGATGTGGTCCGCCGCTACGTGCGAGGCGATCCGGGCGTCATCGGCGAGGTGTGCACCTGCGTGGCGGGCAGCGCGGATCTCTACCAGGCCGGTGGCCGGCTGCCCGCGAACAGCATCAACTTCGTCACCTGCCATGATGGCTTTACGTTGAGCGATCTCGTCAGCTATAACGCAAAGCATAACGAAGCGAACGGCGAGGACAACCGCGACGGCAGCAACGACAATCTGTCATGGAATTGCGGCATCGAAGGCCAGACCGACAATCAAGCAATCACCCGCCTGCGCCTGCGCCAGACGCGCAACTTCATCGCGATCCTCTTCCTGAGCCGAGGCGTACCGATGCTGCTCGCAGGCGACGAAGTCCTGCGCACCCAGCTCGGCAACAACAACGCGTACTGCCAGGACAACGCGATTTCATGGCTGGACTGGAATTTTACCGCCGATGCGCGCGAGATGCTGCGTTTCGTGCGCGAGCTGATCGCGCTGCGCAAGCGTCACCCGAGCCTGCGTGGCCGCCGCTTTCTCACGGGCCTGGCCGCCCCCGGGCAGACGCACGCCGACGTGGCGTGGCACGGTGAACAGCTCGACGCGCCCGCATGGTGCGACCCGGATGCGCGCCTTGTCGCGTTTACGCTCGCGCGGCTCGCGCCCGGCGAGCCGATGTTGCACGTGATCTTCAACATGTACGCGGAGGCGCGTGACGCAGCGATCCCCGCGCTCGACGAGGGGCACTGGCGGCGTGTCGTCGATACGGCCGCGGCGCCACCGGCAGACATCGTTCCTGAGATTGAGCTTGCGCGCGTTGAACGCAACGCCTGCCGCGTGGAAGCGCGCAGTGTCGTCGTGCTCGAATCGGGGTGAATGTACATCGTCGCGACGGGATGTGGGCGCGAGCGCGCCTTCAACATCCACGTATTGTCGCGTTGCCTTATCTATCTGGAGGGAGCGGCATGAATGCAGTCAGAACGTTCCTCGACAGTCAGCCGCTGTTCGCGCTTTTTCTGACCATTGCGGTCGGTTACCTGGTCGGTGAAATCAACATCAAGCGCGTCGCTCTGGGCTCTGGGGCCGTATTGTTCGTCGGACTGGCGATCGGCGCGCTCGCGCCGAAATCCGCTCCGCCGGCATTGCTGGGCACGCTTGGCCTGCTGCTGTTTCTGTATGGCATCGGCATTCAGTACGGCGCGCAGTTCTTCCGCGGGCTGACCAGCCGGGAGGGCATGAAAGCCAATGCGGCCGCGTGTCTCGGTGTGATCGCCTCGGGTCTCGTGGCGTGCGCGTTCATTCGGTTCGGCATCACGCTCGCCGATTCGCTCGGGATGTTCGCGGGCAGCGGGACCAGCACGGCGAGCCTGCAGGTTGCAATCGCCTCGATGAAGAGCAATGACGCCGCCGTGGCCTACAGCGTCGCCTATCCGTTTGGCGTAGCCGGGCCGATTCTTTTTATCTACGCCTTAAACGTTGCGCTGAAAGTCAAGATAAACAAGCCTCCAGCGAGGCTGCTGGAGACTGCGGAAATCGCGCTGCGCAATTCGAGTCTGTTCGGTCTGAGACTAGCTGATCTCTCCACTCGCCTGCCTGCGGGCGTGGCGATCGCTGCCGTACGGCGCGCGCATCACAATCAGCTACCTACTGAAGACTTCACACTACGCGCAGACGACGTCCTGCTCGCAACCGCCACCGACCGCATCCTGCTCGACGAGGCCACGGCGCTGTGCGGCGAGCTGCAACCCGGGCGCATCGCGAGTCATCGGGAAGACCTCGACTATATGCGCGTGTTCGCTTCGAACCCGTCGGTCGTCGGTATGGCGCTCGGCAATCTGCGCTTTCCCGATGGTGTGAACTGCTCGATCGCGCACGTGCGGCGCGGCGACGCCGACCTGCTGTCGACGCCGGACCTGATTCTCGAGGCGGGTGACCGCGTGGGCCTGCTGGTCAATCGCGCCCATCAGGCGAGCGTCCGCGCATTCTTTGGCGATTCGATCAAGACGACTGCCGATCTCAGTTTCATCTGCCTCGGCATTGGCGCGGCGGCGGGGTTGCTGGTCGGTGCGATTCCGCTGCGCGTGCCCGGACTCGGCGCCTTCAGCCTGGGGCTCGCGGCGTTGCTGCTGGTGGCGCTGTGTCTCGGCAAGGCACGCCGCAGCGGGCCGTTCGTCTGGGTGATGCCGCTTTCCGCGAATCTCGTGCTGCGCAATCTCGGGCTGACGATTTTCCTGGCCCAAGTCGGCATTTCATGCGGACCGAAGTTTATCGCGACAGTTGGCACCGCCGGTCCCCTGCTGCTGCTCTATGGCGCGGTCACGCTGCTCGTGCTGGTCGGTACCACGGCTGTGTGCTGCCTGTGGGTTTTCAGGCTGCCTTTCGATACGTCAGTCGGCGTGATCTGCGGAGCAACCGGCAACCCGGCGATTCTCGCCTTCGCGAACCGCATTGCGCCGACGGATCAGCCCGACATCATGTACGCGATGATCTTTCCGTCGATGACTATCGTAAAGGTACTGTTCGTGCAGATAGCCATAGCGATCGCCGCCAGCTAGGCCTGCCGGCGTCCAGCGCGAACCGATTCCGGATTGCAGATTCAGGAGGAGTACATCATGAAAGTGGCGGTCTTCAGCTCCACACGTTATGAGCGCCAGTATCTCGACAAGGCCAACAAGGCCGCGGGACATGAGCTGCATTACTACGACGTCTCCCTCGATTTGGACAGTGTCGGTCTTGCCGCCGGCTACGGCGCCGTGTGCATCTTCGTCAACGACAGGGCCAACGCGCAAGTGCTGGAGGCGCTGCACAAGGGCGGCACACGCCTGCTCGCGTTGCGCTGCACAGGCTTCAACAACGTCGACCTGGAAGCTGCAGCGAGGCTCGGCATGAAGGCGGTGCGCGTCGTCAACTACTCGCCGAACTCAGTGGCGGAACACGCGGTTGCGTTATTGCTCGCAATCAACCGCAAGGTTCACCGCGCATATAACCGCACGCGCGACTCGAATTTCTCGCTCGATGGTTTGACCGGCTTCGACCTTTGCGGCAAGACAGTTGCCGTGGTCGGAACGGGCAAGATCGGCTGCGTGTTCGCGCAGATCATGCTCGGCTTCGGCTGCAAGGTAATTGGGTTCGATCCGTCGCCCTCTGCGCAATTCGAGGCGCTTGGCCTCGCCTATGCGAAGACGGGCGAGATCGGCGAAAGAGCCGACGTCATTTCGCTACATTGCCCACTCACGCCGGCGACCCATCACATCATCAATTCGGAAGCGCTCAAGCGGGCAAAGCGGGGAGCGATACTAATCAATACGAGCCGGGGCGGCCTGATCGATACGGAAGCCGCCATAGAAGCCCTGAAGACAGGCCAGCTCGGTGGCCTTGGGATCGACGTCTACGAACAGGAGGCGGATCTGTTTTTCCGCGATCTTTCCAGCGAAATCATCACCGACGACGTGTTTCAGCGCCTCGTGTCGTTTCCCAATGTGATCGTCACCGGGCACCAGGCATATCTCACGCGTGAGGCATTAACGACCATCTGCGAGACCACGGTCGAAAGCATCGCGGCTTTCGAGAAAAATCGGGTGTTGGAGAATGAAGTAAAGGTCGGATAGAAGCTGCTGCGTCTTTCTATCCGGTATGGGCGCCGGACGCGTCTGGCACATGCCTGAGTGCGTCGTTGATCGCTGCAATCTCCACAGTCAGGCCGGTTTTGTGGACTAACAGAACGACACTGGACGTGCCCACTTACCCGGACGTCAAACTAGCGAAAGCATGAATCATTTCACGTACGTGGAATCGCCCACACTATCAAAGATCGGTGTTGCAAAGACGGGGAAGGGGCGCCATAGTTTCTCACCCCGATTGAAACTGCTGGCAGTGGCGGTTTCCCGGGATGTTTTCCATAGCACATCTCCACGCGTCTGATTGGCGCAACGCAAGCGGTGCGATGCACAACGGTCGCGCGTGACTTGCACGTTTATTTTGCCTTAAGTCAGTCACCGGATGAGACACACTGTAGGTATTAGAAAGTCTCTGGTCGACCCCGAGCTGCTGGTCGTGCAGTCGGTGTTGCGAGGGCGGGTATTTGAGTGGAACGGTCATTCCATACAGTCACTCGATGGCCCTACCCAATAGTGATCGTCCGATTGACTGGCAAGCCATCGAATCCGTATGTGCGGCTTCGCACACTACGCTCACCCGGTTGGAGCCGTGACCTATCTGGTTTACCTATTCTCGATGGTATCTCGTGGCTTCGCCCGACGGCATGGACGATGCGGAGAATCCAGGCCGGCAAGTGGGCGACGAACCGTCGCGATGTCGAGGCGTCCACCACGAAGAGCGGGCGTGCCACGAGTCGGCATCGCCATCGACTTGAATGACAGTTCCGCCCCGTGAACATGGCCCGCACCCTTGAGCACGCGAGCACGCCGCGATTCACTGCTGCCGTCGTGCCACGCGTTGTTGCTTTAGCTCTACCATCCGCTTCCGTATCCCGTCGTGGGGCGGTAGGCTGTTGAGGTAGATGTATTCGGTGTCGACCCAGAACCAGGCGATTGCGTCCGCGAACTGGTCCAGCCATCTTCGTGGCACGACGATGCTGTCGAACGAAGGCGGAACAAGCGGTGCCACCGGCTCGACGTCGGTTGGAAAAGGTATGGGCACCGCGGCCCAGGCAGGCCACAGGTCCGGGTGTCGTTTGAACAGTCGGTCAGCGGAGTCCCCGTCGCCGTGCCGGCAGGCGTTCGCCAGCAGTTCCAGCCGTCTCAGGTGAAGCTGTAGAAGGCGCTCAGCGGGACGCCGCGCACCTCGTGCAGCAGCCTGTCGAGCCGCCCGAGGTTGCCCTTGCGGGCCGTGTTCAATCGCTCCTGCGTCAAACCGAGCGAACCGACACAGCCGCTCAACCATCGGCGAAGCTGGCGTTCGAAGAGGGAATGCATCGAAAGGCAAAATGCTTCCGTGGTCGCCCGAACGAGGTCTTGCGAATCGGCGTGAGCGAACTCGGCACCGCCGTCGTCCGCATTCGCCCATTTCTCCACGTCAGCATCCAATGATCTGAATGCTGGTCCCACCACGTCACGCAAGAAGGCACGCACGCGCAACCCGTTGCCGGAGCTGTGGACGTCGGAGAGACAGTTGATCCAGCGGTGATCGTCAATTGAGAGCATGTTCGGAGTATTTCCTCGCATTGCTCGCCAATAAAGCACAACAAAGCCGCGGCGGGGCCGTTCCTCGTACAATCGGTGCACACAGATCTGGAAGCGCCCGACTATGGCAACCCTCTCGTCGGTGCGCTCGGAGAAGTTGGAAGTCGAGGGCGTACACGCGGCCCAAATGTGATGCCGACGGCCGGGAGAAAATGAATACCTGGAGTTAGGCTCGAGAGGTGGCACCGGACCGCTTGCGTTGCGACGTTAGATGCGTGGAGATGCACGATGGAAAACCTTCTGAGAAACTGCTCGACGCTTACTGCGTTGGCACTCCTGCTGACCGGATGTGCCGCTGGCGGCGTGCAGCAAAGTGGACCACATCTAAGCCCAACAGAGTGCCGCGACCTTGCCGCGCTAAAGAGCGACCCACCCGGGACGAAGGCGCAACGTCAAAGCGAGATTGCCGCCTTGAGGAAAGCGGGCTACGACCCGTCTCCCTGGAATGACGACCCGAACTACCCGGACGATCTCCACGCGGCGCAGCGCCTCGTCGCCCATTGGTTCGAAACGGATTGCCAGCAGCTTCCCCCCGGATGAGAATCCCCTGAGCTACTACGGCCCCAGGCTTCTCTCACGGAGAGGAGTTCACCGTCCGGTTGGCCGGAAACGTGACGAAGAGATCGGCGGCAACCGACCCCGCCGGATCGGAAAGCTGTCTCTCGTCCAGGGCAGTCAGAACGTAGCATGCCTGGTATCACGCCCCGAAGTCGTGACGGGGGAGGGCTGCGCTGCGTGACAGTCACACGGCCACGCTGTTGCCCAACGGGATGGTGCTCGTCAGGGGGGCGAAGTCAAGGCCGGCGCACTGGCTTCGGCGGAGCTGTATTCCCGGCGACGGGCACTCCTGGCGTCGGCCGACCTGTTTCAATAGTATGCAAACGTCCCACTGTAAGCCTGAGTGGAGGCTATATGAGCACGACCACGCCGGCCAGACCCGCCGAACACCAACGGCGAGAGCCGATTCTCAATACCGTTGACCGCGTTTGCGAATTGTGTTTTGGCCTGTTCATGGCCCTGACGTTTGTCGGCGCCGTCAAGGCAGTCAACCCGGGCGTAGACGCGGGGTACAAGATGTTCCTAGCCGCGCTCGGGTGCAATCTCGCCTGGGGTCTGGCCGACGCGGTCATGTATCTCGTACGCACGCTCGCTGATCGGGGACAGCGTCTTATTAAATGTCCAGGCGCTGGCGTGCCTGAGAGGCGCTTATTGGTCACCGGCAGTTCAGCGGCACGTTGGACGGGATTCGTAGTGCCTGATGTGCCGAGGCTTGCGCGCCGTGATGCACTGGCTCCCCCAGTCGCCACGTGCTCCGGTGATGGGGAAGCTTCAGCGGAGCCTACCTACCTAGATCGGTGCAAGCATGGTCCCGCGGCAACGTCTGGCGCCGCAGCGACAGGTGTAGTCGCTGGCTGATTCGCGTGCTTTCGCAGGGATCTCAAGCGCGTAGCCGACGAACAGTTCCTCGCCGGGCCGGATGTCCTTGAGCGCGTTGATGTAGACGCGGCCTGATTGCTCGATTGCCTCGCAGTTCGCCTTGCAAGCATGGTTGAGCCACCTTGCGCCGTTTCCGCCGCGGCCGCCATCTATGACGCGCCCGTCCGACAACCCGAAGAGGAAAGTATGCCCGGCGTCGGCGCGGCGCGCATAGGTGCGGGTCGCTTCCCGCCAGGTGGTGACGAGCCCCTTGTATTCAAAGATGCGCTCGCCGGCGCAAAGTGCCCGCAGGGCAAAGACGCCCTTTCCGTGGATGGGAGACTGCCGAACGGAGACGCGCTTCATGCCGTGAAAGTGTGAGGAAGGGAGGTCCGAAGTATAGCCGCAGAAACAGCCCCCAACATGTGGCAGCGGATCGTCTAAAGTCGGCGGGCGATATGAACGATTGCAGACACTACTATATGGAATATGTAACGGAGCGCCGTCGATCTGCGAATCGCAAGCACGATGCTCGGTGACGTTCGGTAGTACGCGGCGACAAACAATCTTCCGATTGGCCGAGGTATGAGGAAGCGGTCTCGAAACTGTCGTAACGTGCGTACCTCGCTTGATTCACGTCCGTACAACTCGGTCGCGATAAAGCAGTTGCTGCCGCCGCTCGATTTGATGGGGCCGCCTTGGTAAGCGGTTATGCCTTCCAGGATCCCGCGCGCCGTTTCACGGCCAGCGTTCGTAAAGCTGGAAGCCGGGATCAGCCTGTCGCAACTAATGCAGTTGTAGTGGCTGTGGCCCAGGTTGCATTGAACACAAATCCATCCCTCGGCCCCGTTTGCCAACGGGCCGAAGCGGAACGCCGTGCCGCCGCAATTGTTGCAGGCGGGAAGCGGATTAATGGTTTGGCAGTTCGGACATATGGCGGTCAGTGGGGCAACCATGACGACCTCATCACATCGTCGGCACTGGTAACAAGTGTAGTCAACGAGAGGAGTCGGAGCGAGTCAAACTGGTTGCCGCTGGTGGTACCTGATCCTGTTCCACGAGTCTTTCCACGGGACCACGGTCCAGGACTTGGCACAAGTCACCAGGAGGGGGGACGTAGCGCGTCGCACCGCTTCTGGGTCTGTTCGGCGGACGCGCAGCCCGTTCTGGAAAGCAAGCGCTGGCGTATGACCGCGCTACGCACGAGCAGGCATTCAAGTGACGAATGTCCGCCCCCCACGGATAGAGGGGGCCGTCCAGATTGTCCGGCGCTGTGGGCTCAGTCGTTAGACTGCGAACCCAGAAATGTCGCAACCTTCGCCTTGCTGGTCTTCTGCAATCGAGCCATGAGGGCGTGATCGATTCGCTTGAGCCCGTAAGTTTGAGCGATGTCGTGCTGCAACCGGCACCACAGATGGCTGGCGACCTCAGCGTCAACCATCGCCCGGTGAGCACGACCCGATTTCGGTAGCCGAAGCATCTCCGCCAAACTAGACAGGCGGTGACTCTGGGCGCCTGGGTAGATCCGCCTGGCGACGAGCATCGTGCAGGCAAATGAATGCTCCGCTGGCACGCCAAGAAGCCCCAGTTCTGCCTGCCAAAACCGCTTGTCGAAACCGGCGTTGTGGGCAACGACGGGATGGTTTCCCACAAACGCTGCAGATTCCCTCATGACTTTCGATACAGGAGGCGCCGATGCGATCATGTCGTTCGTGATGCCGGTGAGCGCAACGACATCGGACGGGATGCGCCGTCCTGCGTTCATCAAGCTCTGGTAACGATCAACAATCTGGCCGTCACGCAGGAGGATGACGGCAATCTCGGTAGCGCGGTCGCCCAGATTCGGCGAATGCCCGGTTGTTTCGAAGTCGAGTACCGCAACGGTCTGCATGTTTCTTTCGTTCACTAATCAGTTGATGCAGCACTACGCACGCTTCCCAAGCCTGACGAGCCGCCCAGGCAGGACGCCCATATCCCGATGCCTGGCTGCATGGAGAACACCCTTGTACGAAGCCGATGGAGCGCTTCGTTCTTTCTTGCCGTCAGGCTGATAACGCCTTTGTTTGTTCGCCCGGCTGCCGCTTGGGCCAGTTCGCCAACCAACGACGCACCCAGAGCCTGGATTTTCAGGGTATTCGTGGCGACGCGCCCGGATCCGGATGCGTTGAATGATTGGCGTATTCTACGCCCTCGTGAACCGCCATTCCTTATATCGGCGCTAACGCCGTCGCAAGTGACTGGGGCGAACGTGGAGAATTGACAGATGCAAACGCCTGGACTGACGCGAAGCGCAGGCGCTGCGCTTGAATCTCGCTGGCGTTGAGGATTGCGGGTTCACCGGCATCGGGCGAGCCGGCGGGATCAGCGGAGGGCGGACCGCGGGACCGCCTCCGGCGATTTTTGAATTCGCATAGTTTGATAGGTAAACAGACGCCTTGTGATAAGAATACTTATCTAAAGACATCTGTTACAAACCGACTTCCTGAAAAAAGTTCAAAGGGAAGGCGGTGTTGGAGAGAGGCGTGTCTGGAACACGGCGTTTGGACAGCAAGCGCGGCGGAGGCCGAACAGGCCATTGCTGAAACGGTGAAGTACGCGGACTCCGCATTGCGATCGCTGAGCCGCTAGCCTGCCAACCTCACCGAGGTCAGCCTCGACAAAGGGTATTTTCAGGGACACCAACCGTGCATGGGAGGTTCTCTGGCGGTTCTGGCGGCTGGTGTCGTCGTGTCCCCTAGTTTCGTATCAGTAGTCGTCTACAAAATAAAGATCTGAGGCGCGGGGCCGGAGGACGAACCGGCTATTTTCGGCATTTTTTCTCCGGATCGCCCTTGATCGCTTGAGTCAGGCGCTTCTGGCAGACGGATCGGCGGCCAACGCGTGCCTGGCAGTCGAGCGAGGCACGCGGGCGATCACGCAGATTGCCGCCAGCACGATGAGACCCGAGATGATGCAAAGCCCGAGCGAAAGACTGCCGGTCGCGGAGCGGATCGCACCGAACATATAGGGAGCCGTCATCCCCGACAGATTCGAGAGGCTCGAGATGACGGCAATGCCGGCAACGCTCGAACGTTCTGAGAGTAGCGCGGTCGACATTGCCCAGAACACGGGCAAGGAGGAAACGATTGCGGCACGGGCAATAGCGAACATCGTAAGCGTGCCGGCAACGCTCGTCGAGAACAGTGACGCTGCGCTCAGGGCCGTAGCGGCAACCAGCGCGGCCATCACGAAGTGCCATCGGCGCTCGAGATAGCGGTCCGAGTGGCGGCTATAAAGCACGGTCGAGATACAGGCGAGAGCTTCGGGAAGCATGGCGTACAGGCCGATGTCATCTTCCGCCATATAGGAGCCATCGAGCTTCCGGCATAAAGGAACCGGGGCGTTTTCGGCATAAAGGAGCCACTTCGTTTCCGGCATATAGGAGCCAGGGAAGGAACCGAGCATCTCGATCGTGATGCTCATTGCAGGCTTAACTTGTGGGGCGTGATCCCCCAAGGGAGGCTGCGATGGGCCGACGGAGAATCGAGATGCATCAATATCGGCAGGTTCTCGTGCGCATGCGCCACGGGGATTC
>NZ_JAMBPS010000079.1:0-23950 GCF_024206515.1 Paraburkholderia sp. CNPSo 3281 | reverse complement strand
TTCATCCATGGATCGTATGCGGTATTAATCCGGCTTTCGCCGGGCTATCCCCCACTACTGGACATGTTCCGATGTATTACTCACCCGTTCGCCACTCGCCGCCAGGATTGCTCCCGCGCTGCCGTTCGACTTGCATGTGTAAGGCATGCCGCCAGCGTTCAATCTGAGCCAGGATCAAACTCTTCAGTTCAATACCTGTTACTGTTTTCGGTCTCTCTCGAGACCGGTCGCTCACTCAAAGCTGACAGGTATCTGAATAAATTCAAAAACCTGACTTACTTTAGCGTGAGACTCTTGATACTTTTGCTGCTCCCGATATCGCTCCGAAGAACCATATCAGGTCGCCACCGCATCAAGCGCCCACACTTATCGGCTGTAAATTTTTAAAGATCGATCGCGAAAGTGCCGCGCAGTTTCGTTCAGACAACTGCTTGACTACCGGCTTCTTTCTGCGTTGCTGCGTCAGCAGCAGAGAAACGAGATTATGAAGACTGTCTGGCGATCCGTCAACAGGTTTTTTTACTTCGTTCAACCTGCCGCTTCACTTCGAATCACCCGCAGACCCAGTCGCCACAAGGCTTCCGCCTGGGCTTCCCGTCTCCCCGCGCCTTCATCGAAAGCGCGAAAGACCGGAATTTTAGTCACGCAGGTGACATCTTGCAAGCGGTTTTTTGACTCGCGTGAAATTCGGAAAAACGCGTGAGCGCAATCGCCTCAAACGTGGCGTTGCATAACGCGTTCGACGAGCTGCAGATAGTGGTCGAGATCCGGCGTCGGCTTGCCGGCCACCTTCGCGAGATCGTCCCAGCGGCGCAGGCGCACCGCGTCTTCGGCGTGGGGGCGCGCAGCGAAATCGCGCGCCTCATCGGCATTGAAGATGCCACCCTGCAATTCGAGGCTGCGCACCGAGTCTGCGGAGAGGCAGCCGAAATACGCTTCATCGACGGCGCAGAGGTAGCGCTTCGCATCGACGTGCAAACGGATCGGTTCCAGCACGCTATCGGGCAACACGGGCCGCAGGAACGGCAGCGCATAGTACTGGTGTAGATCGTCGATGCCGCGTTCGGTCGGCGTTTCGCCCTGACGGTTGAGCAGGTGACCCAGATCATGCAGGAACGCCGCGGCGGTCAGCTCTTCGGTCGCGCCGTCTTCTTCTGCCAGCGCGCCGCTTTGCAGCGCGTGCTCCAGTTGCGTGACGGGCTCGCCGCTATAGCCCAGGGCGCCGTACGTCTCGAACAGCTCACGAATATCCGCGAGGCTCAGTGCCATCTTCTTCAACTCCTCTATGACGTGAATACGGCGACGGCCCACACCGGGGCGCCGCCCATCGTTCCTTCTGCTCTCAGTCGCCGCAGGACTCGCGCATGCGCCTGGCCGATTCGTCGGCGTCGCGCGACGCGAGCGCGCTCAACAGCGCCCGATGCCCCGCATACGATGCATCCATTGCGCTGTGCGCCGGCGCCGCACGCCGCGACGAGAGCCGCAATTCGCTTACGGTCCTCTCATAGGTCTCGCGCAGCCTGGCATTGCCAGCCGAGGCGAAGAGCGACGCGCGAAACGCGTCGCGCGCTTGCAGAAAAGCCTCGCCCTTCTCGACGACTGCCGCGTCGCGCATCGCGTTGAGGTGCTCGCGCAACTCGGCGACCTGGGCCGCGTCGATGCGCGGCGCCAGCATCCGGCACGCCGCTTCGCATAAAGCTGCGCACACTACGCCAAGTTCCTGGGCCTCAGCCGCGCCGACGCTGCGCACGAACACACCCCGATGTTTCTCGTTGCGCACGAGGCCGGCCTGCTCCAGCGCGCGAAACGCTTCGCGCACGGGTCCGCGCGAGACCGCCAGGCGAGCCGCCCAGTCGGCTTCGTTGAGCTTGTCGCCGGGGGCGAGCATGCCGGCCGCGATGCGTCGCTCGATCTCGTCGCGCACCAGCGCAGTGAGCGAGTGCTGGCGCACCATGGCAAGCGGCGTCGTGTCGGACAATGTCTGAGGGTCGCGATCAGGATCGCCCGCGTTGCCGCTACTCGCGCGCGCTTCGCTCATCGAATCTGGCATGTCCTGCCTTGTCCGTCTGTTGCGCGCCTGCGGCGCATCGAACCGCATGGCATCCATCCGCTCAGTTCGCCCGCCGGCGCGGCACACGTGACGCGATCAGCACCAGCGCCGCCAGCGAGACGAGCAACAGGACCAGCGAGAGCGCCGAAGCCGGCAGATAGTAACCGCGCTCGACGGCGCCCACCACGACGATCGGCACCGTCGCAAAGCCCGGCGGATACACCGTGAGCGTCGCACCCAGTTCGCCGAGCGACAGTGCGAAGCCCAGCGCGAGACTCGCGCGGATGGCCGGCACGAGCTGCGGCAGCACCACGCGGCGCAGCACCATCGAAGGCGGCGCACCGAGACTTGCTGCCGCTTCGCGCAGCACGGTCAGCTCGGGACGCAGCGCGGCCGAAGCGCATCGATAGCAAAACGGCAACACAAGCGCGAGCTGCACGAATACGACGATCGCAGCCGAACTCGACAGATCCACAGGCGCCTTGTGATATGCGATCAACACCGCGAGCCCGAGCACCACGCTCGGCACGCCGTTGGGCACCATCGCGAGCGTATCGACGACCGCGCCCAGACCGCGCCGGTCGCGCCCTTCGAGCGCGAGTGCGAGCCACAGACCGAGCGCCGTGCCGAGCACCGCCACGCCGAAGCCGACTTCGAGACTCGTTGCGAGCGCATCGAAGTCGCTCGAGCCGAGGCGTTCGAACCAGCGCGTGCTGAAACCGTCGGGCAAGATCGTGCCCGACCAGTGCGACGCGACGCTCGACAACGCGACGACGATCACCGGCAACACGAAAAGCCAGAAGCACAGCAGCGCCGCGAAGCCAAGCAGTGCCGCGCTGGCAACGCGCGAGATGAGGCTGCGCTCGACAGGCCGCGCACGAAGATGCTTCGGCGGCAGCGCGATACGGTCGGAACCGGCGACGGGATTAGTTGACATTGCGCGCCCCTCCATGACTGCGGCGATTCACGCGCCGATACAGCGCATACAGGGAAAGCGACATCGCGAGCATGACCACGGCGCCTGCGGCGGCTGTCGGCAGATCGAGATCGACCGTGGCCGAACTGTAGATCGCCACCGGCAGCGTGATGAGGTGCGCGCTGCCGAGCACGAGCAGAATGCCGAACTCGTTGAACGTCAGCAGAAAGCACAGGATCGTGCCCGCCGCGATACCCGGCCACGCGAGCGGCAGGATCACGCGCAGCGCGACCATCCGGCTGTTCGCGCCGAGACTGCGTGCGGCTTCAATCAGGCGCATGTCGAGCAGCGCGAACGCGGCGAGCGTCGGGCGCACGACGAACGGCGCGTAGAACACCACTTCCGCGAGCACCACGCCGCCGATGCCGAACAGGAAGTCGAGCGGCGGCGCCTGCAAATGAAAGAGCCGTTGCAGCCCGATGCTCACGGAGCCCTGCGAGCCGTACAGAAAAATCAGCGTGAACGCGACGAGGAACGACGGGAACGCCACGAACAGTTCCAGAAAACGCGTGACGAGTTGCGCGCCCGGAAACGGTTTGAAGAACAGTAGCGCGGCGAGCGCGACGCCAAGCACGGAAGCCAGACCCGCGCTCAGGAACAGGATCCACAGCGTCGTGACGATCACGCCGCGCGAATCGGGATTGCCGAAGAACGTCTCGTACGCGTGGAAGCTCAAGCCATGCGCGCCCGAAAGGCTCAGCAGCACGAGACGCACGAGCGGATAGACCACGAGCGGCCCGAGCACGAACACGAGCAGAAACGCGATATGCCATTGCGCGCGTCGTTCGCGGCGGCGCACGGCGGCCGCGTGTGCGTCGGCGCTGGGCAGAGCCAGGGCGGAATCAGGGGTTGATAAGGACGACATCGTCAGCCTCGTAACGCAGGGACACACGCATGCCTTTCGCCGGCGTCATGCCGTGGCCGCGCTGCATGGTGACGAGCACCGGTTCGTTCGGCATCGCGTCGAGCAGCACCGGCACCGAGAGCACCGAGCCATACCACTCGACCGATTCGATCGTGCCGTGCAGCGAGCCTTCGCCGAGCGGCACCACACGCAGGCTTTCGGGGCGCAGGCAGGCGAGCTTGTCGCGCACGTCGTGGCGCGCGTCGCCCACCGGGAACGCGACGTTCGGCGGCAGCAGGTTCGCCGCGCCGAGATAACGGGCCACGTAGGCGTCGTTGGGCGAGTCGTAGAGTTCCTGCGGCGTGCCGAGCTGTGCGATGTGGCCGTCGCGCATCAGCAGCGTGCGGTCGGAGAGTACGAGCGCGTCGTCCTGATCGTGCGTCACGCAGACGATCGTGAGATCGGGCAGGCGTTCGTGCAGCGCCTTCAATTCGGAGCGCACCGAAGCGCGCAGATTGGCGTCGAGCGCCGAGAGCGGCTCGTCGAGCAGGAGCACATCCGGCTCGATCACGAGCGCACGCGCGAGCGCCACGCGCTGCTGCATACCGCCCGAGAGCTGCGCGGGCACGATGTGCCCCGCGTCGCCGAGTTGCACGAGCTTGAGCGCGTCGGCCACGCGCCGCGCGATGTCGCGCGACGGCACGCGGCGCGCCTTCAGCCCGAACGCGACGTTCTCGAACACCGAGAGATGCGGGAAGAGCGCATAGCTCTGGAACAGCAGACCCAGGTTGCGCTGATGCGGCGGCACATGGGTCAGGTCGCGGCCCGCCACGGTGAGCGAGCCCGCGAGTCCATCGGCTTCGATGAACCCGGCGATGAAACGCAGTAAGGTCGTCTTGCCGCAGCCGCTGCGGCCCAGCACGGTCAACAGTTCGCCGCGGCGGATCGTGAGCGACAGATCGTCGAGGACAGTGCGCGCGCCGAAGCGCACGCTCAGGTGGTCGATCTGCACGCCCGCGGCGCCGGAGGCGTCCGTGGCGTCAGTCAGTCCGGACACATCCGGCAGCGCGCGGGCCATGCCGGCCGGCGCGAGGCTTGCGGTATTCACCGGGTTCATCTCCTGTCGGCCAGAGTTGGCGCTTTGGCGCCTTACTCTGGTCCCATACAAAGTTGCAGGTACAGTTGCTTACTTCGGCTTCACGACTTCGAGCTGCTTGCCCGACGAGCCGATCACTTCGTTCTTCCAGCGCGTCGTCCAGTCGGCCTTCTTCGCCATCACCTGGTTCCAGTCCACCGGAATCAGCTTCACGCCCTGGATGGCCTGCTTGACGGCTTCGCCGTTCTTACCCGTGAGCGCCACGTCCGTGCGGCCCGGAATACCGAAGATGTCCGGCACTTTCGACTGTACGTCCGTCGACATCAGGTAGTCGATCAGCTTCTTGCCTTCAGCCTGGTTCGGGCCGTTCTTGATCAGGCCGATTGCGTACGGCAGCTGGAACGTCGTGGGATGACCGCCAGCGTCGGCCGCCAGGAAGATCGGCTTGAGCGAGAGGCCGCCGTTGGCAGCGTCGTCGAGATCCATCTGCAGGTCGCCGTTGGCCACCGAGATTTCGTTACGCGAGAGCAGCACGTCGAGGTAGCCCGTGCCCTTGGTGTGGAACTTCGCGCTCTGCTCGAGCTTCTTGAGGTAGTCGAACGCCTTGTCTTCGCCCATCAGCGAGGTCGTGAGGATGATCACGGCCATGCCGTCGCCAGCCGTGGCCGGGTTCGAGTACGCGACCTTGCCCGAGTAGTCCGGGTGCAGCAGGTCAGCAAACGTCTTCGGCTCGTTCTTCACGACATCGGGATTGATCGCGAACGAGAAGTAGTTGTTCACGAACGTCGCCCACGAACCGTCGGTCGCCTTCGCGATGGCCGGCACGTTCTTGTAGTTCACGCTCTGGTACGGCTGGAGCAGGCCGCTTTGCTGCGCCGTCTGGATGAACGGCGGCAGCGTGACGATCACGTCGGCCTTCGGCGAGTCTTTCTCGACGTTCGCGCGGTTCACCACTTCGCCGCTGCCCGCCGTCACGATGTTGACCTTGACGCCTTCCTTCTTCTCGAAGGCCGGCAGCACGTCCTTGTAGAGATTTTCGAGGCCGTCGGCCGTGTACAGCACGACGGCGTCGGCGGCATGCGCGCTCGCTGCTGCGCCCAGCAGCGCTGCGGCGGCCGCGATCGGCAGCAGCTTGCGTGCAAAACCCGCGCGATGGGAATTCGTGTGGTTCATGTCACTCTCCGAAGGCAAAACCAGATGCTCGGGATACCCGATGCGTTTGTGATTGAATGGATCGAACTGGGCTGAACAATCCGAACTTCGGCGGACTGCGCCGCCTGTCATTGCCCGTCTGATGATGGTCTCGCGTCGTGGATTGCAGATTGTCTACAATCCGACGCTTTCCATCTGAACCGACCGGCCCGGCGAAGCCGCGGAATTGCCGCTCGCCTCGCTTACCGGCCCATCTGGACGGGCCCCGCAAGAATCACAGGTTTTGATGACACGCGCATGACGAGTGTGGCGTTTGTCAAAAAATTCCACAATTCGCCAATATTCGACAAGCCACATACGCGTGATGATTCCGCCGGCAGCGGTGTTGACGGCAGCCATGCAGACGTGGAGACGGGCAAACGCAGCGCGCGGAGCGCCACGCCGCAGGAAGACTCAGGCGATGACGAGTTCGGGCCCGCGCGCCGTAATCGCGCGCGCGACGCTCTTTTCGGGCGCAAGCTCGGTGATGACGTAGCGCGCCTGCTCGAAACCGTTGATGCGCACGGGCGTGACGCGCCCGAACTTCGAATGGTCGGCGACGACGATCGCGCAGGCCGTGGCCGCGAGCATGCGGCTGCGCACCTCGGCGACCATGCGCGAATAGTCGGTGAGCCAGCCGTCGGCAGTAATGCCGCCCGCGCCGACGAACGCGAAATCGGCGTGGTACTGCGCGAGTTGCTGCACGGTGTCGAGGCCGAAGGTCGCCTCCTCGTGGTCGGACAGCTCGCCGCCCAGCAGCGTGACGCGGTTTTCGTTGCGGCGGCCGAGCAACAGCGCGATGCGCCAGTCGTTGGTATAGACCGTGAGCCGATGGCGGTCCGTGAGTGCGCGCGCGAGCGCATGCGTGGTGCTGCCGGAATCGATGATGACCGAGGCGCCGTCGGGCACGAACTCCGCCGCGCGTTCGCCGATCGCGCGCTTGGCGCTCGCGTTGGCGGCTTCGCGCACGTCGAGATCGGGCTCGCGGCGATCGCTCGAGAGCGCGCCGCCGTGAGTCGTGACGAGCAGCCCGCGCTCCGCGAGCGTATTGAGGTCGCGCCGGATCGTCTCGCGCGAGACGCGCAGTTCGCGCACGAGATCCGCCACGGAAAGCGCGCCCGTCCGGTTCACTTGCGAGAGGATGTATTGGTGACGTTGTTCTGCGAGCATCTCGATGGGCGCGGGTCCTGCGTGGAAAAAACGCGGGTAATGAAGTGAGTCCGACGTGAATCCGGAAAAGCCGCCGTATTGTATTACGCATGCGCAGAACGAGCCCGCCCTGCCATCGCGGGCGCATCCCTGCTAATCTCGTGGAGACCGCGCGCTCATGCGATGACCATTGGAATTCATGCGTTCACGACTTCGTCAACTGCGTCTGCTGTTTTGTGCACTGCGTTATGGCTTCAGGCTGATCTGGCTCGCCGCGCCCGAGCATCACAAGCTGCACTGGTTCCTCACGCTCGCCTCGAACCTGCACGGCGACCCGCGTCTCGCCTCGCGCCTGCATGGTTCGCTGCCGCGTCTCGCACCGCTCGCCGCGGCCTTCGCGCAAACGCTCGCCACGCGCCCCGAACTTGCGGGCGCGACCTTGCACGACGCGATCGACGCCATCGAGCATTTCGAAGAACCCCTTGCGGGCGAGACGCTCGACACCACGCTGCGGGCCGCGCTCGGCAAACCGCCCGCAACGGTGTTCACGTGGATCGACCCCAAGCCGGCCCACAACGGCTGGTGCGAGCAGACACACCTTGCGCGGCTCGCGCTGCCGGTGAACGGCCACCAGACGATCACGCTGCGCGTGCTGCGCGCAAAACAGGTCCAGGAAGTCGACGACGACGCCGCGCTGCTGTGCGCCGTGGCCCGCTGGATAGAGCGCTTTTCACGCGCCGCGCGCAAGCTGCAGCTGCACACGCTCGCGCAGGCGCTGCGCGACGATCTGCACCGCCGCTTCGACCTGCGCGCCCAGGCCGCGAACCTGAGTCAGAGCGGCCATCAGCTCGGCGATGACCCGCGCATCGTCGTGCCCGACGTGTTCTGGGACCTCTGCACCCCTCAGACGATCGCCGTGCAGCACATCGACACCGTGCGCGCGACCGATATCGCCGGGCTTGCCGAGCACCACATCAACGTCACGCAGGTGGCGGCCCATCTGATCGAAGTGGTCACGCGCCAGGCGTTCGAGCACGGGTTCTTCCATGCGGCCCTCGACGCCAGCCGGGTCGCGGTGAGCGTCGAACCCGAGACGCGCGGCCGCCTCGTGCTCGCGGGCGCCGCGCTGATGACGAGCCTTTCTTCGCCTGAACGCGAATTCTTCGTGCACGGCGCGACCGCGTTGTTCGAACAGGACTACGGCCGGCTCGCCACGCTGCATCACATGGCGGGTCATGTGCCCACGCATGCACGCACCGAACAGATCGAGGCCGAATTGCGCACGCGCAGCGAAGCGCATTTCGCGAGCGACACCGACGAGCGCAGCGCAGGGGCGCTGTTCCATCATCTGCTGCATTCGGTGCAGCCGTTCGGGGGCGAAGTCTCGCCGCGCCTCGTGGCCGCGCAGCGCGCATTCGGCCAGGCCGAGCAGCTGGCCCGCTCGATTCATCCCGGCGTCGATGCGTGGGGCATCGCGCGACACACGCTCGCCGATATCGCGCGGCAAGATCTCGGCCACCGCGGCTGGATCCGGCGACTCTCGCAGGAGTTGCCCCACCTCGCGCAAATCGCACCGCGCGTGCCGCAGATGGTGTTCCACTTCCTCGAGCACCACGCGAAGGGCGGACTCGGTCCCGCTGCGGGACAAGCCGCGCAGCAGGCCGCGTTGCTCGACGCCTGGCGCCGCGAACATCGGCGCACGCGCGCGCTGCTGCTCGCCTGTGCGGTCTGTGGCGGCTTGATCGGCATGACTGCGGTGTTGTTTGGAAGCTAGCCGCTGCAAGCGTTTCCGGCTTCGTGATGTCTGCATTAGCTGGCGCGGCACGGGCTAGGCGGTTAGTTGCGTCTTATCATCGAGCGGCGCACGTCCGGGCCAGTGCAGTCCTGAACAAGACCGCAACCTGCACGTCGCGCGATACTCCGAGCCTTTCGTGTTTTTCCACGCGCAGCGTCAGCGCGCGCCCTCTTCGACACCGATGCTCGCCACCTTCGCCCCCACCTTTTTCGTCGTCCTGTGGTCGACGGGTTTCGTCGTCGCGCGCGCCATCGCGCCCTATGCCGATCCCAACCTGTTCCTGCTCGCGCGCTTCGCAGGCACGGCGGCGCTGTTCACAATCGTCGCGCTGGCGATGCGCGCGCCCTGGCCGCGCGGACGCGAAATCGGCAAGCATCTCTTCGCCGGCGCGCTCCTGCAGGGCGTCTATCTAGGCGCGGGCTACTGGGCGGTCGCGCAGGGCTTGAGCGCGGGCGTGATGGCGCTCCTCGGCGCGCTCCAACCGCTCCTGACGGCTGCCATCGCGGCACGCACGTTCGGCGAGCGCCTGCCGCCGCGGCGCTGGACCGGCATGTCGCTCGGCCTCGCGGGCGTCGTGCTCGTGCTGAGCCCGAAGTTGTACGCCGCCATGCACGCCGGCGGCGGCGCAATCACGGACGCCGCTGCCGCGACTGCGCACACGCACGCTCACGCGAATCCGCTGCTCGTGGTGGTGGTCGCGGTGGTGTCGGTCGGATCGATCACGGCGGGCACGCTTTACCAGAAGACTTCGCTCGCGCAAGCCGACATTCGCAGCGCGAGCGCCGTGCAGAACCTGGGCGCAGCCATCGTCGCCGCCGTGCTCGCGCTCGTGCTCGGCGAGACGCGCTGGATCTCAACGCCGACCCTGTGGTTCTCGCTGGCGTGGGGCATTGCGATGCTCTCGGGCGCGGGCGTGACGCTGCTCGTGTGGATGGTGCGCCACGGCGACGCCGCCCGCGCCACGGCGCTGCTCTTTCTCGCGCCGCCGCTCGCGGCGCTCGAAAGCTGGCTGCTGTTCGGCGAAACACTCACGCCCGTGCAGATGGCGGGCTTCGGCGTCGCGCTCGCGGGCGTGCTACTCGCGCGGCGCGCGTAGCGCGTAGCGCCTGCGCACGCGCTGGCGCGCCCTCGCCGGATCGCGCGCTCAGTCGGCGGTGTCGGCGCCGGCCGGCACCTTCGCGCGCGCCTTGCCACCGGGTGCGGGCGACCACGCCGGACGCGTCTTGCGCTCCGAATCGACCACGACGACAAAGCGGCCCGCCCACGGCGTGATCTCGCGGTCCGAGTGGAGGACCCAGAGCGACTTGCCCTCGTCGACCAGCGCCTGGTATTCGGCGTCGATGATGCCGTAGTGGTCGATGAACGCGTTGAGCGTCGCGGGAATCCGCACGCAGCCCTTGGAGTGGCGGATGCCAAGCAGCGGCTCGAGGCGGTCAGGGTCGGTGGCATGCATCTGGAAGCGCATCTGCGAATAGCCGCCCTTGCCCCAGCCGCGTTCGCCGTCCACCCAGCCGAAGTCGTAGATGCGCATGTCGCGTCGGCCATAGCCGCGGATGTTGTTCTGGTTCATGGTGCCTTCCGCGCGGAAGTCCATGTTCAGCGGCGTGTGCTCGAACACGCCGAGCGGCGTGAGGAAGTGGTCGAACTCGCCGGGGCGTCCGGTCGCGACCGGCGACGCGCCAATCATGAGCCACGGCTCGTCGGGCATGGCCCGGAAGTAGATGAAGAGCGCCTGCACATTCGCGCTGCGATCGACGAGGATGACGAACTCGCCCGCCAGCGCGCCGAGGTTCTTCTCTTCCAGCGAGGCCTGGAGACGTTGGCCGTAGGCGCGCTGCTCGGCCAGCGGCACATGCAGGCGCCGGTTGACGTTGCGCGCGAAGCGCTTGCGCATTTCGAGTGCGCCGCGGGTTGCCTCGGCGGCCTCCTCCGGCGTGAGCATCCGGTGAATGGGGAGCACGAGCGCGGGAGGCGCGGAGGCGGCCAACTCGGCCGAGGCCGCGGAAGCCGGCTGCGCCGACGAAGCGGCAGACGCACTCGAAGCGCTCGAAGCCGCCGAAGCAGGCGCGGGCACAGAAGCAGCGGAAGCCGCCGAAGCCGCTTTGGCAACCGGCCGAGCGGCCGATGCAGCGGATGCGCCCGACGCGGCCGGCTTCGACGCCGCCTGCACCGGCGCGCTGCGCACGGCGCCCGAGGCAACATGCGCGCCGGAAGCCGTCGCGGCGTCGGAGGCGTAAGCGGCGCTTGCCGCCCACGAAGCGTAAAACCAGCTGCAGAGTGCGGCGACTATTGCGCGGCGCGCCGGCGCGCCCGACCACCGCGCTCTATGATGGGGAAGTTTCGGGGCGTCGCCCCGGACGCCACCGCGTACGCAAGCGCCCATGCGCCGCGAAAATTTGTCGTTCATCGTGAGTCCGGCCGATTGTGCGTCTTGTCTGAAGTCGGATACGTCGGGCGCCGTCCCTGCGGCGTCGCTGACAGCACCACGACCACCCGACATTAGACCAGACAACGCAGACTGCGCGCCTATGTCGCGTGCGCAGCCAGATTGAGGAACCGCCCATGCCCACCAGACCGGACGCCAACCCCGAAGCCAACCGCCTCGCCCGCCAGCGACGCATCAGCGCCGAGCTGAACGTCGCCGGGCGCTTTGACGCCCAAGCCGAAATCGGGCAGCGAGTGCGCTTTCTCGGGCAGCGCCTGCAGGCGAGCGGGCTGCAGACGCTCGTGCTGGGCATCAGCGGCGGCATCGACTCCGCAACGGCGGGGCGCCTCGCGCAGCTGAGCGTGGAAAGCCTGCGCGCGCAGGGCCAGACGGCGGCACGTTTCATCGCGATGCGTCTGCCCTACGGCACCCAGCGCGACGAAGCGGACGCCGCCGCCGCGCTCGCCTTTATCGCCGCGGACGAAATCCTGACCGTCGACGTGCGCCCCGCCGCCGACGCGATGCTCGCCTCGCTCACGGTGAGCGGCCTCGCCTTCGCCGACGAGAGCGCGCAGGACATGGTTCACGGCAACATCAAGGCGCGCGAGCGGATGATCGCGCAGTACGCGGTGGCCGGTGCGCGAGCGGGACTGGTGATCGGCACGGATCACGCGGCGGAATCGCTAATGGGCTTTTTCACGAAGTTCGGCGACGGCGGCGCCGACGTGCTGCCGCTCGCGGGCCTGAACAAGCGGCGCGTGCGCGCGCTCGCGCGGGCACTGGGCGCTCCGGCTACGCTGGTGGAGAAAACGCCCACTGCGGATCTGGAGACGTTGCGCCCGCTGCATCCTGACGAAGACGCCTACGGGATCGGCTATGACGAGATCGACGACTTTCTGGAAGGCAAACCGGTGAGCGAACGCGCGTACGAGACGATCTTTCGCTTTTACGAGTCGACGCGCCACAAGCGGGCACTGCCCTATACACCGTACGACACCGCCGACGACGGCCGCTGAAACGCGGCGCGAACGGCTCAGCTGCGTTGCGGCGGCTCCTCGTCGTCGAACGGCGGCGCGCTCACCCTCAGCGCGACGCCCGCGAGGCGGCGGGACTGAAGTTCGCGCGCCACGGCGTCGGCCACGTAGGGCACTTCGGAATCGAGTTCGAGGTCCGCGTGCGCGTTTGGCGTGCCCGCGTCATAAACGGTGATGCCCTTGGCGTACTTGCCGAGTTCGCGCTCGAAAAAGCTGCGCACATCCTGCTCGCTGCAGGTTTCGGGAACATTCCAGACGGTCAGGTGCATGACGGCCTACCTCGCGGGGTATTCGGAGTCGACGTGCAGCGCTCAGCGGAACCGGCGGGGTTGCGTCGCGCGTACGCGTACGGGCTGAAGGCTCGCGCGAGCGCGGGTACGGGTCCACGCCACCTGGCCGAGCACGGCAGCGACGCCAAGTAACAAAAGACTGGACGTGAGCATTATTGTGACTCCCTTGTGTTGATGAATGTCAGCATAGTCGCATTTGCTGAGCGGTGCGCTGCGGCATATTGTCTGGCGGCAGACGGCTAACCGATTGCCGCCTGATTGCCTGCTGCGCATGTGTGATCCGGTCCGCAATCAGCGTGCCCGAGGGAGGAAAGGCGCGCGCGAAACTGCGCTTCAGGACCCGTCGTCGCGGCTTGCCGAGGTCGTCTCGTCGGCCGACCCGCCGCAGTCCATGCGGGTGAGGCGATCGTACTGGTGCACCCAGTTGCCGGAGATCGCAGCCTGCGCCTGGGAAAGCGTCATGCGCCCCGCGCACACGCAGCGCTTCAGGCGCACCGTGAGCAGCGACTTGCGGCGCTCGCCGGCGTGACCGCCCCAGGGAATCAGGTCGAAGTTGGCCGTGGCGTCCGGCGACCCGCCGAGGACGATCGGCACGTGCCGGTCGAGCGCGTAGCCCACGCCGTCGTCGGCGTCGATGCCGCGCGCCGCGAGCATGCGGTCCTTCAGCGCCATGGTCTCGTCGAACGGCCGCGCCACCGTATCGGCGTAGCCCGGACGGCAGATCGTGTCCGTCACCGACTCCTGCGTGACGCGCGTATCGAGCAGCCGTGGATCTTGCGCGAATGCGGCCTGCGCCGCGCTGCCCGTAGCGAGCGCCAGCAGCGAAACGCGCAACACTCGCGCGCGCCACCGCGGCGCGCCAGTGCGACAAACAATGCCTTCTGCCATGCGGCGCGCGATGCGGCGTATTGCTGCCTTTTCTGCGTTCATGGTTGAGCGCATCGTGCTGCACGATGCGGAATGGATGGTTGGTGCCGGGCTATTAAACCACAATCAAATATTGTCAGGGCAATTGCGCACATCGGCCTGCAGGCATGCTGTTGCGCACATCGCGTGGCGGCCCGCACTGCCTCGCCGCGAGCACTCGCAACCTCAAGGTTTCACAAGGAATTTTTGCTTTGTAATCCCAGGTAATTTATGCGCCCGGAGAAATGCCTGGCCATCGCGCCGATGCTGGCCGTTTGGCCGATGGCAGCACGCGACGCGATAGCGCATAATGGGCCGCCCGGTCAGCTCCAGAGCGGAGCGCATCGCGCGCATTCGAAGAAACGAGGAAACCCCATGTCCATTTCCATGTATCAAGCATCGGTGCCCGTGCTCGTGCGCGGCCTCACCAATCTGCAAAACATCATCGGCAAGGCGCAGGCGCACGCGGCGGAAAAGCAGATCGACCCCACCGCGCTGACGGGCGCGCGGCTCTTCCCCGACATGCTGCCGCTCCTGCGTCAGATCCACATCGCCACAGACACCGCAAAGGGCTGCGCCGCGCGGCTCGCCGGTGTGGAGGCCCCGAAATTCGAGGACGTCGAGGTCACCTTCGACGAACTGCATGCCCGTATCCAGAAGACCATCGACTATCTGAACGGGTTCAAGCCGGAGCAGATCGACGGCACGGAAGCGCGCAGCATTACGCTCAAGATGCGCAGCGGCCCGATCGAGTTCACGGGCCAGAGCTATCTGCTGGGCTTCGTGCTGCCCAACTTCTTCTTCCATGTCACCACGGCCTACGACATCCTGCGTCACAACGGCGTGGAGCTGGGCAAGCTCGACTATCTTGGCGGGCGCTAACGCGAGCCGCTAAACGCAAGCAATAAAAAAGCGTGCGGCGCCTTGCGCGCCGCGCGCCTTCTCGCAACGGTCGTTCCCGGCAGCGGCGTTAATCGAGCGAGAGCCGCAGCGCGAAGCCGATCAACGCGGACGAAAACGCCCACTTCTGGACCGTCTGCGCCAGCGGATGGCCGCGCAACCACACGGCGATGCGCGCGGCGCCCAGCACGTAGATCACGTCGAAGAGCGCGCATACGGCAACCAGCAGCACGCCCAGCACCGACACCTGCAGCCAGACCGAGCCCGCCTCGGGCCGGATGAACTGCGGCAGCAGCACCGAGCAGAACAGCAGCGCCTTCGGGTTCAGCAGGTTCGTGAGCAGGCCCTTGGCGAAATCGGCGCGCAGCGGCCGCGCTACGGCCACGCCCTCCTGCTCGGGCATCGCGAACGCCGGCGCGCGGAAGATCTGCACGGCGATCCACGTGAGATACGCCGCCCCCACGTAGCGCACGACCTCATAAAGCCACGGCGCGTTGCGCAGCAAGGCCGCGAGACCGCAGGCCGAAAGCGTCACGTGGGTCGCGCGCGCGAGTCCCAGGCCGCAGGCCGCCGCGAAGCCGCTGCGCGTGCCGCGGCTCATGCTGGTCTGCATCACGAGCGCCATGTCGGCGCCGGGCAGCGCGCAGACGATAATCAGGGCGACAATGAACATCAACAGCAGGTGGGCGGAAATCATGTTGGCCTCGCGTGAAAGAGGCTCTATCTTGCCGCTACACGCAGAGCGATTTATGGCGATTTTCATACCACTTTAGCCATAGATTGGCGGAATACGCTAAGATTCCCGAACTCGCACCAGAACTCCCCTAACCGCCATGAGCGACCTCGACAAACTCGACCGGGCGATACTCGGCGCGCTGCAAACCGACGGGCGCATGCCGAACGCACGGCTCGCCGAAACGGTGGGCCTGAGCGAAACGCCGTGCGCGCGGCGCCTCAAGCGCCTCGAACAGGACGGCTATATCGAGCGTTACCGGGCCGTGCTCTCGCGCCGCGCGCTCGGCTATGGCGTGGTGGGATTCGTCTCGGTGCGCTTCGCCGTGCACGACCGCGCGCTGGCCGACCGCTTCGAGCGCGAGGTGCTGGCGATCGAGCGCATTCTGTCGTGCCACAACGTATCCGGCAC
This sequence comes from Paraburkholderia sp. CNPSo 3281, assembly GCF_024206515.1. Taxonomy (NCBI): domain Bacteria; kingdom Pseudomonadati; phylum Pseudomonadota; class Betaproteobacteria; order Burkholderiales; family Burkholderiaceae; genus Paraburkholderia; species Paraburkholderia sp. CNPSo 3281. Next base: position 8,150 of record NZ_JAMBPS010000079.1, on the reverse strand, counting down.
GGCCGACTATATTTTGCAGGTGGTAGCCCGCGATCTCGACGACTACGGCACCTTCATGCGCGACCACTTGCGCAGCTTGCCCGGTGTCACCTCGGTCGAATCGGCGCTGTCGCTGCGCGAAGTGAAAGCCGAGGGCGGACTGCCCCTGCCCTGAACGCACCCAACCCCATTCACGTAAGAACGGAGTTTTCGATGACCCCAGAACAGGCACGAGCCGAAGAAGCCGCCGCCATGGACCGCGTACTGGCCGCGACCCAACGCGTCAAGTCGGCGTTCACCTCGCTGCAGTCGCAGTTTCCGCCGGAAGGCGATGGCAAGCCGACGCAGTTCGCGCTGCAGACCTTCGACATGGCGCTCCAGGAACTGGAAGACGCCCAGGCCGCCTTCGACGAGATGCTCAACGATCTCTTCGACGGCGAACGCTGAGCCTGCCCGCTTTTGCTGCGCGCCCCCGCAAAGGCAGAGCGGCGTGCAGCCTGCGATCGGCTTCGCCATTGATTCGGATTCCAGATCAAAATCGACAAAGCATGACTGATGACATGAACGCTCTCGTCACCGTGCTCGGCGTGGGCGTCGTCGTACGCAACGGCGACGCGTGGCTGCTCGGCCTGCGCAAAAGCGCATGGGGACGCGACACGTGGGCGTTCCCCGGCGGCAAGGTCGACTCCGGTGAGGATCCGCTCGCCGCGGCCGCACGCGAGCTGCGTGAGGAAACCGGCCTGGAAATGATCGAGGCGCAAGCCGCCGGCTGGGCCAGCGGCTGGCTCGAAGCCGGCCACGTGCGTCATGTGACGCTGTTCGTCGAGGCCGCCGCGCCGGGCACGCCAGTCGTCGCGGAGCCCGACAAGTGCGCGCGGTGGGCGTGGTTCACGCGGGATGCATTGCCCGCCGATCTGTTCGAGCCCACCCGCCTCTACTTCGAGACCCGCTAGCGCGTCGCGGCCGCGGCGCGCTCCCGGACAAACGCCGCGATGCGCTCGCAGGCCTCGACGAGCCTCGCTTCGTCCACGACGAAACCCAGCCGCACATAGCCGTTCGCGGTCTCGCCGAACGCGCTTGCGTCGAGCACGGAAACCTTCTGCGCCTCGAACAGCTGCCAGGTGAACGCCTGCGTGTCGAGGCCCGTGCCGCGGATGTCGATCATCATGAACATGCCCGCTTCCGGCAACAGGCACTTGAGACCCGGCACGCCCGCCAGCCGCTCGTAGACGATGTCGCGCCGGCGGCGATAGATCTCGCGCATCTGCGCGACGATCGGCGCGCGGTTGTCGAGCGCCGTGATCGCCGCCTCCTGAATGAAACCGGGCAGCCCGTAGAGCATGCAGAGCGCGAGCCGCGCCAGATGCGCAATCATCGTTTCCGGCGCAATCACCCAGCCCAGGCGCCAGCCCAGCATGGCATGCGACTTCGAGAGACTGCCGAGCGTGACCGTGCGCTCAGCCATGCCGTCGAGCGCGGCGATGCTCACGTGCTCGCGCTCGAACGTGAGGTCAGCGTAGACCTCGTCGGAGAGCACCCACAGGTCGTGCCGCTTCGCCAGTTGCGCGACGCGTTCGAGGTGCGCGCGCGGCATCACCGCGCCGGTGGGGTTGCACGGAGTCGCGAAAAAGATCGCGCGCGTGCGCGGCGTGACGGCGGCATCGAGCGCGTCGCAGTCGAGATGAAAGCCGTTCTCGGGATCGACGGGCACCGGCACGAGCGTCGCGCCCGACGCTCGGATCGCGGCCTCGTAGGTGAGGTACATCGGCTCGGGCACGAGCACTTCGTCGCCGGCCTCCAGCAAACAGAGCGACGATGCGAACAAGCCGTTCTGCGCGCCCGCGCAGAGAATCACGTTCTGCGCGCCGACCGCGCGCCCGCTCTGCTGAGCATGCTCGCGCGCAATTGCCTCGCGCAGCGGCTCGCGGCCCATGATGGCCGAGTAGTGCGTATCGCCCTCGCGCAGCGCGGCCACGGCGCGCTCGACGATGGGCGCGGGCGTGCCGAAGTCGGGGTCGCCCACGCTCAGCACGATCACGTCCTCGCCACGCGCCGCGGCCTGCACCGCTGCGTGATGGATCTCCCACGCCGTCGTGCGACGGCCCTGCAACCGCTCGACCAGATTCGAATACTTCATCTTTCGCGACTCTCCCGAACACACGGCGCGCCTCGCGCGCCGTGGCGTTCAAACCGTTTCCGTTGATTCGTGTGTGCAACGATACCAAGGAACGATGCCACTGAGAAATGTCGATGCGCTCATACGCGTATCCAACGTGGTGTTAGTATTTCCAGCCTGTTGGATGATCTTTTGGTCGGCAAACCCGCCGCGCGGCTCCATGTCCTCACCCTATGAAGTTCCGGCGCTCCGGCGCATACACGATATTCTCGACCTGCTCGCGCACGCTCAAGGCCCGATGCGAGCAGCGGCAATCGCGCAGGCCACTGGCCTCTCGCGCAGCACGCTCTATCTCATGCTCGACTCGCTCGAGCGCCGGCGCTGGATCGAAAAGCGCACCGACGGCTATATCGTCGGCCTCACGTTGTTCGAGCTAGGCAGCACTTACGTGCGGCACGATCGGCTCCAGGAAGTGTTCCGCCAGGAAGCGACCGTTTTCGTCGCGACGCATAACGAAGTGGTTCAGCTTGCGGTGCTGGACGGCGCGGAGGTCGTGTATCTCGCGCGCGAGGACCCCGCGCGGCCCGTGCGTCTCATCTCCGATCTCGGCTCGCGGCTACCGGCGCACTGCAGCGCGCTGGGCAAGGCGCTGCTCGCCAGCCTTTCCGATGATGAGGTCAACGCCATCCTGCCGCGTCAGCTTCCCGCTGTGACGGCCAACACCATCACGCGCAAGCAGGACCTCATAGCGGCGCTCGCCGCGATACGCCGCTCCGGCCTCGCGCACGAGCGGGAAGAAGTGACGGCGGGCATCGCGTGCTTCGCGGCGTTCGTCGGCGTGACGGCGCTTGGCAAGCGTGTGGCGGTCAGCGCGAGCCTGCCGCTGGAGCGGCTCGACGCTCGCCGCGAAAAGCGGCTCGCCATCGCGGTGGTCGAGATGGCGCAGCGTATCGCCAAGGGGCTTTGAAGAGGCTCAAGCGCTCGCGCGCGGCACGACGGTGTACTGAATGCGTGTTTTCACGGGATGCGACGCGCCCGCGCCGTCCACTGCCGCGAGGGCGGCGACGATCGCCTCGCCCGTGCGCTGGCCAATGCCGTAGGCATCGACCGAAATCGTGGTGATCGCCGGATGGCAGCACGCCGCGATCTCGAAGTTGCCGAAGCCAGCAACCGCCATATCACGGGGCACGCTGACGCCGCGCCGCTGGCACTCCATGATCGCGCCGAACGCCGACATGTCGCTCACACACATCACGGCCTGCGTGTCGGGCCAGCGCTCGAGCAGCTCGGCCATGGCGGGCGCGCCGTGGCTCATCGTGACCGGCGAGTCGCCGAGTTGCACGACGCGGTGCCTTTCGAGCCCGAGCGCCTTCATTTCCATCTGAAAGCCCTTGAGCCGGTCGAGACCGCGCCGGTCAAGGTCGCCCGCGCCGCCTAGAAAGCCGATGCGGCTATGCCCCTTGTCCGCGAGATAGCGCACCATCTCGCGCGCGGCGCTCACGTTGGAAAAGCCCACGGCCATGTCGATCGGCTCCGTGGGCAGATCCCACATCTCGACGACCGGTACGCCCGAGCGCTGCAGCAGCGTGCGCGTGGCGTCCGTATGCTGTGCGCCCGTGAGCGCGATGCAGCGCGGCTGGTGGCGCAGCATCTGGCGCACGAGACGCTCCTCGCGATCGAGGAAGTAGTCGGTATCGCCGATCAGCAGTTCGAGCCCTTGCGGTTCAAGCACCGCGGTGAGGCCGCTCACGGTGTCCGAGAAGTTGGAGCTGGAAAGCGATGGCACGAGCACCGCGACGAACGACGAGCGCCCTGAGGAAAGCGCGCCGGCCGCCGCATCGGCCACGTAGCCCAGCTCGTCGATGGCGCGCTGCACGCGTTCGCGGGTCGCCTCCGACGCGCTGCGCCCCGCCATCACGCGGGACACCGTCATTTTCGAAACGCCCGCGAGACGAGCGACATCGGACATGCGGGGCGGCGTGGCTTTCGGAGCGCTGGTTTTGGACATCGCGGCTGGACGGCAAAATAAAAAGAACGCATATCATAACGGCTGCGCCGTTCTTTTCCTCGTTTCGCGCCGTTGCATACCATCGCCTTCATAGGCGTTCATTTAATTCGCGATCCTTATCTTTGTGCAAAATCGCTGCGCAAGCGAGCGCCGTTGGATTCGGGAATCCAGGAATTCGGTCACAATCGGTGACCGGCGCCGGAGGATGCGCACGCCCGCGCAGACGCCCCGCCGCACACCCACGAGCCAGGAGGAAACTTGCCATGTCAGGACCCGCCCGCACCATTGCCGAGAAACGCGCCGAGTTTCGTGCACTGCACACCGCCGGTTGCTTCGTGCTGCCGAATCCGTGGGACGTGGGCAGCGCACGCTATCTCCAGGGCCTCGGCTTCAAGGCGCTCGCGACCACCAGCTCCGGGTTCGCATGGTCGCGCGGGCATGCCGACAACACCCTGCCGCGCGACGCGATCCTCGCGCACCTGCGCGAGATCGTCGCGGCCACCGACCTGCCCGTGAACGCCGACTTCGAAAGCGGCTTCGGCACGGATCCCGCAGGCGTCGAAGCAAGCGTGGGCCTCGCCGTCGAGACCGGCGTCGCCGGGCTTTCCGTGGAAGACTCGACCGGCGACGACGCAGCGCCGCTGCTGCCGATCGAGATCGCCGTCGAGCGCATGCGCGCGGCACGCCGCGCCATCGACGCGCGCGGCGGCGACACCGTGCTCATTGGCCGCGCGGAGAACTTTGTGGCCGGCGTGCCCAACCTCGACGACGCCATCGCGCGCTTGCAGGCGTACGCGCAGGCGGGCGCGGATTGCCTCTATGCGCCCGGCATCCAGACGCGCGAGCAGATCGTGGCCGTCGTCACCGCTGTCGCGCCGAAGCCCGTGAACGTGTTGATCGGCGCGAAGTCGGCCTTCACGCTCGACGATCTCGCCGCGCTCGGCGTGCGCCGCGTGAGCGTGGGCGGCGCGCTCGCCCGCACCGCGTGGGGCGCTTTCATGCATGCGGCGCAACGGCTCAATGAAGGGCGTTTCGACGGCTTCGAAGGCGCGGCCCCCGGTGCGACGCTCAACGCCGCCTTCCGTAGCCAGACCTGACTACGCTGCGGGCGTGATGGTGCGTGGCGCGCGCGGCTTGCGCACCGAACGATGAACACGTGGCGACGCCGGTGCACGCGGGCCGGTGACGCTGCCGGCCTCGCCAAAGCACGCCAGCGCCCACGCCACGAACGCGCGCTGCTTGGGGGCCTGCGCGCGGCGATCCGCGTAAAGCAGATGCATCGGCCGCACCGGCGCGGCATACGCCTCGAGCAGCGGCACGAGCCGCCCCGCCGCCACCGACGGCGCGAGGTTCGGCTCGCCCGCCAGCACGATTCCCACGCCCGCCTCCGCCGCCGCGATCAGCGCGCGAGTGTCGTTGCTGCGCAGCTGGCCGCGCGGCTCGACTTCGATCTGTCTGTCGCCGTCCTTGAAGATCCACGTTTGGGGCGCCGGAAAGCTGTCGAACGCGTAATCGAGGCACACGTGCCGCGTGAGTTCACGCGGATGCGCCGGCGTGCCGTGTGCGGCGAGATAAGCCGGCGCGGCGCACGGCACGAGCCGATAGGGCGCGAGCGGCCGCGCGACCAGTTGCGAGTCGGGCAGCGCACCGATGCGAAACGCGACATCGAAACCGTCCTGCAAGAGGTCGAACTGCCGGTCGCTCAGGACGAGATCGACCTTCACGTCCGGGCAATCTGCGAGAAAGGCCTTGATTTCATGCGCAAGCCGGAAGGCGCCGAACGCGACGGGCGCCGTCACGCGCAGCGTGCCTTGCGGGTGGGCGGTCTGTGCGAGTGCGACGGCCTCAGCGGCGGCCGCCTCTTCGAGCACGCGGCGGCAGGCTTCGAAATAGGCGCGGCCGGCTTCCGTGAGCGCATGCTTGCGCGTCGAGCGCTGCAACAGGCGCACGCCTAGCGTCTTTTCCAACGCGTCGACGTGCTTGCCCGCCATCTGCGGCGTCATCGCTAGCATGCGCGCCGCCGCCGTAAACGAACCGGATTCGGCGGTCTTCACGAACACGGTCATGCTGGTCAATTTGTCCACGATTGGAAACCCGCCATTTCAAGTGTTTCACCCGGATGTCCGATTATCGCATGGGAGTTTCGGCGCTACGCTGGGGTCTCCATAGCAATCCACGGGGCTTCCCATGAACGAACATCGACTGGCTGTCGGCATTCTCGGCGCGGGCGAGATCGGCTCGACGCTGGGCAAACTTCTCGTGCAGGCGGGGCATGAGGTGATGCTCTCGTCGCGCGATCCGAAGGCGCGCGCGGGAGAAGCGGCGGCGCTGGGCTGCCGGATCGGCACGCTGGAGCAGGCCGCGGCGTTCGGCGAGATCGTGATCGCGGCGCTGCCGCTGGCCGCGCTCGGCGAGATACCGGTCAAAGCACTCACCGGTAAGGTCGTCATCGACACCATGAATTACTATCCGGCACGCGACGGCGCCATTGCTGCGTTCGACGAACACCGCGAGGCCACGAGCGAGCGCGTTGCGCTGCAGCTCAGTGGCGCACGGGTGGTCAAGGCGTTCAGTGCGATTCTTGCGTACGACCTGCCGCGCGAAGAGCGGCCGCCTGTCGAAGGCGGACGGCGCGCGCTACCGCTCGCGGCAGACGACGAAGCGGCGAAGGCACTCGTGGCCGCGTTGCACGCACAGCTCGATTTCGACGCGCTCGACGCGGGTTCGCTTGCCGATAGCTGGCGCTTCGAGCGCGCAAAACCTGCCTACTGCATTGCACTGAACCACAGGCAACTGCGCGCCGCGCTCGCCGCGGCCGAGCGCGACAAGGAGCTGCCGCATGGCTCATGGCGACGCAAACCGCGGCAGGATTGACGCTCACCGAAGCCGGGCAATTGCCTGGCATACCGAAGCAAATAGCGCGAAGCCGCCGGCACCCGGATGAGGTCGAACTCGAGAGGGGAGGAAGTTCCGCGCGGGCCAGAACGGCCCGGCGAGCGCCGCCGGAGGCGGCGGCGCGAAATAACGAGGCGCAGCGGCGCGTCGCCGTTGCGCCTGGCAAGCTGTGCTTAGTCGTAGTGACGGTGCTTGTTGTGGTGCTTGCCGTGATAGCCGCGCGAATAGTCGTCGGCGTACGAGTTCGAGCGCGAGATATTGCCGCCGAGCGCCGAGCCTGCGCCGCCGCCCACTGCCGCGCCGATCAGGCCGCCCGTGCGGCCGCCCATGGCGTTGCCCGCCGCCGTGCCCGCGCCGCCGCCGAGCGCGCCGCCGATGATGGCGCCCGTGCGCTCGCGACGATTCGAGGTGACCGCGCCACCCGCGCCGCCGCCCACCGCGCCCCCGATCACCGCCCCGGTGCTGCCGCCCACGGCGCCACCTACGGCAGCGCCGGCGACGCCGCCGAGCGCGCCACCCAGTGCGTTGTTCATATCGCCGGCCAGCGCCGGCAGCGAGGCCGCAGCAGTCAGCGCAGCAACGGCAACTATCTGGATGATTTTCTTCGACATAGTTGTTCTCTTACGTTTTTGAGACGGAACCGAGTATAGCGGCCAACGCGAAAGGGCTTTGTAACGCCATGGGCCAAGCGCCGTAAGAGGTGTAACAAAATGGTCCGGCAGAACGGACTGTCGCACACGCCGAAGGGTCGCTCCCTTAAGTCGCGCGCGAGGACATTCAGTCCAGCCGGAACACCTTGACCGCGCTGGCGAGCAGCTCTGTCTGGCGATGCTGCTGCCTGACCTGCTCGACCGTGTCGGCGACATGCGCCGCGTTTTCGCGTATCGCCGCGTCGATACCGGCGATGTTCTCGCCCATCTGGTCGATGCCCGCGCGCTGCGCACCGGAGGCCGTCGCCATCTCGTGAACGATGGTCGACAGGCGCGTGACGCTTTCGAGCACCTCGCCCACCGTGTTGCCCGCGCTTTCGACGAGACCATTGCCCGTGCGGGCGCGATCGACCGACTCGCCGATCAGCACCCGGATTTCTTTCGCCGCCGAGGCGCTGCGCTGGGCCAGCGTGCGGACCTCCTCCGCCACCACCCCGAACCC
>NZ_JAMBPS010000078.1:0-24081 GCF_024206515.1 Paraburkholderia sp. CNPSo 3281 | reverse complement strand
CTACGCAAGATCGTCAAGACGCGTGGGCACTTCCCCACGGACGAGGCCGCGACCAAACTGCTGTGGCTGGCCTTGCGCAATATCACGGCTGACTGGAGCCGTGCCGCACATGACTGGAAAGCCGCGATGAACCAGTTCGCGATCCTCTACGAGGATCGCTTCACCAGGAATCATTTGTAGAATGCAATTGATGACCTGCCAGACGGCAGGTTTTTATCTGCCTTGCACACAAAAATTCAGACACTTCCTATTGTTCAGCAGATCAAAATAAAGAATGATGTTCCAAAAAAAACACAACTCATATTCGACCTCGTCAAAAGACTGCGCTGGCGCTCCGAGGACGATATACCTGCAGAGCCCGGCATCTGCTTTTTGGGTGCGTTTCTTCCTGGAAAAGCAACGGACAAGGAAGATGTCGGGACACAGTTTGTGTTTCCCAATAACCGGGATGTGAGTATCGGCATAGGCAGCGATTCAGGTATTCGCGAGTCCAATACTCTATTGCAACGCGGCGCCGAAATCAGCCGTGATTTGAACGCAATTGGGGGAAGGACTGTGCGCAAAGGCTCGGTCAAATTAGAGGGCATTGACGCGGAGGAGTGGCTTCTTACCGGCAAGACGGATCTAGGCGTTCAGGGGACCAAGTGCTTACTTGAAGCGAATTCAACGACGAGCGACGCCCAGTCGCCGCTGCTCACACTCGAGATGAACACCGGCTCTCCAAATGCATTTATGCAGGATCGCATCAAGGCTGCGTCCATGAGCGAGAGCGAAGCCGGCGCCGTGTGGGATATTGTGTCCCGCACACTTCGTCCGCGGCCGAACGGTTTCTGAGGGAGTGCCAATTCCAGTTGACTTCGCAAGCCTGCCCCCTGAGGAGCCTGTACCCGATAACCCACCATCGCGTCTACGCTGGACGATTGTCTTTTTCCTGATCGTGATCGTCGGCGCTTTCGTCGTGCTGTTTCTCTGGCCAAAGGGCGAACCAACCCAGACCCCCTGGTTCTGGACCTGCGTGACGGTTTATCCGTACGAGGTCGCCGCATTCGCGGTCTTGCGGCGCTACAGCGTTTACGAGGGCCGCCGGCTGGACGCCATCGTGTGAAACAACGCCCGTGAAAACTATGTGACCGACGTGTTTGCGCAGGCCAGTCGCCCGCTCGGCGTTCTTGCCGCGACCACGAGGTTTGCCAGTGAGGCGAGCGAAGACGCGATTGGAAAATTGCTGGACGGGTCAGTCAAGCTCGAACCGCGGACGGCTCTGAAGCCCGACACTCAACGCGCGTTGGTTCGAGCCACCGGACAGAACCAAGGATGGGATCCGGTTCAGGAACGACGACGAGCGCCGACGGTATGTCCTCGCACGGGCGTTCAGCGAGGGGACCGACGCGGTCGCGAAAGCGGTACGTTCGTTGCCACCAGACTTGGGGTTGAAGGTCCAGTTGATGCTACCGGGCATGGTCGACACGGACGAGTCGCTGGCGACCTGGAACAGGCAATGGGTATGGTCGGACCAGGCTGCAGAGAAACGCGAGCTCCTCTTTCGCCATCAGACGGTTATGCTGGACGGGCGATTTGATGCAATGCGGGCGAGCCACGCTGCACAGGCGCAGGAGCTCGAATTCCTGCGGTGGAACGCGTCCGGTCCGGGTAGTGCAGCACGGCAGGTTCCGCGACGCGCGGCCTGGCAATCCGCCGGCCCCTGTGAAAGCTGTCCGCAAGTCCGGCGTGAAGTTATGAGTCGCACAGGACGCAGTCGGCGGAAGGCGGCCTGCCCGAAGATCGGTGTGCTAATGCGCTACGAAGGGCGTGTGGTGCGGGTAGTGGCTGAAGCGCGCGGTCAGCGGGCGATCATCAAATCACTTGGCGAAGACGGACGCGCCTTCCGGAACTTGCATGTCGTCAATACACATTTCACACGCTCAAATAACTGGGGCTCGAGCCAAATACAAGGGGGAAGTGCGATCAAAACGCGGCAAACGTTTGCAAATACTTGTCCTGTAAAGGTTTTCTGAAGTTTCCCCTTTTGCTGCCGTAAACTCGTGCGCGGCTCCCGATTTTCTTGCCGAGCCCGCCAACGAGTCGCGCCGACGCCATACGGCGGCCCTTTTTGCAGCCGAATTCAATCAGGCGCATCAAGGTCCACCAGCCGCCGCCGCATTAACGCCCACCTGCAACTTTTTTTCCTCATCCAAGTGTCGTTCACGCTGGCAGATTCGCCGGGTCGCGCGCAGTCGCTTCGACCTTCCGGCTCGCAACCGCGCGTGGCCATCCGCGCGCTCGACGACGTCGCGCGCGCCGCCGACGCGGTGATGTATTCCACGCTCGTTCTCTCCGCTATCGCGGCGGTGCTGATCGGCTTCATCTATTACGAACCGCAGCTCGCGCTCGTAGGCGCCGCGCTGTTCCTCGGCGCCGGCAGCTTCGTGTTTTTCTGCGCGCGCGGCACGGCGCTTTCCCGCGTCGTGCTCGCGCTCGCCAATGCCGCGCTCGTCGCGCTGCATAGCATGACCACGACGATGGGCGCTATCGAAGCCTCGGCCAAGCGCATCTTCGAGATCGTTGATGTCATCGAGGGCATCGCGTTCCAGACCAACATTCTGGCGCTCAACGCGGCCGTGGAAGCCGCGCGCGCAGGCGAACAGGGGCGCGGCTTTGCCGTGGTGGCCGGCGAAGTGCGCAGCCTCGCGCAGCGCGCCTCGGCCGCCGCGCGCGAGATCCAGCAGCTCGTGGAGAACTCGGCGAACGAAGTCGGAGCAGGCACGCAGCTCGCCGGCGAGGCGCGCGCAGCGATGGAAAGTGTGGTGCGCAGCATTGGCCGCGCGGCCGACATCATGGGCGAGATTGCGGCGTCGAGCCACGAGCAGGCGCAGGGCATCGAGCAGGTCAACGCCATGGTCGCGCAGATGGACGACACCACGCGCCGCAACGCCGCTTTGGTGAACGAAGCGGCCGCCGCGTCGTCGTCGCTGCACGCGACGAGCGCGAAGCTGCGCGAGGTGCTCGGCCTCGTCGCGTTGTCGTGATAACGTGGGGCGACGCCCGGGGTGAACGAGTGGTGAACAAGGAGATATTCCCATGATGAGCGTGGTGGGCTGCATCGTCTACAAGCACAATCTGTGGCTCGTCGTCGTCGCGCTGCTGATCTGCGCCGCGGGCTCGTGGGTCGCGGCGCGGCTCGTCCTGCGCGCGTTCGCCACGCGTTCGCTGCAGCGCATGGGCTGGTCGTTCATCGCAGCCGTCGTGGCCGCCGCCGATATCTGGTGTACGCACTTCATCGCCATGCTCGGCTTCGAGCCGGGCGTGCCGATCGCCTTCGACCCCGTGCTGACCATCACGTCGCTGCTCATCGCGCTCGTGGGCAGCTTCGCGGGATTTCTGCTCGCCACGAGCCAGGCCGCGAACCGTCTCATGCGCGCGGCGCCCGCGCTGGGCGGCGCGATCGTCGGGCTGGCGGTCGCGCTCATGCATTACGCGGGCATGCTCGCGTATCGCGTGGAAGGCATCGTGATCTGGAATCGCATTGGGATCGCCTTGTCGATCGTGTTTGCGGTCTCGATCAGCGGGCTTGCGCTGCATCTCGCCGGCGTGGCCGCGAGGCGCCCGCAGGAGAACGCAGCCAGCGCGCGGGCAAGCGCCGACGCGTCCGCGCGCGTCGTGGCGGGCGTGCTCGCCCTCGCCATTGCCGCGCTGCACTTCACCGGCATGTCCGCGTTCCAGGTCGTGCCGATGGCGATCAACGGGCACTTTTCGAATCCCGCCGCGTTGCATGCGCTCGCGCTCGCCGTGGCGTGCATGGCGCTCGTGATCGCGGGCGCGGGCTGCGTGAGCTTTCTGCTCGACGACAGCGTGCGCGCCGAATCCGTCGAGCATTTGCGCACGATGGCGATGAGCGACATCCTCACCGGCCTGCCCAATCGCGCGAGCTTCAACGCACGCATCGACGCCGAACTGGCGCGCACGCAGGACACGCGCAAGCTCGCGCTCATCGGCATCGACCTGAACCGCTTCAAGGAAATCAACGACCTGCATGGCCATCATGCCGGCGACGAAGTGCTGCGCATTCTCGCGCGGCGTCTTTCGAGCCTGATGCGCGAAGGCGAGTTCGTGGCGCGCGTGGGCGGCGACGAGTTCGTGGCGCTCACGCGCTTCGCCTCGCGAGAGGAACTCGGCGATCTGCTCTCGCGTCTCGAAACCGCGCTGTACCGGCCGGTGCGCTACGACGACGCCGAAGTGCTCTCGGGCGCGAGCCTTGGCGTCGCCATTTATCCGGACGACGCCACCACCAAGACCGTGCTCATCAACAACGCCGACCTCGCCATGTACCGCGCGAAGGCGGACCTCGCGCAGTCGGTGTGCTTCTACGAGCCGGCGATGGACGAAATCGCGCGGGCGCGCCGCTCGCTCACGCACGACTTGCGCGAGGCGCTCGCGCGCGGGCAGTTGAGCGTGCACTACCAGGTGCAGACCTCGATCGCGAGCGGCGAAATTTGCGGCTATGAAGCGCTGCTGCGCTGGGAGCATCCGCGGCTCGGCTTCATCTCGCCCGCCGAATTCATTCCGCTCGCCGAAGAGAATGGCCTCATTCTCGGCATTGGCGCCTGGGTGCTGCGCGAGGCGTGCACGCGTGCCGTTTCGTGGTCGCCGCCTTACAAGGTGGCCGTGAATCTCTCGCCCGTGCAGTTCTCGCACGCGGATCTGCCGAAGCTCGTCGAGACCGTGCTGGTCGAGACCGGCCTCGCGCCCGAGCGGCTGGAACTGGAACTCACCGAGACGACCATTTTCGCGGACCGCGAGCGCTCGCTCGACGTGCTGCAGCGAATCAAGGCGATTGGCGTGAGCATCGCGCTGGACGATTTCGGCACCGGCTACTCGTCGCTCGACACGCTGCGCTCGTTCCCCTTCGACAAGATCAAGCTCGACCAGTCTTTCATCAGCGAGGCCGAGTCGAGCCGCCAGGCCACCGCGATCATTCGCGCGGTGCTCGCGCTCGGCAAGAGCCTCGGCATTCCGGTGCTGGCCGAAGGCATCGAAACCGAGGCGCAGCTCACGCTGCTCGCAGACGAAGGCTGCGACGAAGTGCAGGGCTTCCTGCTCGGCCGCCCGGCGCCGCTTAGCCATCTTGTGGCGAGCGGGCAGCTCTCGTTGCTCGCCGACGATAAAGAAGCGCTGGGCGCGGTGCGAGGTTAAACGCCCTCGCCACCGTAGTCCACGAAGCGCGGCGCGCACTGCGGCTGCCACGCGCCGCCGCTCTGTGCGAACGCGCCGCGCGCCGTGTTGTGCGCATCGAGCGGTGCTTCCGCAAGACTCAGCACGGGCGTGACGCACGCATCGCTGCCCTCGAACACAGTGGTCCATTCGTCGCGCGTGCGCATGGCGACCGCCTGGGCGATGCGTTCCTGCACGCGCGGCCAATGCGCACGGTCGCGCTGTGGCAGTTCGAGCAGGTCTTCGGCGCCAATCCCTTTCATGAACGCCGCGTAGAACTGCGGCTCGATGCAGCCCACGGCGATATAGCGGTTGTCCGCGCAACGATACGTGCGATAGAAAGGCGCGCCGCCGTCGAGCAGATTCGTGCCGCGCTCGTCCTGCCAGTGCCCCGCCGCGTAGAAGCCGTACATCATGCTCATCAGCATGGCCGCGCCGTCGGTCATCGCGGCGTCGACCACGCAGCCTTCGCCTGTCGAACGCGCGCGCAGAATTGCGGCCACCACGCCGAACGCGAGCAGCATGCCGCCCCCGCCGAAGTCGCCGACCAGATTGAGCGGCACTACAGGCTCGCCGCCCGCGAGACCCACCGCATGCAACGCACCCGAGATCGCGATGAAGTTGATATCGTGGCCCGCCGTGTGCGCGAGCGGCCCCGTTTGCCCCCAGCCGGTCATGCGTCCGTAGACGAGCGAGGCGCGCCGCGCGCGGCACACTTGCGGGCCGAGGCCGAGCCGCTCCATCACGCCTGGGCGAAAGCCTTCGATCAACGCATCGGCGCTCGCGATCAGATCGAGTGCGCGTGCAAGGTCGTCGCGGCTCTTGAGGTCGAGCGCAACGTATTCGCGCCCGCGCGCAAGCGGTCCGGACGGCGCGCCCGCGCCCTCGCGGCCGATGCAGATCACGCGTGCGCCCATTTGCGCGAGCAGCATGCCGCAGAACGGCGCCGGGCCAAGCCCCGCGAATTCCACGACGGTAACGCCTTCCAAAGGCTTGATCATGTGTGCGTTCCTGCCTGCTTCCTGGTGAGTCGATTAACGCGCCTTCACAGCGTGCGCGCGATGATTTCCTTCATGATCTCGTCGGTGCCGCCGTAGATGCGCATCACACGCGCGTCCACCCACGCGGTGCCCACCACGTACTCGGACATGTAGCCGTAGCCGCCGTGCAACTGCAGGAATTCGTCGAGCAACTGGTTCTGCAGTTCGGTGGCGTTGAGCTTCGCCATGGCGGCGTCCACGGGCGAAAGCTCACGCCGCAGGTGCCGCGCAATGCAGTGATCGACGTAGATGCGCACCATCTCCGCCTTCGCGCGCGCATGCGCGAGCTTGAAGCGCGCATTCTGGAAATCGAAGATGGCCTGGCCGAACACCTTGCGATCACGCGTATAGCGGATCGTGCGCTCGAGCATGCCCTCGATCGACGCAGCAGCGCGCACCGCGATCACGAGCCGCTCTTGCGCCAGTTCGCGCATGAGATACGAGAAGCCCTGGTTCTCTTCGCCAAGCCGCTGCGTGACGGGCACGCGCACGTCCTCGAAGAAAAGCTCGGACGTGTCTTGCGCGCGCAGGCCGATCTTGTCGAGCTTGCGGCCCTTGCTGAAGCCAGGCGTGCCTTCTTCGACCACGATCAGCGAAACGCCCTTGCCGCCCAGTTCGGGCGCGGTCTTGCACACCACCACCACGAGGCTCGCATTCTGTCCGTTCGTGATGAAGGTCTTCTGGCCGTTGATGACGTAGTGGTCTCCATCTTTGCGCGCGGTGGTGCGCACCGACTTGAGATCGCTGCCGGTGCCCGGCTCGGTCATGGCGATGGCGCCGATATGCTCGCCGCGCGCGAGCTTCGGCAGCCACTCGCGCTTTTGCGCCTCGCTGCCGTACGCGAAGATATAAGGTGCGACGATGTCCGAATGCAGCGGAAAGCCGATGCCGCTCGCATTCACGCGCGCGAGCTCCTCGATCATGATGGCCGCGTGGCCGAAGTCGCCGCCGCCACCGCCGTACTCTTCGGGAATCGTGCAGCACAGCAGCCCTTCCTCGCCCGCTCGCCGCCATACCGACTTCGGCACGATGCCGTCTTTTTCCCACTGATGATGGAACGGCACGATTTCGCGCTTGATAAAGCGCCGGGCCTGTTCGCGGAAAATCTCGTGATCGTCACGGAATACAGTGCGCATTGGGGTTGTCTTCAGTGTCTCGTGCTATTTCGTTATCCGTATCAAGCCGCGGGCTGCCGGTAGCGTTCCTTGAGAATGCGCCGTAGCAGCTTGCCGTTGTCGTGGCGCGGCAGCGCTTCCTCGAATTCGACCGAGCGCGGCACCTTGATAGGCGAAAGGCGCTCGCGGCAGAAGGCAATCAGGTCCTCGGCGAGTTGCGGGCTCGCGGCGTCGCGCTCGCGCGGCTGCACGACCGCTTTCACGGCCTCGCCGAACTCGCCGTGAGGCACGCCGATCACGGCGGCATCGGCCACGGCGGGATGCTCGGCGAGCACGTTCTCAATCTCCTGCGGATACACGTTCACGCCGCCGCTGATGATGAGGTCCACGCGCCGGTCGCTCAGATACAGATAGCCATCTGCATCGACATGGCCGATGTCGCCGTAGGTCGCCCAGCCGTGGCGGTTGTAGACGCTGCGCGTCTTCACCGGATCGTTGTGGTACTCGAAAGCGGGACCGCCTTCAAAAAACACGCGGCCAATCTCGCCCACAGGCAGTTCGTGATCCTCATCATCGACGATATGGATCTGTCCGTATTTCGAGCGCCCCACCGAGCCGCGATGCGCGAGCCATTCGTCGGAGTCGATCGCCGTGAGGCCCACGCTTTCCGAGCCCGCGTAGTACTCGTAGATCACCGGACCGAACCACGCGATCATCTGCTCCTTGATGTGCGGCGGACAGGGCGCCGCGGCGTGGATCGCCACGCGCAGGCTGCTCACGTCGTATTGTGTGCGCGTGGTCGCGGGCAGATTCAGGAGGCGGATGAACATCGTCGGCACCCACTGGCTGTGCGTGACACGGTAGCGCGCGATCGCGTCGAGCGCGGCCTCGGCGTCGAACTTCTGCAGCACGATGGCGCGGCCGCCCGTGTGCAGCATGCGCATGAGGTAGCGCAGCGGCGCGGCGTGGTAGAGCGGCGCGGTGCTCAGGTAGACGGAATCGGCGTTGAAGCCGAACGTCTTGCGCCATGCTGCGGTTTCGGTGCCGTCGGCATCGCGCTGCTCGAACGGCACGAGCGGCTTGCGGATGCCTTTGGGCAGGCCGGTCGTGCCCGATGAATAGAGGAAGTCGCGTCCGCGCGGAAGCGGCGGCAGCGGCGCGCTCGCATCGACCCCGGCGAGTGCCGCTTCGAACGAAGCGAAGCCGGGCAGCGTTTCACCCGCGCCAGCCACGAAACAGGCGACGCCCTGTGCGGCGCCTTCCGCCACGAGCGTGGCGGCGAGTTCGTGCATGGCCTGCGAAACGATCAGCACGCGCGCGCCGCAGTCCTCGAGGACGTGCGCGGCCTCGCGTGTTTTCAACTGGATGCTGATGGGGGTGTAATAGAGGCCGGCGCGTTCGGCGCCGATGGCGATGACGGCGAGCGCGGGGTGGTTCTCGAACAGCAGCGCGACGCCGTCGCCGGGTTGCAGGCCGAGGCCGAGGAGCCAGCGCGCGATGCGCTCCGCGCGTTCGTCCAGCTCCTTGTAGGTGATGATCTGGTTGAGTGCGGGGAAGCACAGGGCTTCCCGCGTGGGTGCTGCTACAGCTAGTTCGCGGACACGCTCCACGGTCTCGTCTCCATGTCATGCGCGGCCCCAGTCATGCTGCCGAGCGCTGCCTCCACGCGCCTGACAAGCGACATCAGCCGGGGGGCGATGTCGTCGGTCAGCTGGTTGCCGCTGATGTTGAAAACTGCAATCGAACAGCTAAAAACCCAATACTCGTCGTCGATCGGGGCGGACAACGGAATCGCCACCGAATGGATCTCGCGCTGCATGTCGCCGTGCGAGAGCGTGCAGCCGTGCGCACGCAACTCCTGCTGCGCAAGCGCGAGGCGCTGCGCGAGCAACTCGCCCTTTGCGGGATCGCGCGCGAGCGTTTCCTGCAAGTACTGCTCGCGCTCCGCGCCCGGCACGGTCCACAGATACGCGCGGCCCGACGCCGTGCGCGAAAGCGAGAGCCGCGTGCCCGTTTCCGAGCGGTACACCGCGCTGCCTTCGCCCTGAATCACTTCGGCGTACGCCATGTTCAGGCGGTAGCCCACCGCGAGCGTCACCTGGCCATGGCAGTAGTCGGCCAGCTCCTGCATCATCGGCCGCGCGATCTGCCGGATCGTCATGCGGCCGAGCGCCGGGGCGGCGAGGCTCAGCATCTCCGTGCCGAGCACATACTTCGAAATGCGCTCCGAATAGCGCAGCAGGCCGAACTCCGCGAGCGTGTTGATGAGCCGCAGCGCCGTGGGCTTGGGCAGCCCCGTGCGCTCGACCAGATCGCGCGCCGAAAGCTCCGCGTCTCCCATCGAAAAGCACTGCAGGATCCGGATGCCGCGCGCAAGCGCGCTCACGAGCTGCGAGTCGGCGGCATCGTCGGTGCGGGAGTTGGCCTGATCGTTCATTTCGGGTCCTTCGTCGGGCTAAGGGCGCGCCGCGCCAGTGCGGCGCGCGGCAAACCCCGGATTCTAGCTTTCTGCTGCACGCCGCAACAATTTTTAAGACGCCTGGCTCATTTTTTCGCCTTCGCGACTCCGCCGCTCTTCGCCGCGTGTTTCTGTCTCCTTTTTCGAACTCTCGGGCTCAAACTGTACAAACAGTGTTGCGGATCGCGAGCGAGAAATCAATGAAAATGATCCAGATGTACCAAAATATGTTAACCACTATTGAAATAGCTGGTCCGCGGGGTGTATTTTGAGTCAATCGTTTCATTTTTCATGTCACTTCAAACCGTTGAGAGAACCATGACCAACAGCGCGGTAATCGTCGACGCAGTGCGCAGCCCGATGGGCCGGACCAAGGCGGGCGGCGCCTTCGTCGACCTGCATCCTGTGGATCTGCTCTCGCAGGTCCTTCAGCAACTGATCGTGCGCAACGACCTCGACCCCGGCAGCGTGGACGACGTGATGATCGGCTGCGTGAGCCAGGTGGGCGAGCAGGCCTCCACGCCGGGCCGCCTCGCGTGGCTCGCGGCGGGCTTTGCGCAGCACGTGCCGTCCACCACCATCGAGCGCAAGTGCGGGTCGAGCCAGCAGGCGATCCATTTCGCCGCGCAGGCGATCATGGCGGGCGTCAACGAGATCGTCGTGGCCGGTGGCGTCGAGTCGATGAGCCGCGTGCCGATGGGCTCGTCGCGCATCGGCCGCGATCCGTATGGGGCGCTGTACCACGCGCGCTATCCCGAAGGCATGGTCGGGCAGGGCGTGAGCGCCGATCTCGTGGCGCAGAAGTGGGCGCTCACGCGCGAGGCGCTCGACGCGTACTCGGCGCAGTCGCACCGTCGCGCCGATGCCGCGCGCGCCGCGGGCCAGTTCGCGCGCGAGATCGTGCCGATCGATGTGTCAGGCCCCGAAGGCGTGCGTCGCGTGGAACTCGATGAAACCATCCGCGCCGGCACGACCGTCGAACGACTCGCGGGCCTCGCGCCTTCGTTCGAGAGCGCGGAACTGGAGGCGCGCTTTCCTGGCATCCGCTGGAACGTGACGGCGGGCAACGCCTCGCAAATCGCCGATGGCGCCTCGGCGTTGCTCATCATGAGCGAGCAGAAAGCGGCGCAGTTGGGATTGAAGCCGCGTGCGCGCATTGTGTCGGTCGACGTCTGCGGCGACGATCCGCTGATGATGCTGACCGCACCCATTCCCGCCACGCAACGTCTGCTGAAGAAACGCGGCCTCACCATCGACGATATTTCGCACTTCGAAGTGAACGAGGCATTTGCCGCCGTGCCGCTCGCCTGGCAGAAGGCGCTGGGCGCGGACGCGGCGCGGCTGAACCCGGCAGGCGGCGCGATCGCGCTCGGGCACCCGCTCGGCGCCTCGGGCGCGCGCCTCATGACCACGATGCTCAATTCGCTCGAAGTGAGCGGCGGCCGCTACGGCCTGCAGACGATGTGCGAGGCGGGCGGCATGGCCAACGCGACGCTCATCGAACGCCTCTAAAGCGCGACCACGAACAACGAAGGAGAAACGACACATGGACGAACAGAACAAATTCGCCGGCACGGTGGCGGTGGTGACGGGCGGCGCTTCGGGGCTGGGCCTCGCGAGCGCGAAGCGGCTGCTGGCAAAAGGCGCACAGGTCGTGATCGCCGACCTCGCCAGCTCACGCGGCGCGGCCGTGGCCGATGAACTCGGCGCGCACGCGAGCTTCGTGCCCGCCGACGTGACGAGCGCCGACGACATGAACGCCGTGTTCGAGGCGGCCACGAAGCGCGGCACGCTGCGCTCGCTCGTGCATTGCGCGGGCCGTGGCGGTGCGGTGCGCCTGATCGAGAAGGACGGTTCGCCGGGCTCGCTCGAAGCCTACGAGAACGTGGTGCGCGTGAATCTCTTCGGCACCTTCAACGCGCTGCGCCTCGCGGCGGCGGCGATGGCGCGCAACGAGCCCGATGCCGGAGGCGAGCGCGGCGCTTGCGTGCTCACCGCGTCGGTGGCCGCGTACGAAGGGCAGATCGGGCAGGTGCCGTATGCGTCGTCGAAGGCGGGCGTGGTGGGCATGACGCTCGTGGCCGCGCGCGACCTTGCGAGCAAGGGCATTCGTGTGTGTACGATCGCGCCTGGCCTGTTCGACACGCCGCTGCTCGCGCGCCTGCCCGAGGAGATTCGCGAATCGCTCGGCCGCATGGTGCCGTTTCCGCCGCGACTCGGTGAAGCCGACGAGTTCGCCGCGCTCGCGCTGCACATTCTCGAGAATCCGATGCTCAACGGCGAGACCATCCGCCTTGACGGCGCGATTCGCATGCAGCCGCGCTGAGCGAGGCCGACCATGAGCGACGAATTGCTGATCGAGACCCGCGACGGCATCCAGATCCTCACGATCAACCGTCCCGAGGCGCGCAACGCCTGCACGAAGGCAGTGGCCGAAGCGATAGCCGCCGCGCTGGACGAACTGGAACAGCGCGACGACCTGCGGCTCGCCATCATCACGGGCGCGGGCGGTACGTTTTGCGCGGGCATGGACCTGAAGGGCTTTCTCAAAGGCGAACGGCCGAGCCTGCCGGGCCGCGGCTTTGCCGGGCTCACTGAAGCGCCGCCGCGCAAGCCGCTCATTGCGGCGGTCGAAGGCTACGCGCTCGCTGGCGGATTCGAAGTCGTGCTGGCGAGCGATCTCGTCGTGGCCGCGAACAACGCGCAGTTCGGTCTGCCCGAAGTGAAGCGCGGGCTATGCGCTGCGGCTGGCGGATTGTTGCGTCTGCAACAGCAGTTGCCGGAGCGCATCGCCATGGAACTCGTGCTGACGGGCGACATGTTCGGCGCGCAACGGGCGTTCGAGTTCGGCCTCGTCAACCGTCTCACCGCGCCGGGCGAAGCGCTGGCGGGCGCGCTCGAACTCGCGCAGAAGATCGCGGCAAACGGGCCGCTCGCCGTGGCCGCGAGCAAGCGCGTGATGCGCGAGTCGCGCGACTGGTCCAGCGCGGAAATGTTAGCGCGTCAGCGCGAGATCACCGACCCCGTGTTCGCTTCCGCCGACGCGCGAGAGGGCTCGGCGGCGTTTGCGGAGAAGCGCCGGGCGGTGTGGCAGGGGAAGTAGTGCGCCCCTTTCGTCAAGCGTGTGTGAGTGTTCTTCGCAGGGCCGCGAAGAACAGCTCCGACTGCAATCGCTCGCCCTGAATCTGGTCGGCCACGCGCTGCGCGAGATCGGTCGCCACCGGCCGCAACACGCGCCCTGTGGAGCCCGCAAGCACCTGTGCGGCGCATGCGCGTTCCAGGTAATAGAGGTCGTCGAACGCGTAGTCGATGCGCTGGCCGCACACCACCACGCCGTGGTTGCCGAGGAAGCCGATATCCTTGCCGCCGAGCGCATGCGCAATGCGCTCGCCTTCCTCGGGGCCGAGCGCGAGCCCGTTGTATTCGCGGTCCAGCGCGACGCGGCCGTGGTAGCGCATGGCGTTCTGCGACAAGGTCGTATCGAGACCGCAGTCCTCCGTGAGCGTGAGGGCGGTGGCGTAGGGCATGTGGGTATGCAGCACACAGGCCTTCTTTGCGATCCCGTGGATGGCGGCGTGAATGAACATCGCCGTCGGTTCGACGGCATGGCGGCCTGCCATCACGCGCCCCTGTGTATCGACGATGACGATATCGTCCGCCATCACCTCGCTCCACATCAGGCCGCGCGGGTTCAGCAGAAACACGCCGTCTTCGCCGGGAAGCGCAACGCTGAAGTGATTGCATACGCCCTCACCCAGCCCGAAATGCGCGGCGGCACGCAGCGCGAGCGCTAGATCTGCGCGCAGCGTCGCGACTTCCGGGTGGTGGAACAACTCGTCGCTTTCAACGGCTCCGGCATGATGCACTGCATTGCTCATGGGTCGTGGCTCCTGTTTTTCAGATGACCGCGTTAGCACGAAATCCCACTCGCCCGCGACGTAGTAGCACTGCTGAATCTGTGGGGCAGCGCTCAAAGGTGCGCTTCATGGCGTCGAGCTTGTTCGTATGGCTAATGGATGCACGCCTTCGTCGGCGAGACGGCGCAAACGCCGGTTCACCGCTGCCGTGGAAAGGTTCACGCGCGCGCCGAGTTCGTTTTGGGGAATCTGGGCGTCGCGCTGGACTTCCATCAGGAGTTTGCGGTCGAAGGAGTCGAGATGTGTCGCCATTTACGCTGGAGCCTGAAAGTCGATATTTTTTTGCGTGACGTGACCGCATTATGAGACTTTTTCGCGGGGGCTGCGAAACATACGGCGAGATGGTCGCGAACCTCAGCGTTATCAGCGCGACCGATGGCAACCACGGCAAGGCGCTCGCGGCAGCCGCGCAATCCATTGGCTGCCACTGCGTCATCGTTCTGCATGCGAACGTCAGCGCCGAGCGCGAAGCGGCGATCGCCGCGTACGGCGCGCGTATCGTTCGCATCGCGGGCAACTATGACGAATCGGTCGAGCATACGGCGCAACTCGCGAAGACGAACGGCTGGCACGTCGTTTCCGATACCTCCTATGACGGCTACAAGGCGATCCCGCGCGACGTCATGCAAGGCTACGGCACCATCGCGGCGGAAGTCATCGAACAGTCCGGCGATGCGTGGACGCACGTGTTTCTGCAGGGCGGGGTGGGCGGTCTCGCGGCCGGTGTAGCCAGCTACCTGTGGGAGCATCAAGGCGCCGCGCGCCCGCGCTTCATCGTGGTCGAACCGCGCCAGGCCGACTGCCTGTATCAAAGCGCCATCGCGGGCCGCGCAGCGAGAGCCACGGATTCGGTCGATTCCGTGATGGCGGGCCTTGCGTGCGGGGAGACCTCGCCGCTCGCGTGGCAGATACTTGAGCCGTGTGTCGACAACTTCATGCTGATCGACGACGAAGACGCGGCGCGTCCGCACATGGGCGCCGATCCTATCGTCATCGCGGCGTAAATCGTGCTCGCGCTGCAAACCATCGTGTCGCGCAATCTCGACCTGAGCCTGCAAGCCGTGATCTCCTGCACGGAATTCATCACCGACGGCATTCGCAATGTGATTCCGTCGAACGTGATCATCAAGGGCGACACGCGCAGCTATTCGAAGGCAGTGCAAGCGCTGCTCGAAACCCGCATGCGGGAAGTCAGCGTCGGCATTTGCCAGACGCACGGCGCAGAATGCAGCTTCGAGTACACGCACGAGTTCGCGCCGACCGTGAATTCGGAGCAGTTCGTCGATGTGGCGGTGAACGCCGCTCGCAACGTGGCGGGAGACGCCGCCGTGGACGCCAACGTGCAGCCGATGATGATCTCCGAGGATTTCGGTGCGTTCCTGCAGGTCGTGCCCGGCAATTTCATCTTCATCGGCAACGGCGACGCGCCGGAGCGCGGCGGGATTCCGCTGCACAACGCCAGCTACGATTTCAACGACGATATCCTGATGACCGGCGCACGCTACTTCGCGGAAATCGCGCGCCCGCTCGCACGCACTATCGAAGCCCCCGCCGAACGCAGGGGTTTCTCGAACCGGCGCGTGACCTCGGGCGCGGGCCATGACGCCCAGATGGTTGCGCGTATCGCGCCGGCCGCGATGATCTTCCTGCCGAGCCGCGGCGGCATTAGCCACAATCCGCGCGAGCACACGGACGACGATCAGCTCATCGACGGCGCGAACGTGGTGCTGGACGTGGCCCTCGAGCGCGTCGGCACGGCGTGATGCCCGCGTGGCGCGCGATTAGGTTCCGACCGCCGCAGCCTCGTCGAGCGCGTCGTAAATGCCGATGACCCCCGCGGCTACATTGCTCCAATGATCGATGGCGTGTGTGCCGACCACATCGTCCTAGAACGACTCCGATCCATATTGAAGACGTTGCGCGTGCAACCGTCTCGTGTAGAGTTGCAGGTCGAACCCGGCGGTGATGCCCATTGCGCCCACTAACGCGTGTGCGCCGTTCGCCACCAGCGGCGCGGCGCGGCTCGCGCGCGCCTTCGCAATGGCCGCCGCGACGCGCGTGGCGGCAACGTGCTCGGCCATGACGCTCAACTGCTACTGCACGGCCTGAAACTTGCCGAGCGAGCGGCCAAACTGCTGACGGTCGTTCACGTAGGCGAGCGTCATGTCGAACACGCGTTGCATGCCGCCCGCCAACGTCGCGGCCGTGGGCGAGCGCGCCCAGCTCGCCCACGCCACGCACGGTTGCGCAGCGCTGCGCACGCCGTGGCGACATCATCCCGGGGTCCGGCACCCGTTTGAAGCCACCCACCCCTGGCGCCCCAATCCTGTGAACACCTCCCCTTAAACCCGGCTTTTCGAGCGATTAACCGGAAGGTGGTTGCCCGACAATCTCTAGAAACGCGGGGTGGGCTCGCACTTTCTCGAGGCAGATATGTCAAGCAGCATTACGATCACGGACGACCTGGTTGCTGAAATCGCGGAACGGATGGCCGACGAGGGCCAGAAGGTTTCTCCCATGGCCATCTGGTCCGAAGTTCATACCGGCTCGGTGGTCGCGGTGGCTGCCTCCCTGCGCAAGTGGCGCGAGGAGCGCGCGCCGCGCGTGCAGCAAGTCGTGGAACGCCCTGCGTTGCCGGAAACCGTGACGGATACGATGCGCGACGCGCTCGACCGTCTGTGGACGTCGGCGCAGGACGAGGCCGAGCGCGCCGTGGCGCGCCGCCTGCAGTCGATGCGCGAGCGCGTCGAGGACGCGTGCAATGAACGCGACAACGCGCTCGAAGAGCTGCAGACCACGGTCCAGGAACTCGACGCCCTGCAAGTCCAGCTGGACAAGATGACGCGCGCCTACGAGACCAAGGCCGATGCCGGGTCGGGTCTGGAGGAAGACATCGCGAGCGCGATTGAGCGCGCCGACGCAGCGGAAAAGCGCGCCGAGGAACTGGCCGAGCGCGTTTCGTCCCTCGAGGCAGAACTGGAGCGCGCGGTCGCCGAACTGGCCGCCGAGCGCGAAGCGCACGCGAGCCAGGCTGCCGAAGCGCAAGCGGCGAGCGAGCAGGCCGGGCCGGCAGCCTCGACCGAAAGCGACGGAGCTGAGCGCGCCGCGCTGGAAGCGGCGCATGCGGAAGCGGTTGCGAAGCTCGAAGGCGAACTCGAAGCGATTCGCGCGGCGCTGCAGGCCGAGCAGGAAGCGCACGCGGCCCAGCGCGACCAGGTCGCCGGTGCCCAGGCCGAGCGCGATGCCGCCGCCACCGAACTGCGGAATGCCCAGCAGCAGCTCGCCAGCCTGAGCGACGAGCGCACGGCCGACGCCTCCGAAATCGAGCGTCTCTCGGCGAGCTTGACCGAGGCGCAGGAGCGCGCCGACGCCGCGCAGCAGCGCGCGACCGAACTCGCCGAACTGGGCGAATTCGCCAAGGCCGCGGTGTCGAGCGAAGTCGGCGAGGGCGCAGCCGAGGCGCAGCCTGCGGCCGCCGATCCCGAAGAAGTCGAAGCGCTGAAGGCCCAGCTTGCCAGCGATACGGCCAAGCATGCCGCCGCGATTGCCGATGCGCGCGAGAACATCAAGCGCTGGTCCGAGTACGCGAACGGACTGAAGCAGCAACTGGCCCAGGCCAACGAAAAGGCGATCGTGGGTCTTGCCCGCAGCGCCGGCGAAGCCTCGCTGAGCCGCCGCCTCGCCGCCGAGCTGGGCCAGGTCGTGCCGGAGCATGAACTGCTGCGCAAGGAGTCCCAGCAGCAAGTGGTCGTCGAAGCGGTCAGCGCCCATCTCGAGCAGCAGGGCTATTCCTACGACGCCAAGACCGGCATGGTGACGAAGCTGAGCACCGAAAACGCGCCGGCCTGAGCGCGCCATAGACCGTCCGTTTGATGGCGCATCGCGAATGCGATGCGCCGGGCCGTTTCTCCATGACCGCTGCCCGAGTGCAGCGGTTTTTTTTCGCCCCCCCTTGATGGATCCGCAGGCTGCACACGCGCAGGCATTGGGACAAATGCCGACTTCCAGCCAGCCGAACGCCCGCTTTCCCGAAAACGAATTGTTGGCTTTGCGCGCCTGAACCACACTGGCACCTGTCCAGTGGCGCGCACAAGCAAATCAGGCGGCCGCCGCGCAGCACACTCCAAAGCACACAAAAGCCCCCAAAGGCAAAGGAGGAGACATGACGGGACCCAGGACGCAGCACGTGGGCATCGGCAAACCGCGACGCGGACGGCCCGCACCGGCGAACCTGCGCGGCGCGCTGGCGGCGGCGCTGGCCATCGCACTCGCGCCGTCGTTCGCGCACGCCATGGAGTGGCGCGTGGGCGTGGAACTCCCGCTCACCGGCGCGCTTGCGCAGGCGGGCACCGAAATGTACCGCGGCATTCAGGTGGCGGCCGACATCTACAACCGGCGTCATCCGCAGGACAAGATCACGCTGGTGGCCGTCGACGACGAATCGAACCCGGCCAAGGCCGTTGCCGCAGTCGAGCAGCTCGCCTCGCAGCACGTGGTCGCGATTGCGGGCGCGGCCAATTCGAACTGCGCCGGCCCGGCGTCGGAAGCCGCGAGCAAGGCGGGGCTCGTCTATGTGACCTCGGGCGGCACGAGCGATGACATGGTCACGCGCGGCCTGAAGAACTTCTTTCGCGTGAGCAACACGCCCGGCTACACGAAGGGCATGGTGGGCCTCTTCAACTCGCTGGGCGTGAAGTCGGTGGCCATCGTCTACTCGACGAAGGACGCAACGAGCGACCTTGCGAGGCAGCTCGACACGGCGCTCAAGGCGCAGGGCGCAAAGACCTTCCTGCATGCCTACGATCCTTCGATCAGCGACTTCAAGCCGCTCATCAACAAGGTCAAGCTGCAGGACAAGCCCGACGCCATGGCGATGCTCGGCTATGAGAACGACTACGTGGGCATTCTGCGCGCCTCGCGCGTGCTCAAGCCCGACCTGAAGGCGATTGCGGCGCCATGGGCGTTCGCGAGCCCGAAGATGGCGCAGTCGTTCCCCGACCTCGTGCCGAACGTGTATGGCGCGACCGTGCTCTCCTCGCCGGCTGACTACCGCTCGGCGGACCAGCGCGACTTCTCCGATACGTACCAGCGGCTTTTCAAGACCGGCTCGAACTATCAGTCGCAGACGTCGTTCGTCTACGCGCAACTGCTCTTCGACGCGATCGCGAACGCGCAGAAAGCGGGCACGCTCGACAAGGGCGGTCTGGCCGACACGCTGCGCGCCACCCGGCGCGACGACACGTTCATTGGCAAAGTGGCGTTCGACGCTCGCGGCGACAACGCGAACTACGTGGCGCACATGGGCCAGTTCGCGCACGACGGCAAGCTCGCGCTCGTCTGGCCCGCGAACTACGCAACGGCGAAACCGGTGTATCCGGGCGTGCCGTGGTAACAAAAACATAGAAGAACGAAACAGGGCGAGCGCCGCATGTGAACGGCGCCGCTTCCTATTCCCGACACCCAGGTTTGGAGGTTCGATGGTCCGCTTCGCGACTCGCAGCAAGCCGCGCGCCCTCGTGCGCGCACTCTTTCGCATCGGCGCGGGCGCCGCAAGCGCCTGCGCGCTGCTCGCCCATACGCCCGCCGCTTTTGCCGACACGCTGCCCGTGGGCGTGGAGTTGCCGCTCACCGGTTCGATGGCGCGGGCCGGCAACGCGCAACTCGAAGGCATCCGGCTCGCTGCCGATCTCTTCAACAATGGCAGCGGCAAGCACAAGGTCGCGCTCACCGTTGTCGACGACGAGGCGCAGCCCGCCAAGGCCGTTTCGGCGGTGGAGAAACTGGCATCGCAAGGCGTGCTCGCCATAACGGGTGGCTACGGCTCCAATTCGGTGAGCCCGGCTTCGGAAGCGGCCGACAAGGCGGGCATCGTCTATATCACCTCGGGGGCCGTGGACAGCGCGATGACCACGCGCGGCCTCAAGCACTTTTTCCGCATCGGGCCCGCATCGGGCTACTCGAAGGCCGTGGTGGGGCAGTTGAACGCCATGGGCGTGAAGTCGGTTTCGATTCTCGCCTCGACGAAGCAGGCTACCACCGACCTCAGCAACGAAGTCTCGACGCAACTGCACGCGCAGGGCGTGACGGTGACGGTGCATGCGTTCGACCCGGCGATGACGGACTTCAAGCCGCTCGTGAACAAGGTGCGCTTGCAGGACAAACCTGAAGTTCTGCTGATGATCGCGTACGAGAACGACTATATCGGCATTCTGCGCGCCGCCAAGGTGCTGCGCCCGCAACTGAAAGCCGTGATGGGCGCTTGGTCCATCGTCACGCCGAAGATGACCACCGACTATCCCGATCTCGTGAACAACGTGATCGGCTGCGCGATGCTGCCGTACCCCGCGGACTTCGGCACGGCCGACGGCAAAGCTTTCGTGCAGGCGTACCAGGCTGCCTATCACAAGGAACCCGACTACCTGGCCGAATTCGCCTACGTGCAGTCGCGGCTGTTGTTCGACGCCATGGCGCGCGCTGCCGACGCGGGCACGCTCAAGCAGGACGGCATTGCCGCCGAACTGCGCGCGAAGCCGCACGACACGCTGATCGGCAAGGTGAGCTTCGCGCCGAACGGCGACAACCCCGCGTTCCTGAACAACATGGCGCAGATCCAGGGCAACCGCATCGTGCTCGTGTGGCCGAAGGAGCGCGCCACGGGCAAGTTGAACTACCCCGCGCTGCCGTGGTAATTGCGCGCGCAACGAAGGAGGAGCCTCGATGACGGACCTGTTGCTGCAATCGCTATATTCGGGCGTGCTCGTGGGCGGCGCTTACGCGCTCGTCGCGCTGGGGCTCGCACTGGTGTTCGGCTCGATGCGCATCATCAATCTTGCCCACGGCGAGCTGGTGCTGCTTGCCGCCTATATCGCCTACACGTTTGAGACGAAGCTCGGCCTCAATCCCGTGTTCGCGATTCCGGTGGCGATTCCCGTGGTCTGCGCGGCCGCCGCCGCCGCGTGGTATCTGGTTAGCCGCATCAAACGCGACCGTGAACTGAACTCGCTGATCCTGACCTACGGCATCGGCATCGTGCTGACCAACGCCGTGCTGCTGGGCTGGGGCGCCGACGTGCACTCGACCGGCAGCGCATGGCTACAGGACAGCGTGATGCTCGGCAACCTGCTTTCCATGCGCAGCGAAGTGCTCTCGTTCGGTATCAGCGTCGTGCTGATGCTCGCACTCTGGTGGTGGCTCTCGCGTTCGTGGTATGGCCGCGCCGTGCGCGCGATCTCCAGCAACCGCGATGCGGCGCGCCTGATGGGTATCGACCCGCGCAAGACCGAACTGATCTCGTTCATTGTGGCGGGGCTGCTCGCTTCGTGCGCAGGCGTGTCGATCTACGCGTCGAGCGCGATCCAGCCTTCCGTTGGCGAAGCGCTGACCGTCAAGGCGTTCATCATCACCGTGCTCGCGGGCGTGGGCTCGATTCCGGGCGTGCTGGCGGGCGCGATGCTGCTCGGCATTACCGAAGCGCTCACCGTTACGCTCGCCAGTTCGGCGTTGCAGGAACTCGCGGGCATGCTGCTGTTTCTGCTCGTGCTCTACGTGCTGCCGAACGGTTTGTTCGGTGTGGCGAAACGAAGGGGATGAGATCGATGTCGACATTGAAAACCACAACGGCCTGGTCCGGCCCGCGCCTGGCGGGGCTCGCCGTGGCGCTGGCCGTGCTGTATGCGGGCGTGCCGCTCGTGTTCGGGCAGAACCTGTATCTGATGAGCCTGGCGGTCGCCTCGCTCACGATCGCGGGCGTGGCGCTCGCGTGGGCGCTGCTCGGCAACCTCGGCGGCATGGTGAGCTTTGGACACGCGGCGTTTTTCGGCGTGGGTTCGTATATCTCCGCGCTGCTGACGCTCAAGGCCGGCTGGCCCGTGTTTCCCGCGATGCTCGCGGGCGGTGTGGGAGCGGCAATCGCCTCGCTCGCCATGGCGCCCGCACTGCGCCTGAAGGGGCCGTACTTCGCGCTCGCCATCCTCGCGTATGCGCAGATCTTCCGCATCATCGCGACCGAATGGTCCGATCTCACGGGCGGCGCGAGCGGCCTTTCCAGCATTCCGGGGCTGCCGAAGGTCGCGGGCTTCGACTTCGGCAGCAAGAGCGGCGGCTATCTCGTCGTGCTCACGCTCGTGCTCGTGTTCGCCGCGATCTATGCGCGGCTGCGCGGCAGCCATGTGGGACTCGCGCTGCGGGCGATGCACGAGTCGGAGGACGCCACGCGCGTGGTGGGCGTGAACAGCGTGATGCTCAAGCTCGCCATGCTGATGCTTTCGGCGCTGATGACGGGGCTGGTGGGCGCCTTCAACGCGCACTACATCAACTTTCTCGAACCCGATTACGCGTTCAACGCGAGCTGGGCCGTCGTGCCGATCATTGCGGCGATCTGCGGCGGCTATCGCACCATACTCGGGCCGCTGGTGGGCGCGGTGACGGTCTATCTGGTCGATCAGCTCGTGCTCAAGAGCCTGCTGCCGACGGGGCACCAGATCGTGTTGGGCATCCTGCTCGTGGCGATGATCATCGTGAGCCCCGCGGGTCTGACCGCGCTGCGCTTCAAACGTACCCGGCGAGGTGTCTATGCAGCAAGCTGAACAGCCGGCGGAACTGCGCCTGCAGGACGTGTCGATCCGCTTCGGCGGCATCACGGCGGTCAACGGTGTATCGCTCTCGCTCGGCACGCGCGACGTGGTGGGGCTGGTCGGCCCGAACGGCGCGGGCAAGACGACGTTTTTCAACGCGATTTCAGGGCTCGTGCGGCCCACGAGCGGCACGATCCGTTTCGGCGACGTGGATCTGTTGAAAGCACCGCTCTACCGGCGCGCGCGCCTTGGCATCGGGCGCACGTTCCAGGTGCCGCAGCCCATGCACGAACTCACGGTGCGCGAGAACCTGATCGTCGCGCAACGCTTCGGCACGGGGCGAGTGGACGAGGCGCGCATCGACGAAATCCTCGCGTTCCTGGGACTCGAAGGCAAGGCGCAGCGCGACGCGGCCACGGAACTCGCGCTCACCGAACTCAAGGCACTGGAGGTGGCGAAGGCGCTCGCGACGGGGCCGAAGCTGCTGTTGCTCGACGAAGTGCTGGGGGGCCTCGAGACGGCCACCAAGCGCCGCTTCATGCAAACGCTGCTGGCGGTGCACGAGCGATACAACGTAGGCATCCTGATCATCGAGCACGATATCGAGACCGTGATGAACCTGTGCAGGCGCGTGTGCGTGCTCAACTTCGGCAAGCTGATCGCCGATGGGCCGCCTGCCGAAGTGTTCCGCGATCCCGAAGTCGTGCGCAGCTATACGGGGGAGGCGGCCCATGCTTGAGGTCAGCAGCGCCCGCGCCGGCTATGGCGCGATCAACGTGTTATGGGACGTTTCGCTCAATATCGCGAGCGGCGAGGTCACGACCATCGTGGGTCCGAACGGCGCGGGCAAGACCACGCTGCTGCGCGCGATCATGGGGCTCGTGCCGCTGGAGCGCGGCCAGATCACCTTCGACGGCGCGCCGCTCGCGGGCGTGCCCACCTGGGACATGGCGCAGCGCGGTATTGCGATGGTGCCCGAAGGGCGCATGATCTTCCGCGACATGTCGATCGAGGAGAACCTGATGCTGGGCGCGTTTGCGAAAACGCGGCGCGCTGGGGCGAAATCGCAGCTCGAGGAGGTCTACGCGCTGTTTCCGCTGCTCAAGGAGCGTCGCGCGCTGCCTGCGGGCACGCTATCCGGTGGGCAGGCGCAGATGCTGGCGCTGGGCCGCGGGCTCATGTCCTCGCCGCAGCTCATGCTGATCGATGAGCCTTCGCTTGGGCTTGCGCCTGTGATGGTGCAGGAGGTGTTCGCGATTCTCGATCGGCTCAAGGGGGCGGGGCGCACTATCGTGCTGGTGGAGCAGAATACCAATATGGCGTTGCGGCTCGCTGATCAGGTTTATCTCATGCAGGGCGGGAAGGTTACCTTTGCTGCGCGCGCTAAGGATGTGAATGTGGATGAGCTTCACGATATGTATTTCGCGCGTTAGCTTTTTTTGTTGTGGTTCCTGGCTGTTTTCGCGTTTCCTTGTTTTCGCGTCGGTATGCAGGCGTTGCCCCTGTGCGGGGCGGCACCTACTTTCTTTGCAGCGGTGTACAGACCGGAGACATGATTGACAGGTGTATGGGGACATGGTTGACACTTTTGGGCAACCCAACGCCCGAATCCATCCATGCCCTGGAATGTAAAAGACACCATGAGCCTCAGACAGGAATTCGTCAGTCTGGCAGCCGCACAGAGCCTGCCCTTCAGTGAGCTGTGCCGGCGTTTCAACATCAGCCGCCAGACCGGCTACAAATGGCTTGAACGCCATCGCGACGAAGGCC
>NZ_JAMBPS010000077.1:0-24480 GCF_024206515.1 Paraburkholderia sp. CNPSo 3281 | reverse complement strand
CGGGCGATGAGGTGTTGCTGGTCAATTCGAGTGGTCTGGTGCGCTTGCGGGGGCAGAAACTGAAGCTCTCGATTGCGCTCAAGGGGCTGCGCGTGGCGGCCCGTCCAAAGGACGACGAAGACGGTGTATTCGAGCTCTGGTTTGCCCATCACCGTGTCGCGACACTTGACCTGAAAGCAGCATTGCCGTGAGTATCAGGTGTCAACGATGTCCTCATACATGTGTCAATCATGTCTCCAGTCTGTACACGGGACGAAGGGCTGAACGTCGAGCTGCTCTCGCAACCCGCGGGCGTGGATGCGGAGAACGAACTGCTCGCAGGCGCGGTGCAGGCCGTGGTCGGCTTCTACGATCACACCATCGACTTGCAGACCAAGGGCAAGGACGTCAAGGCGATCGTCGTGTTCGGTCAGGTGCCCGGCGAAGTGGAAATGGTGTCGTCGAAAGCGGCCGGCACGATCAAGTCGATGGCCGACGTCAAGGGCAAGACGCTGGGCGTGACGGGCCTTGGGTCCTCGACCAGTTTTCTCACGCAGTATCTCGCGAGCCAGCACGGCATCGCCTCCAGCGCCTACACCATGTTGCCGGTGGGCGCGGACGCGAGCTTCATCGCGGCCATCAAGCAGGGGCGTATCGACGCGGGCATGACGACCGAGCCGACCGTCTCGGCGCTGCAGAAGGCCGGCGACGCCAGGGTGCTCGTCGATATGCGCACGGTGGAAGGCACGCGCGCCGCGCTCGGCGGCACCTATCCCGCTGCAAGCCTTTACGTGCAGGACGCATGGGCCGAGTCGCACAAGGCTCAGGCGGTGAAGCTCGCGCACGCGTTCGTGCGCACCATGCAGTTCATTCACACGCACAGCGCCGAGGAAATCGCCGCGCAAATGCCCGCCGACTATCAAAAGGACAAGGCGCTCTACGTGAGCGCACTCAAGGCCTCGCTGCCGATGTACACCGCAGACGGCAAGATGCCCGCCGACGGCCCGGCAACCGTGCTGAAGGTGCTCTCGAGTTTCAATCCTTCGGTCAAGGGCAAGCACGTGGATCTGTCCGGCACGTACACGAACGAATTCGTCAGCGCGAAATGAAGCACGCCCGCAGCCGCCGTCCTGCGCGAGCCTCGCGGTTCGGTACCTGAGAGAGCGCGACA
Source organism: Paraburkholderia sp. CNPSo 3281 (assembly GCF_024206515.1). Lineage (NCBI taxonomy): Bacteria > Pseudomonadati > Pseudomonadota > Betaproteobacteria > Burkholderiales > Burkholderiaceae > Paraburkholderia > Paraburkholderia sp. CNPSo 3281. The sequence continues at coordinate 23,330 of NZ_JAMBPS010000077.1, read as the reverse complement.
TGGTGCATAGCCTGCGTGGGCGATTGCTGTTGTGGCTGCTGGTGCCGCTCGCCGCGTTTGTCGTCGTGACGAGTTGCGAGTCGTACGATGCCGCGCGGCAGACTGCGGATCTCGTGCAGGATCACTCGCTGCTGGACTCGGCGCGCACGATCATTGAAGACGTCGATTGGGACAACGGCTCCCTCAGCGCGACGATCCCGCCGGCGGCGTTGGAACTGTTCGAATCGCCTTGGCAGGATCACGTCTTCTACAAGGTGCTCGCCGGCAATGGCCGCTTGCTGGGCGGCGTGCCGGACTTGCCATTGCCGGGCGCGAACACAGCAGAGGCGCCGGTGTTCTACGACACCACGTATGCGGGTTTGCCGATTCGCGCCGTGGCCTACGAGCGCATGCTCTACGACTCGGGCCGCGCCGAACGCGTCATGGTGATCGTCGGCAAGACAATCGCGTCGCGCGAGGCGATGGTCAACGCCTTGTGGAGGCCGCAGCTCGCACGCCAATGGTTCATGCTGGCGCTCGTCGCGCTGCTCGTGCCGCTCGGGCTCACGCTCGAACTGCGGCCGCTCATGAAACTCAAGGACGACGTTGCCGACCGCGAGCCCCTGCAACTGGAGCCGATCCGCCCGGATCCTCTGCCATCCGAGCTGAGGCCGATCGTCGAGGCGATCAATCAGTGCATCGCGCGGCTCAAGGTGCATGCCGCCATGCAGCGCCAGTTCATCGCCGACGCGGCGCACCAGTTGCGCACGCCGCTCACGCTGCTCACCACGCAAACGCAATTCGCGAGTCAATGCGACGCGGGCGATCCCGCGCTTTTCGACGCACTCAAGGGCGTGCGCCGCACGAGCCAGAAAATGGCGGAATTGACAAATCAACTGCTTTTGCTCGCGCAGGCGGAATCGATGACACAGTCGTCGCGCAGTCAGACGCGCGTCGATCTCACGGAAGTCGTTTCTTCCGTGCTCGAAGAGATGGTCCAGGCCGCAGAACGGCGTGGCATCGATCTCGGCGCGGAACTCGACGACGACGTGCACGTGGCGGGCAACACAGGCCTGCTGGCCTCGCTCGTGTCCAACCTGATCGACAACGCCATTCGCTATACGCACAAGGGCGGCCGCGTGACGGCTGTGTGCCGCAGCGAAGGGGAGCAGATCATGTTGCAGGTGGTGGACAACGGCCCCGGTATTCCAGCCGAGGCGCGTGCGCACGTGTTCGAGCGCTTCTATCGCGTCGCGGCGGATACCGAGGGCACGGGCCTCGGTCTTGCCATCGTGCATCAGGTCGCGCGCTCGCACGGCGGCTCGGTGAGCGTTGCCGCGGGGGCCGAGCGTGTGGGTCTTGTCGCGACGGTGCGCTTGCCGGTCTGGCCCGGATGAGGAGAGGTGAGGAGGGACCATGAAGCTGCTGCTCGTAGAAGACAATGCCGAACTCGCGCACTGGATCGTCAACCTGTTGCGCGCCGAGAATTTCACGGTGGACTGCGTGGCCGATGGCGAAGCCGCCGACACCGTGCTGCTCACGCAGAGCTACGATCTCGTGCTCCTCGACATGCGCCTGCCGCGGCTGAGCGGCAAGGACGTGCTCAACCGTTTGCGGCGCAGGCGCAATAACGTGCCCGTGCTCATGCTGACCGCGCATGGCTCGATAGACGACAAGGTGGCGTGTTTCGGCGCCGGCGCCGACGACTACGTGGTCAAGCCATTCGACAGCCGCGAACTGGTTGCGCGCATCAAGGCGCTGATACGGCGGCAGACGGGCGAGAAGTCGGGCTGGCTGACCTGCGGCGACCTGCAGTACGTTTGCGACACGCGCGAATTCCGCCACCAGGATGCGCCGCTCAGCCTGCGCCGACGCGAGCATTCCATCCTCGAAGCGCTCATGCTGCGCCAGGGCAAGGCTGTGCCGAAGCAGGCGCTGCTGGAGCGCATCTGCAGCCTGAGCGACGAACCGAGTGTGGACGCGATCGATATCTACATCCACCGCCTGCGCAAGCATCTGGCGGAGTCGAGCGTGCAGATCACCACGCTGCGCGGCCTCGGCTACATCCTTCGCGTGAAAGAGCCGGTGGCGGCCTAAGCAGGCCGGCTTATTTACCGGTATTGGTGGATGTACTTAGATATACGAATCGTACGTGAAAGAATCGCGAAGGATTCACCTCTCTAATATTCGTCTCACCCGCTGATTCACACGGCTCGCCGCAACCGGTGAGTGATGGCAGCGGGTCCATGAAAACTTCCAACGAAGCAACCCTGGAGACGATCTTGAAGAGAAAACAACTTGCTGTCGCTGCAGTTGGCGCGACCTTCGGCGCACTTGCAGCGAGCGGCGCACACGCGCAATCGAGCGTTCAACTCTACGGCCTTATCGACCTGAGCGTCCCTACGTATCAATCGCACGCGGACGCCAACGGCAATCACGTGATCGGCATGGGCATTGCCGGCGAACCGTGGTTCAGCGGCAGCCGCTGGGGTTTGAAGGGCGCCGAAGACATCGGCGGCGGCACGAAGGTGATCTTCCGCCTCGAAAGCGAATACCGCGTGAGCGACGGCCAGATGGAAGACCCGGGCCAGCTGTTCGACCGCGACGCCTGGGTAGGCGTGGAGGACGAGCGCTTCGGCAAGCTCACGGCGGGCTTCCAGAACACCATCGCGCGTGACGCCGCGGCTATTTACGGCGATCCGTACGGCAACGCGAAGCTCACGACGGAAGAGGGCGGCTGGACCAACGCCAACAACTTCAAGCAGATGATTTTCTACGCGGCGAGCGCAACGGGCACCCGTTACAACAACGGCGTCGCGTGGAAGAAGGTGTTCGACAACGGCATCTACGCCGCGGCGGGCTACGCGTTCGGCAATTCAACGAGCTTCGGCAATAACGCGAACTATCAGTTCGCACTCGGCTACAACGCGCCGACGTGGACGGCCTCGACGTTCTATAACCACGTGAACCGCGACGGCAACACCAACCAGGCGTTCTCGGTTGGCGGCAACTATACGATCGGCATCGTGCGCGCCAATGCGGGCTATTTCCGCTACTGGGGCAATCAGGGGGCGCTCGGCCAGCGTCAGGACAATGCGTGGACGGTCTCGTTCAAGCTCGCGCCGAAGGGCGCGCTCGACTACGAACTCGGCTATCAGCAAATGCGCACGCACAACGCTGCGTATAACGTCGATGGCGATATTCCGAACGCCAACCTCGGCGCATTCGATCCCACGAGCGGGCTGCACAACGGCTTCAAGGAAACGCTCTACGGCTCGATCTTCTATCACCTGTCCAAGCGCACCGAGGTGTATCTGGCGGGCGACTACATGAAGCTGCACGGCGGCTACACGGTGGGTACGACCTTCGGTGCGACCAACCAGGTCGAAGTGACGACGGGCGTGCGCACGCGCTTCTGATCGGCCTTTTCAACCGTCCTCACTGCACGCGGGGCTCGATTCGTCAGGCGAATCGAGCCCCGTCGTGCTTTCTGCGGCGTCAACCCGCGTCCACGCAGGCTACGCTCGGCGCCGTATAGGCAGAGGGATAAGGCGATTCCGGTCCGCTCACGAGCCGCAGACGCTGCGTGGCGAGGACATCGGCTTCCACCTGCTCGCGACGCGTGAGCGCCGCCGTTTCGCCGGCAGGCTGTGATTCGTTCACGCTGCAAAGCAGATTCCTTCCGCTCGATAACTGCACAGGCGTCTGGTAGGCCGAACCGGGCGGCGCGGCCAGCGCGCCGGCACTCCACAGCGCCGCGGCGCAAACGACGGCGCATCCTGGCAAGACGATCTTCATGGCTCGCTCCTCACATTGCGGTAATCCATCTTCTGCCAACGATCGGCGCCGTTCCAGAGCGAATTCTGAAAATCACTCTTGCCATGCACTCAACGGTCGGGCCGAGGCAGGCCGAGATTTCAGCCTGCGGCTCGGGCCGATTCTGAAATCTCGGATTGGCGGCGGCTTCGAGAGGAGTGACGTTCCGGAAAATACCAAATAAATCAAGGTGTTGCGGATTATTCGAAAGGCCGGCGCGTGCTGGCACGGCTACTGCTTTATAGAGGCCCGGCGGCCTATCCCATGATGGGCCGCCGCCCTCATTAAACAAGCACCGGAGACGCGACGCAGTCCGGTCGCGAAAACGAAGGAGACATCCCGTGCAGAACAGCGTATCCGCATCCGCCGCCTCGCAGGTGACCCAGGCGGTCCCCGAATCATCCCCGACGACCCAAACCCGCTTCTGGCCCGAAGGCTGGTGGAAGCTGATGGAAATCCGCATCGGCATCATTCCGCTGCCGATCTACGTGATCCTGTTTGCGCTGATCGCGGGCTTCGCGGTCACCGGCAAGGTGCCCGGCGAGATCTCGATGGCCATCGCCGTGCTCGCCTTCTGCGGCTTCACGTGCGCCGAACTCGGCAAGCGTCTGCCGGTGTTGCGCAATATCGGCGCGGCGGCGATTCTCGCGACCTTCGTGCCTTCGGCGCTCGTGTACTACCACGTACTGCCCAAGCCCGTGCAGCATCTCACGGTCGAGTTCACGAAGCAGACCAACTTCCTCTATCTCTTCATCGCCTCGATCATCGTCGGCAGTATTCTCAGCATGGACCGGCGCGTGCTGATTCAAGGCTTCCTGAAGATCTTCATTCCGCTTGCGGCCGGCACGGTGGCGGCGACCATCGTGGGCACCGCGGTTGGCGCGGCGCTCGGACTCGGCGTCAAGCACACGCTGCTCTATATCGTCGTGCCGATCATGGCCGGCGGTGTGGGCGAAGGCGCGATCCCGCTCTCCGTGGGCTATTCGGAAATCATGCACGTCGCGCAAGGTGACCTGTTCGCGCAGGTCCTGCCGCCCGTGATGCTCGGCAGCCTGATCGCGATCATCCTCTCGGGCATGCTCGACATGCTGGGCAAGCGCATGCCGCATCTGACCGGCAACGGCCGTCTGCAAGTCGGCGCGAGCGATGAACTGGCGTCGTCGAACGACGAAGCTCGCGGGCACGTGGACGTGAGCCACATCGCCGCGGCCGGCATCACGGCGATCACGCTGTACCTCATCGGCCTGATGGCGAACAAGCTGTTCGGCCTGCCCGCGCCGGTGGCAATGCTGTTCCTCGCCGTGCTCGTGAAGCTCGCGCGGGCGGTTTCGCCGCCGCTGCAGGAAGGCGCGTTCGTGGTCTACAAGTTCTTCTCGACCGCGGTCACCTACCCGCTGCTGTTCGCGATCGGCGTGGCGATGACGCCGTGGGACAAGCTGATGGCCGCGTTCACGCTCGTCAATGTCGTGACGATCGCCGCGACCGTGGTCACGCTCATGGGCACGGGCTTCGTGGTGGGACGCCTGATGAAGATGTACCCTATCGACACCGCAATCGTGAACGCGTGCCACAGCGGCCAGGGCGGCACCGGCGACGTCGCGATCCTCACCGCGGCGAACCGCATGCAGCTCATGCCGTTCGCGCAGATCGCCACGCGTATTGGCGGCGCCATCGTCGTGACCGTGACGCTCATCCTGCTCGCGCATTTCGGCGCATGACGCGCTGCTGTGCGCCCCTCGTGCGCGCCTTCGCGATAATGGCGCCGGTGCATCCGGCGAGCGGTATCCGCTGAACCCGCCGTCTGGCGGCAGCCAATCGACGAGGGCGAACGTGCAGATGCGCTACAAGGGCATTCCATGGTGGGGATGGGCGGCGGCGGCCGTGCTGTATGTCGGTGCGGCCGCCGCCGCGGTGGAGTTCGCATGGAACCGCGCGATCGACGCGCTGGCCGACGTCGGCGAGCATCGGCTCGATCTCTACGCGGCGAGCCTGAAAAGCGAGCTGGGACGCTTCGAGATGGTCCCCGCGCTCGTGGCGCGGCAGGACAGCGTGCGCGCGTTGCTCAAAGCGCCGCCCGATGAAGCGCGCGGCATGTTGCCCGCGGTCGATGCCTATCTCGAAGCGGTCAACAACGATGTCGGCAGCGGCGCGGTAGACGTGATCGACGCGCACGGCACGGTGATCGCCGCGAGCAACTGGAACCAGCCGGTCAGCTTCGTCGACACCAACGTGTCATATCGGCCGTACTTCAAGGACGCGCTCGCGCTGGGCCGCGGCCGCTTCTTCGGTATTGGCACGAACACCGGCGTTCCTGGGCTGTACTTCGCGAATGCGATTCACGATGGTGACACGGCAATCGGCGCGGCCGCGGTGAAGGTCAGCGTCGACGCGCTCGAATCCGCGTGGCGCACGCCTGGCGAGGCGGCGATCGTCGTCGACAGCAACGGCGTGATCGTGATCTCGACCCAGCCCGAATGGAAATTCACCGCCATGCGTGCGATGACCGAGCCGCAGCAGCGCGACATCCAGGCGTCGCGCCAATACGCGGGCCGCATCGTCGAGGCGCTGCAATACCGGCGCATTGGCGACTGGAATGACAGCGCGTGGATCGGCATTTTCCCCGACCTGCGCCGCGCGGGCCGTACGGCCCGCTTTCTCGTGATGGCGCGCCCCGCGCCGCAAGGGCAGGACACGATCATGGTGCTGCTCGACACGGCGGGCGCGCGGCGGCAGCAACGGCTCGCGTTCGCATTCGTGACGGGCGCGTTCCTGATCGCCGCGCTCTATGCGCTGTATGCGGTGCAGCGCCGCCGCGTAATCGTGGAGAAGCTCAAGGCGCAAGAAGCCTTGCGGCGCGCGAACGACCAGCTGGAAACGACCGTGGCGCAGCGGACCGCCGCCCTCACGCAAGCGAATGCGCAGATGCAGCGCGAGATCGCCGAGCGCGAACGCACCGAGCAGCGCTTGCGCGCCACGCAGCAGGAGGTCGTGCACGCCGGCAAGCTCGCCGTGATCGGCCAGATGGCGGCCGGGCTCACGCACGAGCTGAACCAGCCGCTCGTCGCGATCCGCACGCTCTGCGACAATGCGCGTACCTTCTTCGAGCGCAATCAGGGCGCCCAGGCGAACGCCAATCTCGAGCGCGTCGGACGCCTCGTGGACAGCATGGCGGTGCTGACGAGCGAACTGAAGGCGTTTGCGCGCAAGCCGGAAGTGGAGCGCGTGGCGGTGTCGCTCGGCGAAGCCGTCGCGCATGCGCGGCTCATCTACGAGTCGCGGATCCGCGACGAAGCGGTGCGGCTCGACGTGCGGATCGCGCCCGGCACGACGGTGTATGCGGAGTCGAGTCAACTGCAACAGGTGATCGTCAATCTGCTGGGCAATGCGCTCGACGCCGTGCGCGACGCGAGCACGCGCGTGATCTTGATGGAGGCGGGAGAGCCTGACGCGCAAGGCCGCGTGCGCTTCACGATCGACGATAGCGGGCCCGGCATCGCGCCGGATGTGCTGGCGCACCTGTTCGAGCCGTTCGTGACGACCAAGCCGCGCGGGCAAGGCCTCGGGCTCGGGCTCGCGATCACGTCGCGCATCGTCGAAGGCTTTGGCGCGAAAATCACCGCAACGAATCGCGACGAAGGTGGAGCCCGCTTCACGATCGAATTCGCGGCAGCCGAGCCGCAAAGGACAGAACATGGCAGATGAGATTCGGGTGCTGGTCGTCGAGGATGACGAGAATGTCCGTATCGGCGTCGAGCAGGCGGTGGCGCTGGCCGGCTTTCCGGTGAGCGCCTATGCGTCTGCCGCCGATGCGTATGCCGACATTGCGCCGGGCGCTCCGATTGTGATCGTCTCCGACGTGCGCATGCCGGGCATCGACGGCCTGCAACTGCTCGACCACGTGATGGCGATCGATCCGCAAATTCCCGTGCTGCTGATCAGCGGACATGCGGACATTTCGACAGCGGTCAGCGCAATGCGTGTGGGCGCCTACGACTTCATCGAAAAGCCATTCTCCTCCGATGTGATCGCGGGCCGCGTGGCGCGCGCGGTCGAGAAACGGCGGCTCACGCTCGAAGTCGAGGGCCTGCGCGCTTCGCTGCACAACTGGCAGGGGATCGAGGCGCTCGTGCTCGGCAAGTCGCCGGCCATGGCGGAGGTCCGCAAAAAAATTCTGCGTCTCGCGGATACCTCCGTGTCGGTGCTGATCACCGGCGAAACGGGCACAGGCAAGGAACTGATCGCACGCAGCCTGCACGACTTCAGCGCGCGGCGCGACGCGCATTTCGTGGCGCTCAATTGCGGCGGTTTGCCCGAGCAGGTGTTCGAGAGCGAACTGTTCGGGCACGAGGCGGGCGCGTTCACGGGCGCGATCAAGAAGCGCGTTGGCAAGATCGAATGGGCGAATGGCGGCACGCTCTTTCTCGACGAGATCGAAACGATGCCGATGCCGCTGCAGATCAAGATGCTGCGCGTGCTGCAGGAGCGCGTGGTCGAGCGCCTGGGCGCAAACGAGCTGATTCCGGTGGATTGCCGGATCGTAGCCGCTTCGAAGGCCGACCTCGCCGAAGTGTCTGCCGAGGGCGGCTTTCGCGCCGACCTGCTGTACCGGCTGAACGTCGCGCAGATCGAATTGCCGCCGCTGCGCGAGCGGCGCGAGGACGTCCCCTTGCTGTTCGAGCATTTCGTGCTCGCAGCCGCGCGGCGTTTCGGCACGCCGGCGCCGGTCGTGACCGCTGCACAGGTGTCCGAACTCATGACGCACGCGTGGCCCGGCAACGTGCGCGAGCTGCAGAATGTCGCCGACCGCTTCGTGCTCGGGCTAACCGGCGACAGCCTGCTTTCCGCGGGCGCGGCTACCGTGAAAGGGGAGACACTGGCGGATCAGCTAGCGTATTTCGAGCGGATGCTGATCGAGAACACGCTGCGCCGCCATCACGGCAACGTTGCCCAGGCGAGCGAGGAGCTTGGGATGCCGAAGAAAACGCTCTATCACAAGCTGCGTCAGCTGAAGATCGCGGATCGCGACTCGCAGGGTGACGAGAAGGACGACAAGGACGCTTAACCGGGCTAGTTGGTGCGGTACGTGGTCGTTGACGATTGCAGCTTGGTGAGCGCGCCGTTCTTGAGCCGGAACCAGCCCTCCGAGCCTTGCATCACGACTTCGTCGGGTTGCCAGAACACGCGCTTGATCGTCATGCGTGTGGTCACATGCTGCACGAGCGGCGGATTGCGGCGAAAGTCATACAGCACCGGGCCGTAGGCGGTCTGCACGAGCATGCGCGTAATCGTGCTGTTGTCGTGGCCCACTTCGTCGAAATGCGCGAGCGTCTTCGCGTCGAAGCGGTCGAAGATATCCTTGCCGAGGACCGCCACGAAGTCGCGGTCGTCGCGCACGAATTGCACCGTGCCTGCGGGGGTGGCGAACGAACCGGTCGCGTCGCTTTGCGCATGAGCGCAGGTCACGAACGAGGCGGCGGTGAGTGCGACGAGTAACAGTCGTTTCATGTTGCTTTCCAGTGGGTTCGCAGCATTTTCGTTCATTTCTGTCGCTGCGTCGAAAGCTTAAGGGTCGAGAGCGCCGCCAGCAACTGATTCTTCGCAATAGCCGTTGCCTGCGGCTGGCGGCTACGTGCCGTCGCTACGTAGTCCGGTTCACCTGATAGTCGACCCAGGCGGCTCCGCGCTCCGCGCATACGGTTCGCACTACTGCCTCGACATCGTTCTGCCAGCAGTCTCGACACAGAGATCGCCACGCCGGATGCACCGCATGCCGCAAGCGTGCCCCGCCGGTGGTAAACGGAAGAGGCGCCCGGGCCGCGGAACAGTGTCCGCGGCCCGGGCGCCTCAGGGTACGGCTTTTTCGTGCGACCAGGCGGCCGCCCGGTTCGGTCAGTTCGGCACGTAGCCCGTGGGCAGCGTCGCATTGGCGCTCGCCACCGAAGCGTTCTGCGAAATCACATAGACCGGCGATTCAGTCAGGCTCAGCGCGACCTTGCCGTTGCTGTAGCTCTTCGTCGTCGGATTGCCCATTTCGTCGAGCACGGTGACCGTGCCGCTCGTGCCGGGTGCATCCACCGCGAGGCTGTAGCCCACGCTATAGGTCGAGCTGTAGCCGGCGCTCGCGCTCCACACGCTGTTGTTGTGCGTCCAGAGGGCCGTGATGACCGCGCCGTTGCTGAGCTGCTGGAACGCGTAAGCGTAGACCCCCGAGGGCGTTTTCTTCACCGGACCAAGCGTGTTGGTGCCGTCGAGTATACGCGTCATCGCCGCGACGGACATGGCCGCGGGCTTCGGGCTGATGTTCTGCGCGCCATACTGACCCTGTGCGTCTGCGAGATCGAAGAACGTGCCGTAGCCCACGAGGCCCGGGAAGTCCGCACCGTAGAAGATCCAGGTTTGATCAGCGCCTTCGCCCAGAACGATCAGGTGGCTGCGCGCCACCACCGCGCCTTGTGCGTACAGGATATTGCCGGTCGGATAATTGGGACCGTACGACGAACCGTTGTCGTAGCTGATGCCAAGCTCCGTGCTGAACAGTTTCATGCCCGGCTTGTAGTCAGCCGCCATTTCGCTGCGCAGCGCGCGCATTTGCCCCATCAGCGAGCCGGACGCGTTGGCCGGATCGGTTTCTTGACGCTCGGGCGGGAACGAAGGCGAACTGCCGTTGATGTCGTAGTAGCCGTGCGTCGTCACGCCGTCGATGTCCTGCGCGTAGCCGAGCGGCGCGAGGGCCTTGAGGTGATCGGCGGTGCCGGACGGCGCCGTATCAGTCGGCCCCATCACGACTGCGTGAGGATCGGTCGAGTGAATACCCTGATAGACGGCCTGATAGAGCTGCACGAATTGCGTGTTATTGCCTTGCCATTGGGCGTCCGGTTCCCAGGTGAGCTGGTAGTAGTTCGACGCCTGCTTCGGAAAGTAAGTCGTCCGAATGAGGTTCGATTCCGTGCCGATCCGGGCCATGTAGTTCTGGTAATACGCGAGATCGGTAGGCGGAAGCGATTCGTCCTCGAACGCGCCCGTCGGGCTCGCCCAGGCGGGAATGCCGTCCAGACGCACGAGCCGCATCACGTTGGCCGTGGTGTAGAACGGGTCGAGATTGTTGGCGTTCGGGTTGAAGGTGTTGGGGCCGTTCGGCTCCATGTTGTACAGCTCGCGATGGTCGTACGTCCACGAGATGCCGAGCGAAGAGAGCACCGAAGTGTTGTCGTCTTCGCCTTGCATGCCGAAGCGATGCAGGTCCTGGTGCGGATACGTAACGGTCGGCACGATGCCCGCCAGATTGGGCAGCACGCCGAAGGTCGCGGTGCCGGCGGGGCGGGTGCCCAGCTCCAGGAGCTGACCGCCCGCGGTGGCGAGCTTGGCGGTCACGGCAAAGTAGCCTGCGAGCGTCGACGAGCAGCTCAGCGTGGTCGTCACCGGGCCTGCCGCCACGCGCAGGCTGCCGCTCGTGACCACCTTGCCGAGATGGTCGCTGATCGACCAGTTCACGGTGTCGGCTGCGGGCGCATTGGTGGTGAATGCGAGGGGAAACGCCGTACCCGAGGCGAAGATACGGCCGCTCTGCGTGGTCGGCGTATCGGCGCTCACCAGCTCGCTGCTGGAGTTCGCGCTCGATTTCACGGCGGAGCCGCAGTGCAGCGTGCCGCGCGTGCTGGTGGCCGCATTCGCGCTGGCGTCCGTGGCAGTGGCGTCACTCGCGCTTTGTGTCGTGGCCGAGGCATTGGTTGCATCCGTCCCGGCGCTACCGGAACTGCCACCGCCGCACGCCGCGAGGAATAGCGACGACGACAGCAAGAGATAGAAGAGTTTCATCGATCGAAAAAAAAAGACAAAACGACGCCCAGCCGGCGACGGCGCGCAATGGCGCTCAGATGCTGGCTAAGGTCTGAAGAATGAGATTTAACGGACGCTGCACGACGGCTCGGTGAGCCCTGCGCCCGCTACGTGCGCCGCGCGGCTCGCGCTATTGCGCGAACCTGCGTATCTGTCCTTTGCTTTCGCGCGGGTAAATATTGCACCCTCGCTACGGCTGCCCCGTCGGGAATTTCGGCCCTGCGCTGGATCCCTGAAGGAGGGAGACGTGCGCAATTTTTCGGACGAAGATTACGAAGTCAATGCTTGAAGTCAGACGCGCGGCGGATATTACCGATAATTCCCCCTGGCATGTGAAAATCAGACGTAACAAAATGTCACACGAATTGTCTCTGGTTTCAATTACCGAGACTTAGTCAATTTCCGCCAATAGCAAGGTATTAATTACCTCAAATGCGGACGGTAATGCTTACTGCATAGATTGCGTGTTTCATCTGCTATTGCCCGCAATATCGGCAGTTCTGGGACGGTCTGAAGTGCCCAGATGTAATTAATTCTTTGGTCTATATTTCCCTTTTAAATGGCTTTCCAATTAAATCGGGTCGGACGTTAATTGACTCTGCTGATAGTATTGCGGCCACGCGAATCGATCCCTATAGCCTCGAGCTGTTCATCTCGGTCGTGGAGGAAGGCTCCATTGCCCGAGCGGCCACCGCAACCACATTGCGCCGTCTGCACTGAGCCGCCGCATGGCGGATCTGGAAGCGGCGATGGGGCTGCCTTTGCTGATCCGCTCGCCGTCGGGCGTCGAATTGACGGAGGCGGGCCGGCACGCGTTTTCACGCGCGGTGGCGGTACACGACCAGTTGCAGTCGCTGGCGCGTGAGGTTCACTCGCTCAGTGGCGAGGTGGCGGGTGTGGTGCGCCTGTTCGCCAACGCGTCCGCGATCGTTGGTTTTCTGCCGGAGCGGCTCAAGGTCTTTCAGGCGCGCTACCCTCTCGTGCAGATCGCCCTGACCGAGCAGATCAGTGACGAAGTCGTGCGGGCCTGTATGGAGGATCGCGCGGACGTGGGGATATCCGCGAGCGGCAGCATTCCCGGCGCGCTGGATTCGTGGCACTTCGCCAACGGAGCGCCGCTGCCTGCGGTCGGGCCGGCGGACCCGGTGCCGCGAAAAGCAGGTTTCGCGGACATGTGGAAGCCGCCATAAGCTCTCGGCGGTGTTCAGTTCCTTCGTCGTCGCCTTTATGCTCAAGGAGTTCAGCGTGACAGGCGTGTTCGTTTTCATAGCGAGGGCGATGGCGCTCGTGATGGTGTCCATCGGCTTGATGGGGCCCCGCACGCTCGGCAAGTCGCTAGAGAGCATTTCGCATTGAGCGGTCCCCGCGCGCTGCCCGGGCATGTTTACGCGATTTTTTCGTAGGAGAGCCACCTTTTTCTGAAATTGTTCGGTCGACCGGCGTAGCCTTTCAAGGAGTTTGATCAGTAAAGCGCTAACGCATATGAACAACAATCCCGGTGATCGGCGAGGCGCTCGTTCGCATGGCCTTCGCGCTCTCGTTCTGGCGGCGATCCTGGTGGCTGGTGCGTCCAATGGAACGACCTATGGCGCCGACGCATCGGTCGTTGCGCCGCCCGAGCCGGCCTACGACGCCGTCCCGCAGGGCATACCGACAGCCGAAGACATCGCGACCATGTTGAACGTGCGGTTTCATATCGGCCTGCACGATGCGCTGAGAATCGGCGAGGCGGTGCTGCAAGCCGCACGACGCGACACGATCTCGCCGATTCTGCTGCTCGCCGTCATCGCCGTCGAATCGAATTTCAACCGCTTCGCCGTGAGCGTCGCCGGCGCCAGGGGGCTTATGCAGATCCTGCCGTCGCAGCACAGGGACATTGTCCTTCATGCTTCGGATCTGGCCGACGCGGGCACCAACGTCAGCATCGGCTCGTCGATTCTGCGCGACTACATCGAGGCGTCCGACGGGGACGTTCATGACGCGCTTATGCGCTATAGTGGTGGCGCTAAAGACTACCCGCGGCGCGTGGCCGATCGCGTAAGCGTGATCAAGACGGCATTCCCCGGCGAGCCGCGTATTCAGGCATCCGAAGCGGCGGCGCAATTCAAGTAATGACGCTTGCGTGGGAGGTACAACAACCATGATTCAGCCAACTGCCTATCTCACTGAACCCACCCTGTCCGCGGACTCGTCCGTATGGTTTTCGGCGTATCGGTTTGGATGGGGATATTGCGCCTATTCACTGCCTTGCGAGGTGGTTTGTGAAAAGCTGGGTGCGACGGACGAGTCCCCGAAACAACTCATGCTGGCATTTGCGCTCAATAAATCGAGGCTTGTTCGCGTAATCGAGCGTCGATATCCTCTACTCGTCAACGAGCGGATCACGCTGGCAGCCGCGGATCTCTGAGTGCTTTCTGGCTGGCTCGCCAATATAGACCCGACTGATCTGGGCGAATCCCCCGAGACTCTACGTCAACGGGGGCTTCGCTTTTGCCAGGCGTACCTCGTTCCTCCACTCGCACTAACGGCGTTGCATCCTGATGACGCGCGACACCTGCGCGGACGTCAATCCACAGTTTTGCACATACGGCGCGCAGGAAGGCGGGGTGACGAAGGACTCGCCCGCAGCAAACAGGCCTGCAAACCGGTACGAGTCGGTGTCCGTCTTGATGAATACCGGTATGGCATCGCGTTGTCCCGAGAGCGATCGGCCCGCCGCATTCGCAGAAGCACTGCTGTTGCAGATGATGACATCCGGCGCTTGCGGATTGAGGTCCGTCCGCAAACAAGCGGCGACGACCTTTCCGTTCTTCGTGGGAAGAAATGCCTGCTTGTTCCCACCGCAGACCTGGTGAATGAATTCGCGAGTGTAGTTCTTGTTAATTTCAAACATGGAAAAAAGCTCCTGAATCGACTGCTGTTGATTTCCACTCGGGGAATGGCCGAGCGGAATGAGGGTGCTTTGCGCATTGCAGTGACGTGCGAACCGATCGGGTACAAGCCCACGGCTGATCAACCGCAATTGCGGTGCTCAGATGACAAAGAAGGTCACGCGGAAATGCTGCCGGGACGCGCACCGTTAGCCTGCTGGCAAGACGGCGGCTTGAGGAGAAGGCTCAGACGTCTTGTCTGTCAGGCAGAGGAACAACCAGGGGGGCGAGGACATCGGATGTTCATGGAACATCTCCGTATTGGATTACCGCAATATTTTAATGCGCTATCTTTTTGCGGCAAGTAAAAAGAGCGTAAAGCCATCCAGAGGGTAGTGAATTTGGCGCCGCTCAATATCCGTTATCGATTGTTCTGCAAGCGACGGCTAGCGTGCGACGCAGGAGCATGCCGCCAGCCAATTAAGGTCGGACGACTGAGCACGGCGCCGTCATCGGCGCACCCGGGGAAGTGGACCGTATCGACGAGCCTGAACCCTAACGTATGGTAGAAGTCGAGAAGACTGCCCGCGGCAACTGGGGTATCGAGAGCCAGTTGCGCATAACCCAAGGCTGCTGCCCATCGATTGGCGAATGACAGTAATGCCCGGCCGATGCCCAGGTGTTGCCAACGTGGATCGACACCGTACCGGTGAATCGTTGCAACGTCCTGGCGCCGGTAGTGGCGGCAGGGTGAGGAGAGATTAGTCCCCTCTATGGTCAGCGTTCCCACGAGTTGACCCTTGCACGCGGCGATAAAGCACGCCTCTGCTTTCGCGCTTCGCCGCCGGCCGGATTCGCGGCTTACGTAGTAGCTGCTAGTTTCCTCTTTCCTGTCGAGACTGGAAGCGGCGCTGCGAAGCAGCTTCGCGATCAGTTCCGATGAATCGCGATGGATGTCAAATCGCCGGATCTGGAGCCGGACCATTTCAGACGGATCCAGGCTGAGCCATTCGTCGTGTTCTTCCGTTGCGATCATGAATGCCCCGGCTTCACTTGATGAGCGTGGGATGAGAGAGACGGCACCTCAATGCAGCAGCGTGACGGGCGTTGCGCGCAGCCGCCAGACCTTCATGAGCATGCCCAGCTTGCGCAGCATGCCGAGATGGCTGGCGTCGACGACGACGATGTCGGCATGTCCACTTTCAACGCAGCGGGACACGCTCCGCACGAACGGGCCGCAAATATAGCTCGATGTGTAGGGCACTCCGGCGTCGTCGAGAATCGCGCAGGTTTCGCTGAGTGCGTGGCTCAGGTGGCGCTGACTTTGTTCACGCAGCTCGTCTTCCGACCAGAACGCGCTGGTGCGTTCGATGGTGACGTCTTCAAGGACCTCCAGGATTTCGACTTCAGCCACGCAATGTTCGGCGAACAGTAAAGCACTGTGACGTGCCGCCTCTGCAGCGCCGCGCCGGTCAAAAATGGGAATCAGTATTTTCAGCACGTTCGCTCTCGCCAGAATGGGGCTCAGCGTTGCCGCGTGAGCACGGAAGCACGGAGATCGATCCAGTGATCGCCTTCGTACAGCGTAGAGCGAAGCCCGTAAACATGGTGCAAAAAGATGGTACTTCACGACATGGTGCATGCGCCGCAGCGCCATGTCGAGGACGAGTCGATCTGGATGTACCGATTGTGGGTGTGAGCAGGCCGCGCGCGCAGGCTCAGCGATCCACCCGCTGCTGCCACTGGGCCGGATAGCGGTCGCCCACCACCGGGATCTCCTTGAGCGCCGCTTCGATGGCGGCGAGATCGCTAGCGCTCAACTCGACACTGGCCGCGCCCACGTTCTCGTCGAGCCGCGTAAGCTTCGTGGTGCCAGGAATCGGCACGATCCACGGCTTTTGCGCGAGCAGCCAGGCCAGTGCGATCTGCGCGCGCGTCGCGCCTTTGCCATCAGCCAGGCGGCCGAGCACGTCGACCAGCCCCGCGTTGGCCTTGCGGTTCTCCTCCGTGAAGCGCGGCACCATGGCGCGGAAGTCGCTCTGGTCGAACGACGTGCGCTCGTCGATCGCGCCGGTCAGAAAGCCCTTGCCGAGCGGGCTGAACGGCACGAAGCCGATGCCCAGCTCCTCCAGAACCGGTATCACCTTGTGTTCCGGTTCGCGCCACCAGAGCGAATATTCGCTCTGCAGCGCCGCGACGGGCTGCACGGCGTGGGCGCGGCGGATGGACTGCTCGCCCGCTTCGGAAAGGCCGAAGTGCTTGACCTTGCCCTCGCGGATCAGGTCCTTGACCGTGCCGGCCACGTCTTCCATGGGCACGTTCGGATCGACGCGATGCTGATAGAACAGGTCGATGCGGTCGGTCTTCAGGCGCTTGAGCGACGCCTCGGCCACGGCGCGGATACGCTCGGGACGGCTGTCCATGGGCTTCTTCGAGTCGCCGTCCTGAAAGCCGAACTTCGTGGCGATCACCACCTGGTCGCGAATCGGCGCGAGCGCCTCGCCAACCAGTTCTTCGTTGACGAAGGGCCCGTAGACTTCAGCCGTGTCGAAGAACGTGACGCCACGCTCGAACGCCGTTTGGATCAGGCGGATCGCGTCGCTCTTTTCGGTGGCGGGGCCGTAGCCGAAGCTCAGGCCCATGCAGCCAAGGCCCAACGCGGAAACTTCGAGGCCGTTCTTGCCGAGTGTGCGCTTTTGCATGTCTTGCTCCTGGTTGCGTGAACTGAAAGGACCGGCGCTCCCGTTCGTGTGGGAGCCGCCTTCGAGCCGACCGAGTGTAGGTTGCTGCAGGCCGCTCAACAATCCCGCTAAACTTGCATGGGGTATTGAGGGAAATTCACAAATGGTGCGCACCGGCTTATCCGAACTGACGGCCTTCGTGACGATCGCCGAGCAGCGCAGCTTCAGCGGCGCAGCGCGCGTGCTGGGCGTTTCGCCTTCCGCGCTCAGCCACACTGTGCGCAACCTGGAGGCGAAGCTCGGCGTGCGCCTCTTGAACCGCACCACGCGCTCCGTGGCGCTGACCGAGGCGGGCGAGCAACTGCTCAGCCGCGTGCGGCCCGCCATGGCCGATCTCGAAGACGCCGTGAACGACGTCGCGACCGCGAGCAACCGGCCTTCGGGATCGATCCGCATCAGCGCCTCGGAATCGGGGGCGCGCCCGCTCATTCGCCATGTGCTGCCGGGGTTCCTCGCCCGCTATCCGGACATCCGCGTGGAATTCGTGGCGGACTCGCGGCTCGTGGACATCGTGGCCGGCGGGTTCGATGCCGGCGTGCGCGTGCTCGAAGACGTGCCGCGCGACATGATCGCCGTGCGCTTCACGCAGGACATGCGCTTTGGCGCGGTGGCCTCGCCCGCCTATCTGGCGCATCATGCGCCGCCGCGCGCGCCGCACGACCTGGAGCAGCACCGCTGCATCCGCTTTCGCTTCGAGAGCGGCGCGCTGTTCCGCTGGGATTTCGCGCACCGCGGCAAGAGCGCCAGCATCGACGTGGACGGGCCGCTCACGCTCGGCAATCTCAACCTGATGGTCGAGGCGGCGCTTGCCGGGGTGGGCGTGGCCTGGGTGCCGGAATCGCTCGTGGCCGACCATGTGGCCGGCGGGCGGCTCGTCCACCTGCTGCCCGAGTGGGGGCCGGTGTTTTCGGGGCTCTGCCTTTACTATCCGGCCAATCGCCATCCGCCTGCGGCGCTGCGCCTGTTTGCGCAGGCCGTGCGCGAATGGGCCGATGCCGCACCGCAGCGCAAGCCGCAAACGTGAAAGGACGCGATGAATCGAACGGGCCTGCAATGTATTGTGTCCCGCGCCCGCGCCGATACAGTGAGATACAAAGCCTCTCGCGGCATGCGGTATAAACCCATCATTCCCTGCACACGGAGTCCGAACATGCACACCGCTGGTTTTGCGGGCGGCGCGGCAATGAGCGCGCTGCACTGGCCGCGCACGCTGTTCGCGCGCCTCGCCCTGATCCTTTGCGTCGGCCTCGCGCTCGCGCAGGGGCTGTCGTTCAAGCTCACGATGACCGAGCGCAACGACGCCACCGCGACCATGATGACCGATTACATCTCCCGCGAGGTCGCCATCTCCGTGGCGCTGCTCGACCACCTGCCCGCGGCCGAACGCGCGGCGTGGCTGCCGCAGCTCGCGCGGCGCACCTATAGCTTCATCCTCGGTCCCGGCACGCCGGGCGAGCCGCCCGAAGCGAGCCGCTCGAAGAGCGTGGCCTCGGCCATCGCGGCGGGCCTCGGCGACAAGTACGCGCTCACGACCAATTCGGTGCCCGGCAAGCGCGAACGCCTGCAGATCCACCTGCGGCTGTCCGACGGCTCGCCGCTCACCATCGACTACCGCCCGGGTCCCGCGCTGCCCTTGTCGGGCTGGCTACCGGCTGTGCTCGTGGCCCAGCTCGTCGTGCTGGCGGCATGCTGCTGGTTCGCGGTGCGCACCGCCACGCGGCCGCTGCACGAACTCGCGCGCGTGGCCGACGCGCTCGGCCCGGACCTGAAGGCGGAGCGCCTCGAGGAAGAAGGGCCCTCCGAAGTGGCGCGCGCGGCGCGCGCGTTCAACGCGATGCAGCAGCGCATCTCGGCGCACGTGGCCGAGCGCATGCAGATTCTGGCGGCCATCTCACACGATCTGCAGACGCCGATCACGCGCATGCGGCTGCGCGTGGACCAGATGGACGACGAAGCGCAAGCGGGCAAGCTCGCGCAGGATCTGCACGAGATGGAGCAACTGGTGAAGGAGGGCGTGGCCTACGCGCGTACGCTGCACGGCACCGGCGAAGCGCCCGCTCGCGTCGACCTCGACGCGCTGCTCGACAGCCTGGTATGCGACTACGTGGATGCGGGCTCGCCCGTGACCTTCGAGCGCCGTCTGAACGTGGCGATCGTCACGCGCGTGCAGGCGCTGCGCCGCATCGTCGGCAATCTCGTCGATAACGCGCTGAAGTATGGGAGCACCGCGGCCATCGAGGTAAGCGCGTCGCCGCAGGACAAGACCGTCACAATCTCGGTGCTCGACAGCGGCCCCGGCATTCCCGAGGAAGCGCTCGAAAAGGTATTCGAGCCGTTCTACCGGCTCGAGACCTCGCGCAACCGGGGCACGGGCGGCACGGGCCTGGGCCTCGCGATCTCGCGCCAGCTCGCCGTGGCGATGGGCGCGCAGCTCACGCTGCGCAACCGGCCCGAAGGCGGGCTGGAAGGGCGGCTCGTGCTGGGCGGCGCGCAAGCGTGACAGGCGGCGCGCCATAAGCGCCCGGTCGTGTGAGTCAAGCGCTCACTCAAGCGAGCGGAATGAACACGTTGAACTGGCCTTCCTCGGGGTGGCGCGAGCGATGGCCCTTGCCCACGGTGTCTTCGCACAGCACGACCGTGCCCGGCTCGCAGTGGCGCGTGTCGCCGTCGCTCGTTTCGAACTCGACCCAGCCGGTCATCCAGATCACGAACTGACGAACCGGCGTGGTGTGCCAGTCCGCCTCCTTGAGGCCCGCCGGCACCCAGCCAAAGCGCACCGCCTTCGCCGGCTCCCACGTCGAGAGGTAAATGGGCGGGATGTTGGGAAATAGCTCAAGCGGGGTGAGCGGGATATCGATGTCCTCGAAATGAGACTCACCCTGGGCGTCGGCATAGATTCGCAGACATTTCATAGGGATCTCCTGGAGCCGTTCTCTCAGTTTCGCTCGCTACCAGCTTGCGAGCATAAACAATGCCGGTTTGTTGCGGGCCGGCTGCAGTCATTGCCGGCCATTTCAGGTCGATATGCTGCGCGCCGAATCTGCGCTAGCGCACATTGTCGTCCCGAATCGGGCGGCGCGGTTCCGGTTTGTACGCGGCCCGTAGCAAGTTCAATCACCCAACGAAATCAACCGAGCGGAGAGCAAGATGAGCACGTCGGCGAACACGACAAACTGGAAGGGTTCCTGTCATTGCGGTGCGGTACAGTTCGAAGTCCGCACGGCGATCGAGCCGGCCGGGCATTGCAACTGCAGCCTGTGCCGGCGCAAGGGCGCGCTGATGAGTCCGCCGTTCGAGGGCCCCGAACTGACGATCCTCGCAGGCGAAGACGCGCTCACGCTGTACCAGTTCAACACGCGCGTGGCGAAGCACTATTTCTGCAGGCACTGCGGCATTTATCCGTTTCACCAGACGCGCAGGGATCCGGCGCGCTGGCGAGTCAATCTCGGCTGCCTTGCGGGCGTGGACGTCTACGCGCTCGAAGCGTCGGTTGCCAACGGTGCTAGTCTTTCCCTGGTGGAGGACGCATGAAACGCCTGCTCGCCATCCTGTTCTTCGCGGCGAGCGGCCTGGCTGCGGAGATTGCGCATCCGGTGTACTGTTCGTGCATTGCCGAAACCCGTTCACGCCTCGCGCGCAAGGAGAAGAAAACCAATGACGGAAAAGATGGATCACGTTCTGATCGTCGACGACGATCGCGGCATACGTGAACTGGTCGGGGCCTACCTCGAAAAGAACGGCATGCGCGTGTCGCTGGCCGCGAACGGGCGCGAAATGCGCTCGGTGCTGGAGGGCGGCGCGCCCGACCTGATCGTGCTCGACCTCATGATGCCCGGCGACGACGGGCTCGTGCTGTGCCGCGAGCTGCGCGCGGGCAAGTTCCGCGCCGTGCCCGTGGTGATGCTCACTGCGCGCAACGAAGAGACGGACCGCATCGTGGGCCTCGAAATGGGCGCCGACGACTATCTGCCCAAGCCCTTCGCCGTGCGCGAACTGTTCGCGCGCATCCGCTCGGTGCTGCGCCGCACACGCATGCTGCCGCCGGGCATGGAAGTGAGCGAGGCGGCGCAACTGCTCGCGTTCGGCGACTGGCGGCTCGACACGACGGCGCGGCATCTGCTCGACGCCGAGGGCACGATCGTCGCGCTGAGCGGCGCGGAATACCGGCTGCTGCGCGTGTTTCTCGACCATCCCCAACGCGTGCTGACGCGCGACCAGCTGCTGAGCCTCACGCAAGGCCGCCAGGCCGACGCGTTCGACCGCTCGATCGACCTGCTCGTAAGCCGGCTGCGCCAGCGCCTGCGCGACGAGGCGCGCGAGCCGCGTTACATCAAGACGCTGCGCAGCGAGGGGTATGTGTTTTCTTCGGCGGTGACCACGGTCGAAGCGCCGGAGTAAGGCCGGTCCGAGTCAGGTCTGGCCGAAGAAACGCAGCAGTTCTTCGGCCACGGCCGCGGGCTGCTCCTCCGGCAGGAAATGGCCGCAGTGGGCAAGCGTCGCGCCTTGCACCTCGTCGGCGTAATGGCGCAGCGGACCGGCCATGTCGGCAATCGAGCCCTGATCGGCGCTCAGCGCGAGAACGGGCATCGGCAATTTGCCGCGCGTGCTCAACTCGCGATTCTGGCGCGCCGAAACATCGGCCGCGCGGTAGTAGGCCAACCCCGCGCGCAATCCGCCTTCCTTTGTGAACACGCGCAGATATTCGTCGATATCGGCATCTGTGAAGGATTGCGGATTCGCCGTTTTGCGGCGCAGAAACCACTCCAGATACGCGCGCTCCTTGCCCGCTATCAGCAGCTCCGGCAGATCGGGAACCGCATGGAAGGCGAAGTGCCAGGTGCGCCACGCGCGCTCGGGCGCGACGGGCAGCGCTTCCGGCAGCGTGATGCCGGGAATGCCGGCGTCGAGCAACGCGAGGCTCGACACTTCAGCGCCGAATAGTGCCGCATAGGGGTAAGCCACCCAGGCGCCGACATCATGAGCGGCGAGGTGGTAGCGGCGTGCTTCGAGCTTGCCGAGCAGCGCGTGCAGGGCGGTTGCGAGCGATTGCGTGTCGTAGCCAACCGATGGGCGATCGGAGTCGCCCTGGCCGGGCAGGTCCGGTGCGATCACGCGATACCGCCCGGCGAGGAGCGGCATGACCTTGCGCCACGCGAACCAGCTTTCCGGATAGCCGGCCAGCAGCACGACTGTTTCGCCATCCTTATTTCCGCCGATTACGTAGTGAAGCCGCGTGCCATCGATGGTTTCGAAGCGATGCGCGAAGCCGGGCAGGATGGGGTCGGCCAGCGAGGCAGGACCGTGGTCAATGATGCGTGAGGGCGTACTCAAGGCGTGACACTCCTATGGGTTCAGGGAACGTTGACATTGATTGGAAATAATCATTTCCAAATTAACCAAAAAAATTTCAACGCAGCAAGCGCATGGCTTCGGCGGCGACGGCTAGCATGTCACGCTGCGTGCGGCCGGATTTGCCGATCAAACGAAAGCCGTGGAGCAGGGCGAGCAAGGTACGCGCCATGGCCGGGACATGGATTTCCGCTGCAACCGAACCGTCTTGCTGGCCTTGCTGGAGGAGTTCGCGCAGCATCTCTTCGGTGCGCCGCATGGCGGCTTCGACGCGCGTGGCGACTTCGTCGTCGAACGTGGCGAGCACCGTTGCGCTGGAAACCACGAGGCAGCCGCGCCGGCCCTCGGTGCCGTGGGACGATTCGGCGTAAAAGAGGAAGACGACGCGGATCTTCTCGCTTGCTTTCGACTGCTTGTCGATGCGACGGCGCAATTCGGCGTTGCGCGTGGTGACGTAGTGGTCGAACGCGGCGAGAAAGACGCCGCGCTTGTCGCCGAAGGCCTTGTAGAGGCTCCCTGCGGTCAGGCCCGTTGCGTCGCTGAGATCGCCTACGGAGGTGGCGTGGTAGCCGCGCTCGCGGAAAACGCGCACGGCGCCGTCCACGACGGTTTCCATGTCGAATTCGCGCGGTCGGCCGGGGGAGCGGGCCAGGGGTTGGGAAGGGTGCTCGGATGCCATGGGGATGATTATAGGAAATGTTTATTTCCTAATCAATAGCCCCGTTTTCAACCCCCCTCA
>NZ_JAMBPS010000076.1:0-25520 GCF_024206515.1 Paraburkholderia sp. CNPSo 3281 | reverse complement strand
GCCATGCCCAGCCGATTCCAGTTGATCAGGTCAGCCAGCCGCACCAGCGGATGTTTCAGGTTGATCTGCTCACGCAGGGGCTGCCGGAAGAAATCTCCCTCTGTCACAGGCGTCTTCGGACCCATCCGCACCTCGTCAGGATTTGCAGGATTTCGGCATCAATATGCCAGGTCTCTGCAAATCCCACAATGCTATTTCGGCCTCGGAGCCTTGCCGCATAAGCCTTCGCGGATTGTTCAAGGCCGACTAGAGAGCGTCAAGCAGCGTGGCCGGTCGGCCAAGCTAATTGTCGCCGCCCAGCCGTCGCTTTTCCGAGGATATAGCGCTCCATCTTCACGCGGGGGCTCTGGTGCAAATAGGCGGTCTGTACGAGATTTTTCTTATATAGCGAATGTGGCGCATGAGCTTTTTGTCGAGATCTTTGGTGCTGGTGAATACGCCGCGTGTAATGACGTCGCGCTGGATGCGGGCAAACCAGTTCTCAACCTGATTCAGCCATGACGAATACGTGGGGGTGTAAGGGCACGCCCAACTGTGCGGCCAGCTTACGGCTGCTCCAATGCGTCGAACCATCGGCCAGTTTGCGTCGCAGCGTGTAGTCGAGCACTTTCGCTTCAAGGCGCGCCAGATCGCGGCGCGGAGCGCGGCCGGGATGCCTGCCGTACAGACCCTCAAGACGCTCACTGGCAAAGCGTGTTTGCCACGTTGTGATGAATCGCGAATCGCATCGCAGCTCGCTGATGATAGCCCCGCGCGAGGCTCCTTCGTCGAGCAGCAATATCAGCCGCGCACGCCTCACCCGGCCAACGGCCATGGTCCGGCTGCGCTGCATCGACATCAGTTCTTCGCGCTCAGCTTCACTAAGATTCATTTTGCCCATGCACTATTAGATCAGTGCAATTTCATTGGTTCAATGGACTAGAGTTCCGCAACGAAACTGGTGACGTAAAATACTCGTATTTACCCGTCAAAATGCTCTGTGTGAATTGGAGTCCGTATATCCCAAAAATCCAGTCTTCAACCACATAGTTGCCCGTCAGCTCCGTAGGAGACGTCATGTTCCACCCTGGCATTTCAATCCGATTGACGTGTCTCGGACGAACACCCATCGACTTGACTGCGGTAGCATCGGCTCCAAGGGGTATGCTGTCGAACAAGATTAAAGGAAGATTGTCGCTGTTCGAAAGATCGACCTTCGTCAACGTGAACCGCTCGACCGAGTTTGCTTTTCTCGAGAGAAACTTCTCAACGGCATGCACATGCGTCGGAATACCCGGATGGGAATCCCACTTGGCGTAGAAATCGGAACGAAGAATCTGCCAGTCCGCATATTGCGAGTCGAGATCGCCTCGGTCAAACGAATTGGCATGTCGGCACTCGTGCGGAACTGGGTAGCGAGGAATTCCAATAATCGATGTGAAGTTGTGAAATCCGCCGGGCTTAGTCCGTTGCCTCATTTCCCGAAGCAAGGGAATCCACACGTCTTTCGTCACGAAATGTAACGACGAGTGCGCCATAACTAGATCATAATTTTCATCCGGTACGAAATCCTCGATCCGTGCCTCGATCACATCGATGTTCAAAGAATAACGGTCAGCAATCGAGCGAAGTTTCTTTACGGCGTTCGAGGAAAGTTCCAAGGCGGTCACCTTGTGTCCCCTGAGGACAAGAAAGAGCGCATTTCTGCCTTCGCCACAGCCGATGTCTATAACAGTCGAGTTTCGTGGTAGAAACTGTTCAATTTCAAATACCTCAACACTCGGTCCGCCCATCGTCCACACTTTCGCGTCCGAATAACCTTTCTCCCAAAATCGCTCACTGTTGCTCATCGTGGAACATACCTTTCTTCCAGGGTTTTCACATGGTTCGAGAAAAGATGGTGCGCGACCAAATTACTGTATTTGTAACCCTTCCTGGTCAATCGAATCTTGTCATTGGACGGTGGCTCGATGCACCCCTCAGCCTCAAGTGCATCAATTACGTCCAAAAAATCAGAATACAGATTCCGGCCAAACTGTGATGAATAGTATGTCCCAGAAAGTTGGTTCAGCGTAAGGCTGAGGATGAAATATCTCAAGCGCTCTTCGTAAGCATCAAGAACAATCCCGTACCTCACCATGCTGTGTTCGGTGATTTCGAGGTTCAAATAATCTTCAATGGCCTTGCCGACCTCGTTGAGGTCGACCGCGTAGTCGAAGCTGTAGTGGTATTTTCCGTTGTAGCTTCTTGCGCCTGCTCCAATTCCGATCATCGGAACGCCGAGAAAATCGGAAGTCTCTTGGGCGTACGCGCTGCTATTCTCTGGCAGACGGGTGAACCTAGTGAAGGACTCTTGTCGGTATCCATTCATTTGCATGAACTCGACATTGCTATCGTAGATCGCATACTTGGTCTGGTCGTCGATGTATCGCTCCGGATGCAATCGCTGCTGCTTATGAATCGCTGTGAGAGGTCGGCTAATTGCAGGATACAGTGAGATAGTCATTGGACCTGATGAAACGATGTGGCGGAGCGAATTTTGCCAGCTTTCGAAGGTCTGACCTGAAAGGCCGTAGATCAGATCCAGATTGAAATTTTCGAAACGCTTTCGGATATTTTCTACCGCAGAGATTGTTGTCGAAACCGGGTATGGGCGACCGCTGGCCTTCAGCTCTGCGGAATCCATAGTTTGGATACCCATACTGATTCGGTTCACGCCTTGGCGTTTCAAGAAATCGAGGAGTTCTTCGGACATCGAGTCGGGAGAACCTTCGACACATAGCTCAGCAGAGGACGCAATATTCGGGAATCCATGTTGAATCGATGAAAAAATCTGTCCGAATTGTTTTTCGTTTAGAATAGTCGGAGTTCCGCCACCAAAATACACAGATACAACTGTCTTCCTTCCTGTGTACTTCGCATAAAATTTGATTTGTTCACATATCTTATCAACATAATTTTGTATTATGTCCTCTGTATCTTGGGTCGTTAGAAATAACGTACAATAAGTACACCTGTATCTGCAAAATGGTATATGGATATATATTGAAGCTGGTCCACGATCACCGGTGTGCCATATTTCCGTAATGCCGATATTATGTAGACTTTTATACGATCTTTTCGAAGGGTAACTATATACATACGACTTTAAGTGATTGTTCCTTATAGAATGTCGAATTAAATCCGCGATTTGCTGCATGCTTTTCTCCTGGTCACTTCTGCATTTTGCATGACGATTCTGGATGAATGTGACGCGAAACTTGAAGTTACTGACGAGTGCACCAAATAGTGCGTTGTGCGTTAATATGGGCATGAAGACGAAAACTGATGCCCGCAAATTGGACGGTGCCACGCAGGCGGACCTAAGAAAAATGGTGGTGCAGGCCGTGCGTGACAACATGACGCAGACTGCGGCGGCGAAAACCTACGGGGTGAGCCTGCGAGCAGTAAGCAAATGGATGAAGCTGGCGCGCGACGGCGGCCTGCGGGCGCTGCGACCTGGCAAGCGAGGCCGCCTGCCGGGAAGTGGTCGGTTGAATCACCGACAGGCTGTGAGAATCCGCAGGTTGATCATCGAGCGGCTGCCAGATCAACTGGCGCTGCCGTTTTACCTGTGGACGCGCGAGTCGGTGGCGCGACTGATCGAGCGGGAGTATGGCATCACGGTGTCGGCGTGGACGGCCGGCCGATACCTGAAGGCATGGGGCATGAGTGCCCAGAGGCCTGCGCGGCGAGCGTACGAGCGCAACGATGCGGTGATCGAACGCTGGCTGAACGAAGACTATCCGCAGATCGCGAAAGAGGCGAAGCGTGAGAAAGCAACGATCTACTGGGGTGACGAAATGGGCTTGCGTAGTGATCACATCAGCGGCACGAGCTTCGCGCTTAAGGGCCAAACGCCGGTGGTGCGCGCGACAGGACAACGCTTCGGCTGCAACATGGTCTCGGCCATTACGAACCGCGGGGAGTTGAGCTTCATGGTCTTTGAGGGAACATTCAGGAACGCGACGTTCATCGAATTCATGAAACGCATGCTCAGGCAGGCCACGCGTAAGATCTACCTGATCGTCGATGGACACCCAGTGCACCGATCCGTTGCCGTCAGGCAGTTCGTCGCCGATAACGCCGACCGTCTGCGCCTGATCCGGCTGCCGGGGTATTGTCCCGAGCTGAACCCGGACGAACTCCTGAATCAGGATGTGAAAACCAATGCGCTCGGCAAGAGCCGACCGACCAGCAAGGCGGAAATGATCGGCACCGTCCGCCGGCATCTGCATCGTCGACAGAAGGAGTCGCACGTGATCCGCACCCTGTTCAAGGAAAAGCATGTCCGCTACGCCGCCTGATCAAGTGCGCACTATTTGATGCACCCGTCAGTGTCCTTAAAGCACGCGCGTACCGCCTCAACGAACGTCGTGCACATGAAGACGAACACATCGGTGCCTTCAGGGCGCGACGCGACGGTCAGGTTATGGCCCAGAGGCTGCCCCATCCTGAAGGACGAAGTGAAGCCGATCAGGAACGGCCCCACCCGATAAATCTTGGGGTCGGCGCGCACCGTCATGTACGAACCACCCGCTCCGGCCGAATCGGCACCCATGCAGACCTTCCTGCCATCCGTCAGCGCCACAATGCAGGTCATGCTGCCTCCGTAGGTGTTGCCCGACACAACGCGACGCGCATGCCCTCGCAGGGCCCAGCCGTAGTCCAGTCGAATCCATGCAGTTCGCCCATTGCCGTCCAGAACTGCCTCGCGCCCGCCTCGCGGCTCCATGACGTCTCGCCCGCGGCCGTCACGACCATCGTGATACGCGCCTTCTCGCCAGGCAACTTCATCCGCAGGCGCGCGGCAATCTTGGGCCACTGATTCTCAGTGGCCCGCATTACCCGGCGACTGGCGTTGAGAACGCTCATTTGACGACCCTCAGTAAGCCACGGTCGACGAGCGCGATGTACGTTGCCGCGATCCATTCGAACGCGAGGTGGCGCCATTCCTCGTGCGTGTACGCAGTCCCCCCGTGATTCCGTCCAGATAAGGGTGCGGGGGTTCGGAGCAGGCGCAGGCTCCGCAACCGTGCCGGGCGCGCGCGCAAAAACGCTGGCTGTGACTGCAGCTCCGTGAGATTTGATTTCGTGTTCAGTCGTCATTCAATCCACCCGTAATGGTCCGCGAAAAGCAAACGCAAAAGCAAAAGCAAAAGTTGAGCCAACACCACATATGCATCGATCGGTAAGGGTTTCAAGCGCGGCCGCAGTCGAACTCAATGCCCTGCGATGGTGTGAGTTTTGCGATGTGAGGCGGTAAGCGCTCAACCAGATCGCAGCAGGTTCGCGCGGTGGCCATCCGGTGAGCCTGTGCACGAGGTAGGCGTACGGCTGAAGGTCGCTGGCGCTGCATGCAAGTACGACTCTGCCAACGGAGCCTGGCCATCTCGGTGTGGTGTGACGCATTTCGTCCAATCGTGCCGACGGATGTAGGAGATGTGGGGTTGCGGACAAACGGTGCCAGGGCCAGCGGGGCTTCAAACAGTTAGGTTTGGTTCGTCATAGTTCGCTTCGTCTTGCAGGGCTGGTTGCCGCATTCTGCCGCAACCAGTTGTAGGCCTTTTCACCTTGCTCGACGCACTCGAGACAGCAGTGCCGCACACCGGGGCTGCTGCCAGCCGACTGGCGGACGCTGGATCGACGGTTAAGGGGATAGCAGAGGCTCCTTGCCAGTCCCGCCCATTCCGGTCGCCCCGGTCGCGAAGCCGGTGGCGGCACGCCCCCAGCGTCGCTGCTCTGACCACGCGTGGTAAGGTGACCAAGTCCATGACCGCCCGATCATGATGATCGAACCGCAAGTGAAACGGGGCATCTACCTGTGCCCGAAGTGCCGCAAGCCGCTGCAACGCTGGGATGACGTGGTGCCGGCGCGCTGGACATGCACGCGCGCGCCCGCGTGCGGGTACACGCAGGCTGATGAACACGGACGGCCCGCGCCGCCTCAGGAAGCGGGTGCCGCCCAGCCCCGCGGCGTCAGTCAGCGGCCGGCGACGCCATCGACGCGATCGGCCCCGCGGGGTCGGGTTGGAGAGCGTTGCCCGGACTGCGGAAAGGGGCTGCTGATCCAGAAAATCCTCAAATCCAGCGGCCGGCCGTTCGTCGGCTGCAACCGTTTTCCGCAGTGCCGGTTCTTTGGCTGGCCGGGCCGCTGACCGTCCCGGAAGTACCTTGTTGACAGCCGACGACTGCGAAAGGTGCCCGCCGCCCACAAACTTAAAACCCAGCTGGTTCTGTCGCGGTAAGAATGAGAGGTTAGTGAAGTCCCAATACGATATAGACTACTTATCCAGCCAGCGAATAGAACTGCCGTGCGGGAGTTTGACCAACGCCGCCATCGTTCAATTGCCCCTTGACGATCATCTGCATGACTTCGATGCCACGCACGTCACGCATTAAGGCCCGGCAGCATAGCAGACCGCCATATTGCGACACCCATTAGCCGGCCGAAGTCAAGGCGCAAATCTCTGTCCATCGGTGAATGGTCATGAGGATGGGCATTTTCATCGTCATGACCATTCACCGAAGTTTCTTCCGTCATCTTGTCACGGCCGCCTGCAAGGTTGGGTATCGCATCCGTTTTCTCAAGCTGGTTGCAAACCGAATCGCACCAGACACCCATCGGGTTCAAGCATGCGGTGATGGAACTCACGCCTGCCCTGGCGGTTAGCCGCCCCAGAGAAACTACAAGGGGTTCCCCGTTGAGCACAAGCTCAATCGAAGCTCGCTGTTGATGCATGCTGCAATGCCACGTCGGCGCGCGTGAGAAGGTGAAGGACTGCTGTACTACAACCGGTCATGATGGGCCGTTGGCCCGGACCCTGATGAAAGACGCGCGCAAGGACCTCATTCGTTGGACGGGATAGAAATCCCCGTTTCTCTGACAGGTATGCCTTGCGCGGGTCCAACCCGCTTCACATCACCGCTGGCAGTGCAAAGTGATCGTCTATCCGCTCATGGTTGCTTCGATTCGGTTAGCTTCCTGATCGTTTGGACATAGCGGCCGTGTCATACAGCCGCCGGTTCGTGTTTAAAGGCTTCGCCGTACTTGAGCATCGCCCAGGCCGTGCGTGCGTTTTTTGCGGCGATTGCGACCGCTGCTCGCCAGTAGCCGCGACGCTCGACGACGCTTCTCACCCAGCGGCTGAAACGGTCCTGCTTGTCGCCCAGACTCGCCATCACCGAGCGAGCTCCAAGTATCAGTAGATTGCGTAGGTATGCATCTCCCGTCTTCGTGATGCCCCCTAGCCGTGTCTTGCCCCCGCTGCTGTACTGGCTTGGTGTGAGGCCGATCCACGCGGCCACCTGTCGGCCGTTTCTGAAGTCGTGTCCAGCGCCGATGCTCGCAAGCAATGCGCTTGCTGTGGGCGGACCAATGCCACGCAAATGCATAAGTCGCCGGCTACGCCCGTCGTCTCTCGCGATTTCGCTGATTGCGCGGTCGTATTCAGCGAGCCGGGCTTCGATGTTGCTGGCATGCTCAAGCAAATCACTGATGCATCGTCTGGCCCAGCCGGGCAAGGCATCCAGATGAGCCGGGATTTCTCTTCGCAAGCGCTCCGGGCTCTGCGGTAGCACCACGCCGAATTCGGAGAGCAGGCCACGTGCACGGTTGTAGGTCGCGGTCCGTTCCTCGATAAAACCCTGCCGCGTCCGATGGAGGCAGATCGTGGCTTGCTGGTGTTCGTCTTTCAGCGGCACGAAACGCATGCTCGGGCGAGTCACCGCTTCACAGATTGCAGCGGCATCGGCTGCGTCGTTCTTGCCACGCCCTACGGCAAGCACCTGCTCATCCAGATGCAACGCGACGACACGATCGATACCGTGGCTCGCCTCACCGAGGTCGGCCGCACCATCTACACGTGCGCATTTCGCAGCCACACCGGCCGCTGGGAGCCCTTGCCTGGCACCGGCGAGCTTGCCGAAACCACTGACTTGGTGGTCAGTTTGCTGGCCCCGTATCTCGATCCAGATAGTTAAAGCTATTTCAGGGATGTTGTACCTGGCGAATCGAGCGCCGAACTTCTCGCACCAGCAGCGGATCGTCTCGTAAGTGACCACAACACCAAGTTCGAGCATCAACTCCTCGACGTCGCGCAGGCTCAGGAAGCGATGACCATGATAAAGCGGTTTTGTCTTCTTCATTATGTCATTCTACCGCCCCCATTCCATTAACCTGACAGAGCCGGGAGGCCTTGTCGATCTGCCGCATTTCACTGTATAGAATAACACTAGCGATAAGACCCGCTGCCATATCGGCAGCCGCTACCGAGAACAACAGGCCGTCTTGCCCATAAGCCTGCTGCAGCAAGGCCATCAGGGGCATCAGAAACACGCCATGCCGCAGTACCGCTACAAGCGTTGCCCAGATTGCGTCGCCCTTGGCCTGCATGAAAAGCAGGCAGACTTGTTGCACCCCTAACACCGGCAACGCACAATGGAACAGTAAGATCGCGCGGCTACCAATCTCTATCGTCGCCGACTCGTGCGCAAACCAGCCGATGATGGTTCTAGCGTGCCACACGACGCAGCCGGCATAGACTCCGGCGAACGTTAGGGCGACGGCAACCATAGTCCGAACCGCTTGCGCCACCCGTGTCCAGTTACCTGCGCCGACATTAAACCCAACAACCGACTGCGCCCCGCTGCACAGTCCATACAGCGGAAGTACCGCCAGCATCGCCAAGCGGCTGGCCAAACCTAGCGCCGCCACCGATGCCTCACCGTAGCGAGCAGCGAACCCATTGAGCATGGACATGGCCCCTACCGCGAGCAGCGTATTGAGCGCTGGCGGAAGGCCGATGCGGGCGATGCTCGCCAGCCGGCACCAGCAGCGTCCCACCGATGGCCATGATAAGACGATGGCGCCGTGCCTGCCCGCAAAATGTCGCCAATACAAGGTTAAGCCGCACAACTGGGCCAGAAATGTTGCGATGCCAGCCCCTTCGATGCCCAGCCCCAACCAGAAAATCATCACCGGGTCGAGTGCCGCGTTCATTGCGAAGGATGAAACTTGGGTCGTCATGCTGAGCACGGTATTGCCATCCGCTCTCACGATGAAACCACAGACCATATTGAATACCACTGCCACATAGCCCAGCAGCAGCCAATGAAGATAATCCACCGCCAGTGGCAAAGTCGATGGTCCAGCGCCTTGCCATGCCAGCAATCTTGGAGCCGCCAGCCAGCCCGCGATAGCCGCAATCCCAGCAATTACCATCGCCAACCATAACGCGTGCGATGCATAATCGTTGGCAGAGTGATCGTCGGCACGTCCCAGGCTTCGAGCAATCAACGACGCGGCCCCTGCACCGAAGATCTGGCCTATTGCCGTGATGCACATTGCAAACGGGAACGACAATGCCATCGCCGCGAGTGCAGCTGTTCCGAGCCGCCCCACGAAATACGCGTTGAGAAACTGATAAGCAGCACTGACAGTGACGCCAATGACGGACGGAAAAGCCAGCCGCAAGATCAGTGGCAACAGTCGATCGTGGGCCATTGACTGCATCCGTGATGCCGCGACTGCTGGCGTGTTCATACTGTGGCCCCGTCCTTCAACCTTGCTGCGTCCACATCTTCCTGATTGTCCCTGAGGCATCCGGCATAAGCCGCGAGACAATGCAGCAACTGACGTCCCAGCATGTTCGCCTCCTCTGCGGAAAAGCAATGCAACGCACAATGCATCTGGATACGAAGTTTACCGTCCACATTATCGATATATAACCGCAACGTGTGATGACGGTTGGGCCCCATCCCATCACCCGTCCAGATCGTCGGTTGAGCAAGGCCGAGCAGCATGCGCGTACGAAGATTATCTAACACAGCGCGATAGTTGACGACAACACGCGGCCAGTCGAAATCCACCAGCGCCTTCGCCTGATCGTCCGGCAGCAGATACGCAGCCGCCCGTAGCCCAATGCCATGGATCCGTGCCGAATTGCGCTGACGACGCACCGCTTTCAGACGTTCCGCCACACTGAGTCGCCCCTCACAAACGATGGCCAGCGGGACAAGCTCCGCGGTAAAGCCCATAACCGTCGACAGATCCTGACCCGGCAGGATAGGCGTGCGCAGCATGTCCATGTTGTCCAGAAACAGCCCTCGTCGCTGGTTGCCCTTTCCTGCCACCTCCGCCAAGGCGCATAGGATGACGTCGAACGCGTCAAAGCCGTGCCGGTCCGGATGCAGATCAAGCAGAATCTTTGTCGATTCCGCATCCAGGTCCAGATAGCGAATCCCCTTGCGCGCACACAAGGTCTCGAAAGCAGCATCACTGTGCATCTGCCCAGTATGTAGCATCTCGAACAAGCGGCGGCTGGCATCAGCGCCACTATCGACTGGCTCAACCTCGAGGACTGTTGCACCATCCTCACGCAGCAGCTCCCATGGCCGGCTTCGCCAATAAGCAACGTTGCTGTCCAACGAACCGCTCACATGTTCGCGCAGCGCCTTCACCCATCGATTCAACTGCGCGCGGCCACTGAATGCGGGAACCGGCGCTTGGCCATGCTCTATAGCCAGATAGTAGCGTTCTACTTCCTCCAGCAGGAGCCGGAACCCATAGCCGTCGACCAGGAAATGATGAATTATGATAAAAATCCAACTGTACGGTCGCCCACCGACCTCCGCCTCGATCAATTGGAAACGCGACATCCAGGTACGACCATCGAACCGGAATGCATATTGCGCTTTCTCAGCGATACCAGATACCTCTCGCGTGCAATCACCGAGCTCTGAGTAGGAGCCCAATGCAACTCGCTCCAGATGCAACGCTCCGACTCCGGTATGGAAGCGTAGATCATCGTCATCTCGAGAGATCCTGGTGCGCACCAGTGGGTAGTCTTTCGCCAACCTGACGATAGCGGACTCCAATATGGCCGGATCCAAACGGCAGCTATCGTCCTGCCAGATCGCGCACATGTTGAAATGCTCGTCTAAACCCATGCGCCGATTCATGAAGCGTATCGTAGGCGTTACTTCCACTCCACCGTCGATATCGCCATCGTGGTGCACCAGTTCGCCGGAGCGGGCATCGATCAGCCCAGCCAGTTCGCGTAAGACTGGATAATCGTACAACTCGCTGACAGAAAAGCGGATGTCCATCTTGGCCGCCTGCGCCACACAGCGCACGCTCAGCATAGAGGTACCACCCAGTGAGAAGAAATGCGCGTCCGCACCAATCATCGACATACCAAGCACTTCCTGCCAAACCGCGGCCAGTGCATGCTCGGTCGTGGTGACCAGCGGCGCGAATACGCCCGCCGCGGTTTGCCGTGGCAACGGCAAGCGGGAACGGTCCAATTTACCGCCCGGCAGCTTAGGCAAAGCCCGCAAGCGAACAAATGAACGGGGAATACTGTGGGGCAACAGCGAATGACGGAGCATTTGCCTGAACCCATCGTCTGTCGACGGCAGCTTCGCCTCAGTGCCCACCACGTAGGCAGTCAACAGCGGCTCGCCATCCGCAGCGCGGTGCAAATGCACCGCGGCCTCCTCGACCCCAGGACATTTTCCCAAGACGTGAGAAATCTCATCCAGTTCAACACGCAAGCCATGGATCTTGATTTGGTTGTCGCGCCTTCCGAGGAACTCCAGGCGGCCGTCGTCACGGTGGCGCCCCAAATCGCCAGTGCGATAAGCCACAGTTCCGAAAGGCTGCAACTCTGGCACCGAACTAGCAACAAATCGCTCGGCTGTCAACTCCCTGCTGTCATGGTAGCCACTCGCCAGGCAGTCACCCGTCACCAGGATCTCCCCCACCGCACCTTGAACCACCGGCCGCAACTTGTCATCTACGACGGCTATGCCGACATTGGCCACCGGCTTACCGATCGGGACAGTCCGTTCATCAGCGCCCACTTCGCACACTTCCCCCCAAGCGGCGTTCGAACTACACTCGGAGGAGCCGTAGAAGTTGAACAGACGGGCCTGCGGGAACGCCTCGAGAAAGCGCCGAGCCAACTCCGGTGGCAACACCTCAGCGCTTGAGGTGACCAGCCGCAAATCTGAAACCGACCGTCCATCTGTCAATTGTGCCGTCAAAATGCCGGTGATCAACGGTGGCGAGCACAGCAGATGCGTTACCCGGTAACGATCTAGCTGCAATAGCAGCAGAAATGGATCTTGCAGTTCTTGCTGACTCAGCAGCAAACTAGGAACGCCTTGTAAGAGTGGCCCGAAGATTTCCCATTGACTAGCAACCAGCGCCGCCGACTTCTGCACTACGCAGACATCACCTGCCTGAAATGGGAATTGCCCCCACATCCAGTGCAAACGATTTATGCATGCTGTAGCGGGAACCACAACGCCCTTCGGTTTTCCCGTAGAGCCAGATGTGTAGACGACCTGCAGCACTTCATGCGAGCAAGATGGCGAAGGGGCGGCATCTGTCTCCTCATTGCCGTGTGCAACTTCCTCCGACGGCAGTAAAACCAGCCCTCTGTCACGAAATGCTTCCCGCTGCAACGGCGTGGCAACGAAGGCATTGGGAGCGACATCTTTGGCAATCTCAAGTATGCGGCTTATCGGATAATTTGCCCCGATCACCGAGTAGGTTGCGTGCAGCTTGATCGCAGCTAGAATGACGATCAACGCGTTAATGCCGCGGTCAATGCCAAGCAACACCCTGTCGCCGGCACCAACACCGGCGGCTGCGAGTCTGTTAGCAAAACGGTTGGCTGCACCATCCAACTCAGCATACGAAATGCGGCCGCGCTCCCAGAAATAAGCAGTATCCACTGGCGACATTTTGGCACGCGCTTCGAACATTTCGCGTAGCGTACTAGCGCCTGTATAAGCCAGCCGTCCTCCGTTGTAACGCTTAAGAAAATCCTTTTCAGCTGGGTGCCGCAGATCCAGCTCTGCCAGCGGCGCCGCGGGCGCCGCAATGATCACCTGAATAATTTGCTGCAGGTTGAGCAGCA
This sequence comes from Paraburkholderia sp. CNPSo 3281, assembly GCF_024206515.1. Taxonomy (NCBI): domain Bacteria; kingdom Pseudomonadati; phylum Pseudomonadota; class Betaproteobacteria; order Burkholderiales; family Burkholderiaceae; genus Paraburkholderia; species Paraburkholderia sp. CNPSo 3281. Next base: position 12,573 of record NZ_JAMBPS010000076.1, on the reverse strand, counting down.
TTCTTGAAACGAGCTCGTCGGAGAACAGCTCAGTGCAATAGGACATCTGCAGGTAGATGCCGTCCCCCTCTTCCTGACAGTAAAGAGTGAGATCGTACTTCGTATAACCGTTCTCCAATTCGCGTGCGACAATTGACACATCGTCCTGCCCCTCAGAAATTAGCTCTGCTTTCTCCGAATACATGTTGAACATCGCCTGGAATACGGGGGAAAAATTGCTTCCACGTACCACGTCAACTGTTTCCAACATCCGACTGAATGGATATGCCGCGTTGAAGTCAGCACCGATGACAGTTTGCTGCGTCGTGGCCAGATGTTCGATGAATGACTTGTCAGGATCCATCTTCGCCCTTAGCGGCAACATGTTTAGGAAGAACCCCAACAGCTTTTCCGTACCTGACTGTTTTCGCACTACATTCGGAGTGCCGACGATGATATCGTCCTGTCCGCTGTACTCTCTCAATAAAGCGTAAAAAGTCGTCAGTAACACGCTGAAAAGCGTGGTGCGATTGTCCGCCGCAAGTTCGCGAAGTCTGGACGCCGCGAGAGCCGGAATTTGTATGGCGTATGACTTACCGGTGTAACGCATCCGCCTCGGACGAGGCTTATCGGAAGGCAGGGTCAGCACCGGCAACTCACCCGACAGCTGTTGTGCCCAGTACGAGCGCTGTCGCGCCCAGCAGTCCGATCGAAACTGCTCAGACTCCCATTTCGCGAAATCCTCGAACGAAATTTCGGCTTTGATACCGTCCTCTGAACTGACTCCCGCCTTGTAAAATTCACGCAGTTTGCGCACCATCACCGAAAGCGACCACGCGTCCATAATGATTTCATGCGTGGTAAAGATGACAACATGCCGGTCTGATCTCTCTCGTACTAGTAGTGCGCGATACAGTGCGCCTGCGGCGAGATCAAAGGACGGTTGAAACTCGCTCGCCTTCAATTCAGCCAACCTGGGGGCAGGTTGGTCGCCGCAAAGGTCTATAAAGCGCAAACTACCCTTCGGCGGTGAATCGAAGGTCAAATATGGATTGCCACTCTTTTCGACGAATCGAATGCGCAGTGTGTCGAAGTACTGCACCACCGCATCCCAAGCCCGACTAAAGCGATCTCGATCAAGCTCTCCGCAGCATTCGAGCGCCGCTTGCAAGGTATAGTTGGATGCTGTTGGATCAAGCTTCCACAAAAACCATAAGTGTTTTTGAATATGGCTGGCCGGAGCCTCTCCGCCCTCACCACGGCGACTGGCGACAATGGCGGGAAGCGACTCATTCCCACCCTCTTTCTCGGCCAGAAGTTCGGTTAACTCATCTATTGAGCAATGGTACAGGTCAACCACCGAAACTTCGCAGGCGAATTCGCTCCGAATACGGTTGATCGCAAGCATGGCGCGCAGCGAGTCACCGCCCATCAGCAAAAAGTTGTCGTTTCGCCCCAGCCGGTCTAGATGCAGTATCTCGGCTAACAGCCTGCACAACCGAACCTGAACACCGTCAGTGGGCTCCAGATATTTCACATCGGACAAAGGACGCAAACTTTCCGGGGAAGGCAATTGTTTGTAATCAAGTTTGCCATTGGCGTTTAATGGTAATGTCGCCATCTCGAAGAAAAGATCAGGCAGCATGTAGTCAGGCAACTGACGCGACATGTGTTCGCGTAAAGCGCTCCGTGTAACCTCCTCTCGAAGCTTGACGAAGGCCACGAGGCGCGGAAGTCTTTCCGCTTCCCCTAGACTAGTCAGTGTTTCCCTTGCCGTCAGTTTCACCCGATTGTCAGCGGGGTAATGCACCACTACGGCCGCGGCCTCGACTGCTGCATGTAACCCCAACAAACCTTCCACTTCGTTTAGCTCAATACGGTAACCACGCAGCTTGACCTGGCGATCTGCTCTTCCGAGACACTCCAGTAAGCCATCCTCACGCAGCCTCACGAGATCACCAGTCTTGTATAATCGATCATATCCGCGCTTATCGCTGAAAGGGTTAGCCACAAAAGCCTGCTCGGTACGCGCGTCGTCGTTAATGTAACCACGCGCAAGGCCAACGCCGGCTACACAAAGTTCGCCTACGTCACCTGACGCAACAAACGTCAGCGCCGCAGCATCTGGCCTGACCACATAGATCTGCAGATTGTCTATCGGTTTCCCGATTGGCATAAATGCCTGACCTTCCGCCGGAGAGTTAGAGATCAGCGCATGCGTGACACCGTCGGCACATTCAGTTGGTCCATAATGGTTGAGGATGGGAATAGACGGGTACATCGCCAGCCAGCGTCGGCATACGTCGGGCGGCAATGCCTCCCCGACGGTGGAAATCCTGCGCAGCGCCGGCAGCGCGCGTGCATCGATCAATTCGACTTCGGCCACAAACGAGCGTAGTAGCGAGGGCACAAATTGAATGACCGATACTTGGCATTCGCGCAACTCAAGCAGCAGCCGCGACGGATCGCATACGACGTCTCTATCAATGATCTGTGTGCACGCCCCCACTTGCAGCGCCGCCATAAACTGCCACAGAGAAATGTCAAAACAGTGCGATGCAGTCTGCGCCACCTGGTCAGTTCTACTGATCTCTAGATCGCGGACTTTAGCGTGCAAGTGATTGATGAAGCTCCGCTGTTCAATCATTACGCCCTTTGGGTGACCGGTGGTACCCGAAGTAAAAATGACGTAGGCAAGATCACTGCCTTTGCCTCTGAGCCCGACAAAGGCCGCGCGAGATTCTTGCGCTTCTTCAATATCAAGAAGCACTAGTTCCGGTTTGGTTGCCTGCAAATACGCCGCCTGTTCGTAGCAGTTACGGGCGGTCAGCAGCAGGCAGCATTTGCTCTTCTCCAGCATGTAATCCAAACGTTCCGCTGGATACTGGCGATCAAGCGGCATATAGGTACCGCGAATCTTAAAAATGGCAAGCATCGCAGCCAATAAATCAATTCCTCGCTCCATCAGCACGCCGATGACGGGCGCCTCGCGGCCACAGCGCTCGGTCAGCGCCATTGCGATGCGATTGGACTGCTCATCAAGCTCCCGATAAGTTACCGACTCGCTGCCATGCCTTGCTGCTATATGTTGCGGATAACGCCGTGCCACATCACAAAAGTAGTCCACTGCCAATAGTGTTTTCATTTAAATCTCGCTCACTCGCCTAAGAAGCGGTTTCAAAAAGGCTTCGTAGGGGCTGTTAACCCGTAACGCAACCTGTTAACCTCGATCGTCGTGACAACAGGATCGAGGAGATGGGCAAACCAATCATCGATGACGAACTGTGGGCACTGATCGAGCCACTGCTACCACCAGCGAAGCCACGCCGCTTCAAGTATCCGGGCCGCAAGCCGGTGCCGGATCGGGCTGCACTGACTGGCATCTTGTTCGTGCTGAAGACCGGTATCCGGTGGCGGGACTTGCCTGCGGAGATGGGATGCGGTTCCGGCGTCAGTTGCTGGCGCAAGCTACGCGATTGGCAGCAAGCCGGCGTATGGGATCGATTGCACGCAGTGCTTCTGGGGAAATTGCGAGCGGTGGACAAGATCGACTTCTCGCGCGTGATCGTGGATTCGTCATCGATTCGCGCGGTTGGGGCGGGCGAAAAACTGGCCCGAACCCCACCGATCGAGCGCGACCCGGATCCAAGCACCACCTCGCCACCGACGCCAACGGAACGCCGATCGCGGCAATCCTGACTGGCGCCAATCGTAACGACGTCACCCAACTCGTTCCGCTGATCGAGGCCATCGTGCCGATCGGCGGTAGGCGCGGGCGGCCTTTGAGCCGCCCTGGCTGCGTCTATGCCGACCGGGGTTACGATCACGACAAATACCGACGCGCTCTCCACGAACGCAGTATTCCCACCAGCATCGCGCGGCGCGGCCACCCGCATGGCAGTGACCTCGGAAAAGTCCGATGGGTCGTCGAACGTACACATGCCTGGCTGCATAATTTCCGCCGTCTACGTATTCGCTTCGAACGTCGCGCTGACATTCATGAGGCATAAGTCGCATAAAGGAATTCACTTCATAAAGGTTTCGAACTGCATGCTGAAATATAAAAAACAAAGCAAAGCGCCAGAAGAATTGAAGGATTCTTCAACACTCGACGCTCCAGTAGCATAAGTTCGGAAGTATTCAACAGTCGTATAATGGGGTTGGAAGGTTCGATGCCTCTGCTCGACTACGTCGTCCTGACCGTCGCGTTGACGTCGGCCCTCCATGCTGCTCACTTCGCCGCACAGCTTCATTCTGTGCAGGACCCTTGATATCTTTCTTTGTGAGATACATCGTTCGTCGGAATGCACAGCAACGCAGGAACAAACTTCCTGCTCAGGGAACGGAATGGAACTGTTGATCCGGAGCACCGGTTCGTTAATAGCGCGTAGCGCGGTACCTTGAGTGGACGCCGCAATAGCATGTCGACTGTCATTTTTTGCAGATCTTGTCTGTGGTTCGTGAGGCTTTGGTTTCGTGTTCATGCTCCGTTACCTCCCGCTTCAATTTCCCCCCGACAGCAGATGCAATAGTTGAGCCAACGCCACGACACACCGGAGAGATAACTCCCAACACATTGCTGATCGGGATGATTGATGGGCACTCACCCTCCAAAACGCTTGCGGGATCTTCCGCGAAGTATCGTTTGTGGAATTGGCTGTGTTGCATACCTGACAATGTTGGATATGCAACATCACGAATTGCCACGACGAGTGCCGATCAAAGCGACGAACTTACTGACGAGTGCATCGTGCGACACGTGCTGCTGCCCGCAGCGTGTCAAATCATCAGGTAGTACAGGGCAGCAAAGCTCGTTTCTGTCTTGTCGCACCTCCATCGCTGAAGTATGAACGACGGATGCTGCGACCTGTTGTGCGACCAACAGTTGCCTACCTGGACATGCGTGATTGGTAACGATTGCGTGTGGAGCTCCGGGAACAACGTCTTTTTCGCAAGACACCCCGTCTCGGCGACGAGATTGGGGATGACGCTGCTAGCCGCAGTGCGGCGTGAAGGCCAGGCAAGTTCCGTATGTGCAACATAGGTGAACTGTTGATAAACCTCGTGACGTCAAATGGGCCAAAGCGGCTGTCAGGCCCAAACCAAAAGGTATGTAGCCGGTTGTCCCTTTGATGCAACGGGAACACGTCGTCATAGCGCTACCGGGGAATAGACAGGCACTAACCGGACAGGCCCAGAACATCGGGGCGGCAGGAACGGGAACGTGGTAAACCCGACTCACCGCCAAACTCGCGGAACATTGTGGAATGGCAGGCAACTCGTAAGGAGAGCTGTTGGTGGAGCGGGTATGAGAACGCGGAGAAAGCGAATGGCGGGCTGTAATGGCCTGCATAGGGGTTCGAACTTTGCCCTAACCCGAAAGGGTGCAGACTTCCGCCTGGTGCAGTTGTCGCAGGTCCACGTTTGAGATTCATCGAGGGGAAGCTTGAGAGCATTTCAACCCCGTGCCGGGTCCGGCGTTCGCGGAGAAACAGGGATGAGGTATACAGGTGAACGGCAGCGCCGCAATGACCGACCGTCCAATGGTGCGCACCTGTGGCCGGCACGCCATCAGGTGAGCCCGCTTGAGAGCATGGTCCGGGATTCGTCGGCGACAGTGGTGAGCAGCGCGAGCTGCATCCCGTTCACGAGATCGAGTCAATTTCGACGCATCCCATGGCGCTGCCGTCCACCCACGATCATGAGGTCAGCGATGGCGATGCGCAAGCACGAAGACAGTCCCGAAGTCTTTCCGAATGCGGCGGGGATCGATATTGGCGGCTCGAGTCACTGGGTCGCGGTGCCCAAAGGGGTGGCTGATGAACCGGTGCGCGAGTTTGGCACGATGACCGACGATCTGCACGCGATGGCGGACTGGCTGCAGGAATGCGGGGTTGACACGATCGCACTCGAATCGACGGGAGTCTACTGGATACCTGTGTATGAAGTGCTGGAGCAGCGCGGATTGACGGTCTGGCTGGTCGACGCGCGGCAGATGAAGTATGTGCCGGGTCGCAAGAGCGACGTGCAGGATTGCCAGTGGCTGCAGAAGCTCATGAGCCTGGGGCTGCTGCGAGCGGCCTGGCGCCCTAGCGACGAGGTTTGCGTGGTACGCGCGGTGGCCCGTCAGCGCGAGGTGCTGCTCACCGAGCAGGCCGGCTGGGTGCAGCGCATGCAGAAAGCGCTGGTGCAGATGAATCTCCAGCTCACCGAAGTGCTCACGGATGTAATGGGCATGACCGGACAGGCGATCATCCGTGCAATCGTAGCCGGCGAGCGCGACCCGAAGGCCTTGGCCAGCCATCGTCATACTCCGGTCAGGCGCAGCGAAGAAGATATCGTCCGCGCGCTGACGGGCAACTGGCACGAGGAACACCTGTTCGTGCTGCAGCAGGCACTGGCGATGTTTGACAGCCTCGCGCAGCGCATCCTCGAGTGCGACGCGAAGATTGAGGCGCTGCTGGTACCCCTTGGACGTCACGACATCCCCCTTGATGGACCCGGCAAGCGGCGCAGCAAGAACGCCCCGCAGTTCGATGCGCGTGCGGCGCTGGCGCGCTGGGCGGGTGTGGACCTGACGCGCATCAACGGCCTGTCGGTCACCACCGTGATGACGATCCTCTCGGAAATCGGCCCGGACCTGAGCCGCTTTGCGAACGTCAAGCACTTCTGCTCATGGCTCGGGCTGTGCCCCGGCACGAAGATCAGCGGCGGCAAGGTGCTCAGCGCGCGTACGCGGCGCTCCACCAACCGCGTGCGCCAGGCGCTCAAGATCGCGGCCATGAGTCTGTCGCGCATCGCTTCTGCGCTGGGTGCATTCTACCGGCGCCTGTGCGCGCGCATGGACAAGCCGCGCGCCAATACGGCCGTCGCCCACAAGCTCGCGCGCGCATGGTGTGCTTCATGCTCACGCGTGGTGAGGCCTTCGTCGACCAGGGGCAGCAGCGCTACGAGGAGCAGCAACAGCAACGCAGCATCGCCGCGCTCAGGCGCCGCGCGTCCGCGCTCGGCTTCGAGATCACCCCGACCGTCCTAACCCCCTGAAAATCCGCGGTATTTTTAATGTTTCTCACGAGACCGTCCTTGTGCGGTTCAGCGCCCCTCGTCTCAGCGATGAGGCGAATCAACGATGTGACGCTTGCGAAGGTTTCGAAGGTTTCGTGCAACTCGGCGAGACCGACGTCAGCGGGACGCTTAATGCTGTGCGCGAGCGGAGTGCGGTGAAAGTCGCACGCTCCGTTCTTCGGGGGCCGCTTTTCCGAGAGGGAATGCAGCTACCCTCTAAATAGTGCGTAGTTGGACGTGCTTTTCCTTGAACAGTTTGCGGATCACGTGAGGCTCTCTTTTGCCGACGATGCGGATAGGCGTTGTCGTAAATCGAACATAAGGACGAAGTGATCCCCATGTTTTCGATCTCAGGCAATTCGAACGGACTGCGGGCGGGCGAGTGCCGCCATGCGGTTGAGCACGCCCGCACGAATCGAGACTTCGGTTGCCTAGGAACCAATCTCGCGAGCCCACAGGCAAGAGCTCCGTGAGGAGCTTGAGCCGGTACATCAGAGTCTCAGCCTGCGAGCGACGCTGGTAGCCACTTGCGAGCTTCCATTCACGTCTGCTGCGTTCTGCTATCGCATCGATGGCGGCATTGCGCCAGGCCGCGCCAGGCACGCTCTCCGGCCAAGGGGTCGCGCTCTCAGGCAACGGAATCGACGGGGCAGCTCCGCGCGCCGCAACCCGCGCATGGCACGCCTTGGTGTCCTAGGCGCCGTCGCCACCGATGGTGTCGATTGCCATGTCAGCGGGAATCTGGTCGAGCAAATCAGGCAACACTTCGCTATCGCCCTCGTCCTGACGAGTCCTCAGTGGAGCGCAGATCTGTCCGGTGTTCGCGTCCATCGCCAGGTGCGACGCTTGGACCAGCGATGCTGGTGCACCTTCCACTCGCCTTCGCCGTTCTGTCCGGTACTGTCGAGCACGACGTGCAAGGGGTCTTTGGGCGTTGTGCCGGCAGCGCGACCTTCACCGTCCGTGTGCCTCAACGTCGTGTAGTTCGGCACGGGCAGGCTCGGGAAAGCAAGTTTGCGCAGACTCTGGGCGAAGCCTTGCCGTGCGCGCAGCGGCAGAAGAAAGACCTGCTTGAGTTCGAACAGCATCTGCACGAGCGCATCCGCATAGATGCATGGGTGGCCCCGAGCGCCCACCTCGGATTCCGGTGCTGCAGCGAAAAGATCAGGGTCAATCCACATCGTTACATCCCCTCGAGCAATGGGTGACAATGCCGGCTGTGGTCGTGCGATGTCAAATAGAGGAGCGCGAGGACGGCGTCGTCAATCGCTGGTGTGTCATGTTCATGGGGTTCATCTCGATATCGTTTAAACCCGTGCGCAAAACCGTTCGTGACTCGACAGAATTTCATCGGCCGACTAAACGAACGCACGTGATCCACAACCTGTTTCAGGAAAAGCACGCCCATTTTTCCGACTGAAAACCGACACACATTCGATGAACTGGCCAGTAACATCCATTCGGGGCAGTTCGGCTCGGGCTTGAGCACCTCTGTTCCTCGCGCGGCATAATCGCACAGGAACTGCCTGTTACCGTCACTCACGGAGTGAATTGATGATCGTCCCTGCAACTTCGGCTTTCAATGTGCACGAGCTCGCTCCACCGCGTGCCTCCCCAGCAGATATTGAAATATTTTGCGTCAGCTTCGATTTTCGCGTCATGCTCGACAGTCCCGCATTCGCTCCGCTCTCGGACGATGAGCGTGCGAAGGTCGCGCGCTTCCGGCGCCGCGACGATGCGCTGCGTTGTGCGGTGACGCGCGTCGTGCTGCGTCAGTTGCTCGCGGAACGAACAGATTCGGAGGCCAGTGAATTGCGTTTCGAGCGAGACACCGGCGGACGGCCCCGTCTCGATAAGTCGATGCAAGGCGGGTCCGGTGGACAACTCGACTTTAACGTTTCGCATTCGGAGCAGTATGCTCTGATCGCAATTGGCCGGCGACGGAGGGTTGGTGTCGATATCGAATTTGCTCGCAAAGACATCAACTGGAGGAAGCTGGCATCAGCGGTATTTGCGCCGCGCGACGAGGCACAAGTGACCGCTTTGCCGATGTACAGGCGAACCGACGCGTTTTATGACGTATGGACAGCAAAGGAAGCGGTGTTGAAGACACTTGGCGTCGGCATCGGAAGGGGCATGACATGGTTTTCTGTACTTGGAGACAGGCAGCACGAGCCAAGTATCGCAGTTAGCGAGGAGAGCGTATGCAATCGCGACTTGATTGCGAAACTCGACGCAGTTTGGCTTCGCGCCCTGAGCGGTTATGCCGCATGTGTCGCGTGGTCGCGCGATGTCGCTTAGTCGGATGCGTAGTCGCAATGCAGGTTAAGCGCTTTCAGAACTTTACTCTGATCAAAGTTTTTGTCTGGCGCGAAGCGAATTTGGCGTGAGCCGTAGAAGCACGGGTTCGCCAACGAGCATGACCTTGCGTTCGCGGCCGCGGCGGCTCCCGAGAGGACGAGGGGTTGTGGCGGCACTGTCAAGAAGCGGGCGTGGATTACCTTTATCGAAGAAACATAATTATCCTTATTAGATAGCTTTGTCGGATGCGATAGGGACAGTCCAACCATGCCATGTGGCGAAACGTTCCTGAGCACGGCACGATGATATGCCGCGTTCATCTGATGTCTGGGCAGCGCGAAATGCTGTCCCTTACGGAACTGCATCGTCCCTGCACGGAAGACACCCAGCAGGCGCAGCGGTGAACGCCAGCGCAGCGCCCTACTCGGTCATCGCCGTCGTGGACGTCCCGCCTTCCGCGGGATAGACATCCGCGATCACGCAGTCGCGGCCCGCGAGTTTCGCCTTGTAGAGCATATGATCGGGACGCCTGAAGAGGTGCGTGAGATCGTGCCCCGTCGCCCGGCGCCGCAAACGCGATGCCGACGCTCGCCGTGATCCGACAGGTCTCGCCCGAATCCGCAATCACGACGGCTTCGCCGATCCGCTGCCGCAGCCGCTCGGCAAGCGCGGCCGCAACCGGGAACAGCGCGTCGTCGAGCGCCACCAGCACCGCGAACTCCTCGCCGCCAACACGCGCGACGACATCGGACTGCCGCGTGGTGCGGCATAGTTCCGCGATCACACGCAGCGCCTCGTCGCCCGTGCCGTGTCCGTAGGAGTCGTTGATGCGTTTGAAGTGGTCGACGTCGAACATCAGCAGCGCGCGCGCCCGGCGCTCGAACGCGCGGCGGTTCAACAGCCGCGTCAGCGGATCAGTATCGGCCATCGTCGCGAGCTCGCGGATCAGTTGCCCGCGCTCGGTATCGAGCTGCGCACGCTCGACACTGTATTGCCGCAGCACGTGCGTCGCTTCAAACAGTTCGCCGATTTCCTCGCGGCGATGCGAAGACGGAATCTCGACCGCCAGATCGCCCTTCGCGATCGCGCGGATCACGCGGGCCGCCGGCGCGAACGGCCGCACCACCTCGCGGCGGAACATCAGGATCAGCCACGCGAGCGCACCCAGCAAAACCACGACCGCGACGATCGCGCCCGCCAGCGCCAGCATCGCCGAGCGCAGATGGCGCCGCAGCTTGCCCTGGGTTTCCGCGAGCAGCACGTCGCGCAACTGCGTGGTCGACAGCATCGTCGGCACGTACTGTTCGGCGAACTGGCCGGTCGAAACGTGCGCGCCGCCCGGGTGCGTCGCCAGTTCGCGAACCGTCGAGGGCTCTGATGTGATGGACGACTCCCGCCCTTCGGGGCTCGGCATATGCCAATGTGGAGAAGTCGTGACTTCCACGGCAAAGGAGCGTTCATCATGAAGATAGCCACTGTCGGACTGGATCTTGCAAAGACTTTATTCCAGGTTCATGGAGTCGATTCGCAGGGGCATATCGTCGTACGCAAACAGCTGCGCCGCGCTGACGTACTGGCGTTTTTCGCGAAGCTTGACCCGTGCGTGGTCGGCATGGAGGCATGCGGGTCTTCGTGTACAGGGCCTGGAATTATTCGAGCGCTTTCGCCACACGAGCGTTAGGTATCTTCTGTTTGCCGGAGTCCGTTTTTTCTCGGCCGCCTTGTCCGCCTTGACGAACAGCCTCCGGGCGTGCGCGACGCATCCGAAGTGCGTGGCCTTTTTGAGCGTGCGCCAGGCGCTGTAGCCGTCGCTCATCAGCATGCCGCTGTAGTCGCCGAGAAACTTCTTCGGATGTTCCTGGCCGCGCCCCGGCTGGTAGTCGAACAGCACAACGGGTTCGGCGCAGCCTTCGGCGCTGCGGTACACCCATGCATAGCTTTTGCTCTGGGCGGACCTGCCGGGCTCCTTGAGCACCTGAACCGTCGTTTCGTCACCGTGGATCAACGGCTGCGACAGCAACGTCTTGTGCAGCGCGTCGTACAGGCGGCGGTAGTGCAGTTCGCTGGGGCGGATGATCCAGTGAGCGAGCGTGCCGCGACTCACCGGAATCTGCCAGCGTGCGAGCGCGTCCTGCATCCGGTACAACGGCATGCCGTCGACGTACTTTGCGGTCGTGACCGTCGCGATCACCGACGCGTCCGCATGGCTGCCCGGAATCGGCTGCACCGGCATCGGCGCAAGCACGATCCGTGTATGTTCGGCGTGACACTCACAGTGCCGGCAGGCCCACTTGGAGCGCACGTTCTGCCGGACCGTCCACTTGACCTCGACGTGCAGCTGCTCGCTGATGTCCTCGCCGATGCGATGCATCGGGTTGCCACAGTCCACGCATGCCCTCTGGTCTTCGGGCAGGTCGTATTCGACAGGTTCACGCTTCAGGTAGGCCGGCAGAGGCTTGCGGCCGCCCTTGCGCCGTTCGGGCTCGCTGTTTTGGGGCAGGCCGGTGTCGGGCAGCGCTGGCTGTGCACCCTCGTCGTCTTCATTGGAGGGGGCGGTCTGGGCGATCTGCTCGGCCTCGTCGAACACGCGATCCTTGCGTTTCTCGCTCTGCGGTGCGAAGCGCTCTGCCTGCAGCAGCCGGATCTGTTCCTCGAGCTGCTCGATGCGCTGGTTCAGCTCCTCGATCTGTGCGTCGCGCTGGGCAATATCCTGTGTCGCGCGCTCTTCGAGATCGCGGATATAGCCCTTGACGACCTTGGGTATGTGCTTGAGATCAGGAGGATTCATGCGCTCCAGGATAGCGGAGCGCGGCGCGCCGTAGGTTTACGTCAATTTGTAAAAGTCGCAGCCGCCGTTGTTTACGCGCGACGTGCCTTGCCGGGCGGGCTAGCTGGCGTGCTGGTAACGACGCACCGGGTGGCGGCGAAGCGCGTCGATGTCGATGCCGTCGAGCAACCAGTGAAGCTGCTGCGTTGTCAGCTCGATCACCTCCTGATGCCGCCTGGGCCACACGAAATGGTCTTCTTCAAGCCGGCGCAACATCAGCCAGAAACCGGTGCGCTCGTACAGCAGGAGCTTGACGCGATCGCGTTTGCGGTTGTGGAACGCATACACGGCACGGGCGAGCGGGTCCAGCTGCATTGACTCCGCGACCAGGGCAGCAAGGGTATTGATGCCGGCGCGGAAGTCAATCGGCTCGCGGTACAGGTAGACTTTCAGGTCGTCGT
>NZ_JAMBPS010000075.1:0-26412 GCF_024206515.1 Paraburkholderia sp. CNPSo 3281 | reverse complement strand
GAGTAGAATCAAGAAACCCTGGTCGGGCAGATCTTTTCCTGATATGATTGGGAGTGAATTGAGATCTTTGCCTGTTTTGTTGCCGTGTTCGTTACTGTTGGCGGCCGCAAACCGGCGGTCAGGTGTGTTGCAGCAAGGTCGACCTGATCGCGTTCCGCTGTGAACCCCCTACTTCTCTTTTCCGGCCTCCGTGGCCGCCTTGCCTCTCGTTTAGCCCCAGCGTGGCGAACGACCGGAGGGCCGGCGCGTGAGCGGCTTTGACGCTCGCGCCTTTGAACCGTATTAAGCGATTTGAGTTAGGAAATACATGACGACGATTCTTCTGAAGGAAAACGAGCCGTTTGAAGTGGCGATTCGCCGCTTCCGCCGCGCAATCGAAAAGAACGGCCTGATCGCCGAGCTGCGTGAGCGTCAAGCTTACGAAAAGCCGACGGCAGTTCGCAAGCGCAAGAAGGCAGCTGCTGTGAAGCGCCTGCACAAGCGCCTGCGCAGCCAGATGCTGCCGAAGAAGCTCCACTAAGCTTTTTCGCTTTTCGGTGTTCCGCCAGACGGCGGCGCATGCTTCGCAAGAAGCTGCGCCGCCGTTTGCGTTTGTGCGTGTTTGTGCGTGTTTGTGCGTAGAACCTACGCGCTGGCCAATATCAGGCGGCGTCCCTTAGCTGTTCGGGTGACAAGCCGAACTGGGCGGCAATCGAATAGAGGCGCTCGCGCCATTCCCATACGCCAAACACGTCGTGCACGTTCTGCAGGCAACTCAGCAGATTGATCGTAGCGGGGTCGTAAATGTTGATATGGGCCCGCAGCAGCGCCTTTTTCAGCGCGGCAACGCCCACGTCCATATAGAGCGGCACGTCGTTCGTCTCACGGCCGATGTAGCGCACGGGAATGCCTTCCATGGCGCTCATATAGTCGCGCGGCCGGATGAAGCTGCCGACCGGGCAACCGCCGTAGCTCTGCGCACCGCCAGAGCCGCCACCACAGCCACCGCCCCGGTAGGCGCCGCCGCCGCGTGGAAGAAGTGCCGCGCGCCCCTGGCCAAAGAGATGGGCCACCGCGCGGTCGAAGATCTCCTGATGACTCAGGAAGTGGACGTTTTTCATTTCAACCCCCTGTTGCCCAGGTGCCGGGCACAGGTTAATTCCCTTCTAATGCGGCGCCGTCGGCCTTCCAGCCGGCATCACTACCCGTTCCCCTGACGCGCTTGCATTCACTTCCCGTTATAACGGCACGCCAGTGGAAAACCGTGGGGCGGCGCACCGTAGTGATCAAAAAGTGGGTTGGCCGGCGCCGGGCGCAATCGCTCTGGCGTGTCACAAAGCCATGCGGGACAAAGGTTTGCTAGGCGCGTCCCGCCCCGCTCGGGACTTTCCCGAGTTGCGTGAGTTTCGCTGCGCTCAGGCGCGGCGCTTCTTTTTGCCAAGCGCTGCGCAAGCCTCGCGACACATGCAGTCGCGCTCATGGTCGTTGACCATGCCGACAGCCTGCATGAACGCGTAACAGATCGTCGTGCCGACGAATTTGCAGCCGTATTTCTTGAGCGCCTTGCTAAGGGCGTCCGAGACCTCGGTGGAGGCCGGCGCGTCGCGATACGAGGCCAGGTCGTTCTGGACGGGCGTGTCGTCCACGAACGACCAGACGAATTTCGCGAGCGAGCCGTGTTCCGCCTGAATTTGCTGCACGGCGTGGGCGTTGGCGATGGCGGCCTCGATCTTGGCGCGATTGCGCACGATCGAGGTGTCCTGCATGAGCGTTTCGACGTGCCTGGGCGTAAAGCGCGCAACCTTCGCGATGTCGAAGTTGGCGAAGGCGCGGCGATAGCCTTCGCGCTTGTTGAGTATCGTGGACCACGAGAGTCCTGCCTGCGCGCCTTCGAGCACGATCATTTCGAACAGATGCTGGTCGTCCCGCGACGGCACGCCCCACTCCTCGTCGTGGTATTGCACATACTGCGGCGACGCGCCAGCCGATACCCAGTTGCAGCGGTGTGTCACGGTAAGTTCTCCTTGCGAGGCGACGTTCGAGCCACGCAAGCATAGCGGATCGGTGCCGCGCGGCCACCCTGGCCGGATGGCCGATTGTGCGAACCCTGGGAAGCCGTTAGTCTCTGCGGCACGACAAAAATTTTGGCTTTCGAACCGAACTGACAGGCGCGCGAGGCGCGGCGGACATCATGCAGAAATACACCTGGTTGATTGGCGTGGACGGCGGCGGCACGGGCACGCGCATCGCGCTCGGCGACACCAGCGGCGTCGAACTCTCGCGAGCGGCCGCGGGGCCGTCGGGGCTCGGACTCGGTATCGAACGCGCCTGGCAATCGATCGAGGAAGGCTGCCGCGCGGCGTTTGCGCAGGCGGGGCTCGCGTTCGACTGGACGCAATGCGTGCTCGGCTGCGGGCTCGCGGGCGTGAACAACCCCGACTGGCTGGCGCCGTTTCTCGCAGCCGCACCCCCGGTGGCCGGACTCGCGGTGGAAAGCGACGCCTACACGACGCTGCTGGGCGCGCACGGCGGCGCGCCAGGTGTGGTGGTCGCCCTGGGCACGGGCAGCATCGCGGCGGTGCTCGACGAGGGCGGCCAGTGTCGCATTGCGGGCGGTTTCGGCTTTCCCTCGGGAGACGAAGCGAGTGGCGCGTGGTTCGGCCTGCGCGCGATCGTCTGGGCGCAGCAGGCGCTCGATGCACGCGTGCCCATGGACGACTTCGCACGGGCCCTGCTCGCACACGCGCGGGCCACCGATCGTGACAGTCTCATCGTGTGGCAGTGCGCGGCCAACCAGACGGCCTATGCCAGCCTCGCGCCGGTCGTCCTCGCGCATCGCGAACATCCGTTCGTCGCCAGGCTGCTCGCCGAAGCCGGCGTGGAAATCGCGAAACTCATCACCGCGCTCGATCCTTCGGGCAAGCTGCCGGCGGCGCTCTCGGGCGGCCTTGGGCAGCCGCTGCGCGAATGGGTGCCGCAAGCGGTGCGCGATCGCCTGCGCGCGCCGCTCGCCGATTCCACGTCCGGTGCGCTTCGGCTCGCGCAGATGGAAGCCCGGCGGCTGGCAAGCGCTGCCGCGGACCACTGAATGGCGGGCGAGAAGGGGCGCGAACGTAGGTCAAGGGCATAGCCGTGCCGCAGATGCTACGATTCAACGTTTCCCGCTAGCTGTCTGATCACCATGTACAAGGTCATTGCAACCGATCTCGACGGAACGCTGCTCAATAGCGACCATCAGGTCGATCCGTTCACGGTTGCCACGCTGGGCGCGCTCGATGCACAGGGGATGCCGTTCGTGATCGCGACCGGCCGCCACTATTGCGACGTGGCCGGCATTCGCGACGTGCTAGGCATCCGCCCGTATCTCACTACTGCGAACGGGGCGCGCGTGCACGCGCCCGACGACACGCTGATCCACGCGAGCAATCTGAGTGCGCCCATGGTCGAACGTCTCGTCGCTACCGAAACGGTGGGCGAGCACGGTCGTGTGATCGTGAGCCTCTATACCGATGACGCCTGGCTCATC
The DNA here is from genome assembly GCF_024206515.1 of Paraburkholderia sp. CNPSo 3281. Classification (NCBI taxonomy): domain Bacteria; kingdom Pseudomonadati; phylum Pseudomonadota; class Betaproteobacteria; order Burkholderiales; family Burkholderiaceae; genus Paraburkholderia; species Paraburkholderia sp. CNPSo 3281. Next base: position 22,907 of record NZ_JAMBPS010000075.1, on the reverse strand, counting down.
GACCGCGATGCGCCCGAACTGCTCGCGTATCACCAGGACTCGGGCTTCGAGTACCGCGTGGCGGATCTGCGCGATTACGCAGGCGCAGGCATCGCCAAGGCGCTCTATATTGGCGATCCGGCTGATCTCGCACACGTCGCGCAGAATCTCGCACGCGAGTTCGGCGACGCGCTCTATGTCACCTACTCCCTGCCGGATTGTCTCGAAGTCATGGTGGCCGGCGTTTCGAAAGGCCGCGCGCTGCGCGTCGTGCTCGAGCGGCTCGGCGTGGACGCCGCGGGTTGCGTCGCGTTCGGCGACAACATGAACGATATCGATCTGCTCGAAACGGCGGGTCATCCGTTCATGATGAACAACGCCAACCCCGATCTCATCAAGCGGCTGCCTCGGGTGCCGCGCATCGGCAACAACTTCGAAGCCGGTGTCGCGCATCATCTTCGCAAACTGTTCGCGCTCAACGACGAACTCGCGTCGTAATTCACGCGGGCGCTAGCGCCGTCGCCGCCGCGATTCCGCTCGAACGGTTACTGCGTGGCGGGCAGTTGTGCGCACGGGCAGTCGTCCGTGCGTGCGTCGAGCCCTTCGCGCTCATGCGAGAAATGCGCGAGCGCGGCGGCGCCGCTCCAGTCGATGCGCACCACATAGATGCTGTCGAAGTCCGCGCTCTCCCAGCGCGGCACATCGTTCGCGCTGCCGCCGTGCGCGGCGACGATGCGGCGCACGAGCGTCTCGATTTCCCGATGTTCCCACGCAACGAGCACGGTGCGGCCGCGCCACTGCGGATCGACGAGCGCGCTTTGCAGCGCGTCGATCTTCGAATAGCCATACGGCGTCTGGACCGGCATGCCGAACTGGATCGCGGTCGGCTCGATCGTCGCGAGCGGGCGCACGTAGTAGTAGGAATGCCCGCTGTCTTCCTTTTGCTCGCTGGGGTCGGGCGCATAGATGGCATCGGGCTTGCCGTACTTGGCCGCGATCACGGCCGGCAGCGCAAGCGCGCGGTTCAGCCCCTTGCAGTTGAGCTGGCCGAATCCTTCTGGGGGCTTTTCGCCATGCCTCACGAAGATGAGCGTTTCGACGTTGCGTGCGGTTGCCGCGCTACTCGTATTCGTCTGTGCGGTCTCGCCGGCGTTAGCGGGTCCGTTGGCATGCGGCAGCGGCGCGCACGCGCATAGCAGTGCGCCAAGCGCTGCGGCGAGCGTCGGGGCGATCCGGATCGGCCGGGGGCGTGAGCACTTCATGCTGGGCGTGATGTTCGAGGTCGCAAGACAATGGGAAGGTCGCCCGATTCTAGCAGCGCGGCCACCACGGGCCCGGCCAGCCGCGCAGCCGGAGCCCCCTGGCGCCGGTAAGACGAACGGGCGTCGGCGCGAGCGACACGCCCACGAACCCGATACCGAGTCCGTGAACCGGGCCTGCGAAGCTGGCCGCGAGCACGGCGCTGCCGCAGCCGCCCAGAACGAGCCAGAAAGTGCCGATCAGTTCGGCAATGAGTCGCCTCAATAAGTGCATTGCGTGACACCTCGAAAAGTCGATTCTAGAAGGGGCCGCGTAAAGCACCGGCACCGGGAAATGCCAGATTCCAGGCAGTCGCACTTTTCGGTGCTGTCAAGGATTGTCAATTCCGACGTAATTCATCGAATTATTGCGTTCGATGTGCACGCAATTGCGCCCGAGCCACTCGGTCGTTAAATCGAAGAATAGCGTGAAAAAGCAGTATTAATAGCGATTGCGAATTCCGTTATTTGCGTCTAATCTCCGATCGAGCCGGTTTCAAGAGCAAAGAAGGGGGAATAGAAATGTCGCAATATACGGAAATCAAGGCGCAGATCGCAAAACTCCAGGCTCAGGCCGAAGAGGCGCGGCGCACGGAGATCGCGGACGTCATCGCCACGATCAGGGAAAAGATCGCCGAGTACGGCCTTTCCGCCCAGGACCTGGGCTTTGCCGAGGCCGCGCGCCGCGGGCGTCCGCCGAAAAAGGCGCCGCTGCCCGCGCGCTATCAGGACCCCAAGTCCGGCGCGACCTGGAGCGGGCGCGGCAAGCCGCCCAAGTGGATCGCGGGCAAGAATCGCGAACGCTACCTGATCGCCTGACGCATGCCGCCGGGGAACAGCCCGGCCGCCATACCGGCGCAACCGCAAATGCAATAAAAGAGCCGCATGATTCATGCGGCTCTTTTTGTGCGTCATCTGTAATGAACGCGTAATGGCGCTATTCGACGACTCGCAAACGATTCACGCCGTACATTCGTCTGGATTTATCGCGAAACCTGGAATGCTTCGCACTCAGCCGGCGGCGACACGACGCAGTACCGGACGCTGTGCGGCTTCGATGAGCGCCGTATAAGTGTCGACATAATTGCCGGCCATGATGTGCGACGTGAATCGGTGTTCGAACTGGTTGCGAATTGCCACGCGCGAAAGCGAATCGATATTCTGAAGCGCGGCCACGGCGCCTTGTACGTCCTCGACGACGTGGCCCGTCACGCCCGGGTCGATCACTTCCGGCACCGAACCGCGGTTGAACGCGATCACCGGCGTGCCGCACGCCATCGCCTCGATCATCACGAGGCCGAACGGCTCGGACCAGTCAATCGGGAACAGCAGCGCCTTCGCGCCCGAAAGGAACGCGGGCTTCTGCTCTTCGTTGATCTCGCCGACGAACTCCACGTGCGCCTGCGAAAGCAGTGGCTCGATCTCGGTCTTGAAGTAGTCCTGGTCGACCTTGTCGACCTTGGCGGCGATCTTCAGCGGCAGGCCGGAGAGCGCGGCGATCCTGATCGCCGTGTCCACGCGCTTTTCCGGGCAGATCCGGCCGAGGAACGCGAGGTACTCGGGCTTGCGGTCGGCCTGCGGCGTGAGCAGGTTCTTTGGCAGTCCGTGGTAGATCGTGTTCTGCCACGCAGCCTGCGGCAACGGCTGGCGCTGCGAGTCCGAAATCGAGATCACCGGTGCGTTCGGGAACTGCTCGAATACCGGTTGCAGCTCCGGCAGGTCGAGGCGGCCGTGGAGCGTCGTGACGAACGGCGTGTCCATAGTCGTGAAAAGCGGGAACGGCAGATAGTCGAGGTGGAAGTGCAGCACGTCGAACTCGTGCGCGACGCGCCGCACGTGCTCGAGCAGCACCATGTGCGGGGCTAGCGCGTCGCGGATCGTCGGGTCCAGACGCAGTGCGCGCGGCCAGGCGGCTTCGAGGTTTGCCGAGGTGACCGAATCGCCGCTGGCGAACAGCGTCACGTCGTGGCCGAGATCGACCAGCGCTTCGGTCAGGTAGGACACGACGCGCTCGGTGCCGCCATAGAGCTTGGGCGGAACGGCTTCATAAAGTGGCGCAATTTGTGCGATTCGCATTGTTCGATCTCCTGGGCAAAAAGCCGCGTGTGCAACGAACCTGTGATGCGGCACTGCGGCGGTACAACGGTATCGGGTTATCCCTGAGACCGATTATGGCCATTTCGCGGCCCGATACACGCGGTTTTGCAAACGCTTAATGTTGTTACAGCGGGATACAGCAGGTGTAAGAGGCCATTGCAAAGCGTGACGTGGCCTGGGCGCGCATTGCGCAAACCGCGTGCCCAGGCGTCCGAACAAGGGTCAAAAGACGTTGGCGCGTGGGTCGCGAATAGGGCCGGTAGCACGCACGCGTGACGCATCCATGAAAAAGCCTATAATCAGTCGAGAATTTCGCGGCTTATGCGCATGACATGACGCGCCCCGCCTCCCGCCGCTGCTCCCGCCTCATTGTCAGAAAAATTCCTACACGTTAGCGATCGCTTTTCTCGCAACGCGTCGCGGCATCCGTCCGATTTCCATTTGTTCCCGCCCCAGCCACAATGCACCCACGACCATAAACAGGCCGTTCGGATGCATTCGGGTTGCATCTGGGCGAGCAAACGTTTTCCGCAGGCGGTCTGACCAGCCGCCGCGATTTGATTCGGGGGAATCCATGAGCGCGACGACGCACAGCGACATGCTCAATGAGATCAAGGAAGTGAACCTGTCGTACCTGTTGCTCGCGCAACGTCTTTTGCGCGAGGACAAGCCGACGGGCATGTTCCGCATGGGCATCTCCGAGCAGTCTGCCGAGGTGCTTGCCAATCTCTCTTTCGCGCAGACCGTGCGCCTTGCCGCATCGAACCAGCTGCTTTGCCGCTTCCGGTTCGATGACCACGCCATCCTGAGCGCGCTCGCCGACAAGGGCAAAACCGCGCTGACCCACTCGGCGATCATCATGGCGGGCCAGGACGTCGAGCAGATCGGCTGAACCGCTTCGCCCCGCGCCGCAGCGCGCGGCCGCGCATTGCCCCCTTGCTGCCCGCGAACGGCGGCAGGGGCCAGGCGCATTCCTTTGCGGCTTCCAACGGGTGTCTATGGCGACAAAGAGTGTGGTGCAGGAGGTAAAGGAGATCGCGCTTGCGATCGAGTTGATCGAGCTGGGCGCGCGTCTGCAACTGCTCGAAGCGGAGACCTCGCTCTCGCGCGACCGGCTCATCCGGCTTTACAAGGAAGTGAAGGGCGAGTCGCCGCCCAAGGGCATGCTGCCGTTTTCGACCGACTGGTTCATGACCTGGCAGCCCAACGTCCATTCCTCGCTGTTCTACAACACGTTCATGTTCATGAGCCGCCACGCGCGCTGCGAGCCGATCCACGCGATCGTGAAGAGCTACCGGCTTTATCTCGAGCACCTGCGGCTGCACGACGAAACGCCCGCGCTGAGCCTCACGCGCGCCTGGACGCTCGTGCGCTATTTCGCCTCGGGCCTCTTGCAGATGACGCCGTGCAGCCGCTGCGGCGGCCGCTACGTGGCGCACGCGCACGACCCGCAACGCGGCTTCGTCTGCGGGCTGTGCCAGCCGCCCTCGCGGGCGGGGCGCACACGGCGCAACGCGCTTGCGTCGCAGATCGCCGCTTGAGGCAGATCCACGCGCTTTGATGCGGTCTGACGCGGCTCGGTGCCGTCCATGCAGGCCCGGGACTCCGGATAAACCCGGGCCGCCCCGGCGCAAAGGCCGCGCAGCCCCACCGGACGGCGCCTGCCGCAGCAAGCCTGCATCCTCACACGCGACTGCAGGCACGCACCGCAACCCCTTCCCGTGCGGCTTTGTGAACCGGCCCCAGATTCATCCGTCATGCCGATGTCAAGCAGACGGCAGACGCCCGGCCGGCTTACGATCCGCGCCCACTCAAACCCAAAGTTTTTCGCGCCGTTGCCGTAAACCCAGCTAAGGGCGCGGGCCGACGGCGGTTCGCGGCGCATTTCTAGTGAGGACCCGGCAGTGCTGATTATCGTTGGAACCCTCTTGACGATCCTTTGCGTCTTCGGCGGCTACGCACTCGAGGGCGGCCATCTGGGCGCGCTCATGCAGCCGATGGAGCTGCTCATGATCGGTGGTGCTGGCGTCGGCGCGTTCATCCTCGGCAACGGCATCAAGACCATCAAGGCCACCTTGCGCGTGCTTCCCACGCTGTTCAAGGGCGCCAAATACAACAAGGACGTGTACATGGAGCTGCTCGCGCTGCTCTATGTCCTGCTCGCGAAGGCGCGAAAGGAAGGCACGCTCACGCTCGAAGCGGATATCGACGATCCGCAGAAGAGCCCGATCTTCACGCAGTATCCGAAGATCCTGGCCGACCACCACATCGTCGAATTCCTCACCGACTACCTGCGTCTCATGGTGGGCGGCAACATGAACGCCTTCGAGATCGAAAGCCTGATGGACGAGGAAATCGAAACGCACCACGCCGAAGGTGAGGCGCCCGCTCACGCGCTCGCGAAGGTGGGCGACGCGATGCCGGCGTTCGGTATCGTCGCGGCGGTGATGGGCGTGGTTCACACCATGGCGTCCGCCGACAAGCCGCCTGCGGTCCTCGGCGAGATGATCGCCCAGGCGCTGGTCGGCACCTTCCTCGGCATTCTGCTTTCGTACGGCCTGATCGGCCCGCTCTCGAGCCTCGCGGAGCAGCGCGTGACCGAGTCGACCAAGATGTTCCAGTGCATCAAGGTGACGATCCTCGCGAGCCTGAACGGCTACGCGCCGGCCATTGCCGTGGAGTTCGGCCGCAAGGTGCTGTTCTCGACCGAGCGTCCGTCGTTCACGGAACTCGAAGAGCACGTGCGCCGCGTGAAGGCGAAGTAAGGACCGGCTCATGAGCAACAACAAGGACCGCGCAATCGTTGTCAAGCGCGCCGCGCCGAAGAAGGCCGGTCATCATGGCGGCGCGTGGAAGCTCGCCTACGCGGACTTCATGACCGCGATGATGGCGTTCTTCCTGCTGATGTGGCTGCTGTCGTCGGCGTCGACGGTGCAGTTGCGCGGCATTGCCGACTACTTCAACCAGCCGCTGAAGATCACGCTCTGGGGCGGAGACCGCAGCGCCGAAGACTCGAGCATCCTGAAGGGCGGCGGCCGTGACATCTCGTCGCAGGACCAGGGCATCACGCGCCGCAGCGACGGCGCGAACGAGCACTCGGAGCGCAACCAGGCGAAGCACAACGACGACGACGCGACGAAGCAGCTCGAAGGTTCGCTCGAACGCAAGGAGCAGGTGCGCCTGCACGACCTGCAGGTGAAGCTGATGGCCGCGATCGAGGCGAACCCGGTGCTGCGCCAGTTCAAGCAGCAGATCCGCATCGACTCCACGCTGCAGGGCCTGCGCATCGAGATCGTCGACTCGCAGAAGCGCCCGATGTTCGCAACGGCGCGCGACGTGGTCGAGCCGTACATGCGCGACATCCTGCAGGCGATCGGCAAGACGCTCAACGACGTGCCCAACCGCATCGTCGTGCAAGGCCACACCGATGCCGTGCCCTACGCCGGCGGCGAGAAGGGCTATAGCAATTGGGAGCTTTCCGCAGACCGCGCGAATGCTTCGCGCCGCGAGCTGATCGCGGGCGGCATGGACGAATCGAAGGTGTTGCGCGTGCTCGGTCTCGCTTCCACGCAGAACCTGAACAAGGCCGATCCGCTCGACCCGGAGAACCGCCGCATCAGCATCATCGTATTGAACAAGAAGTCCGAAGACGCGCTCATGCACGACGACTCGACCACCACCACGCTCTCCGACGACGCAGCGGGTTCGGGCAAGAGCCTGCCCGCGCTCACGCCGGACGCCGTGCCGGGCAAGGCGGCGCCGGCCCCGGTGGCGATCGCGCCGAAGGTGGCAACCACGGTGGCGCCGGCGGTGCCGGTGGTTGCCCCCGCCGTCGCGCCGGCAGCGCAATGACAACGAGGAACGGATGATCAGGAACATTCTGGCGATCGATGATTCGGTGTCCATGCGGGAGATCCTGCGTGCGGCGCTTGGCTCGGCAGGCTACGAAGTGACGGTGGCGGGCGACGGCGAAGAAGGGCTCGAGCATGCGCTCGCCCAGCGCTTCGATCTCGTGCTCACCGACCTTTACATGCCGCGCATGGGCGGGCTCGACCTGATCAAGCAGTTGAGGGCGAATCCTTCGTACTTCGAAACGCCCATCCTCGTGCTGACCACGGAATCGGACGAAGGCTTCAAGGCAGCCGTGCGCGACGCAGGTGCGACCGGCTGGATCGAAAAACCGGTGGACCCCGAGCTGCTCGTCGATCTGGCGAGCGCGCTCGGCGAGGCCCACCCTTGAGGTGCCGCGCGGCGAACGACCAGGCACCCCCCAGGCAATTAACGCGGTGAAAGAGCAATGACTCTCGACATCACTCAGTTTTATCAGACGTTTTTCGACGAGGCGGACGAGCTGCTCGCGCAGATGGAGCAGCTTCTCCTGAACCTGAACGTCGGTCGCCCGGATCCCGAGGATCTGGCGGCGATCTTCCGCGCGGCGCACTCGATCAAGGGTGGCGCGGCGACGTTCGGCTTCACGGCCTTGACCGAGACGACCCACATTCTCGAATCGCTGCTCGACCGTGCTCGCAACAACGAGCTGGTGCTGCGCAAGGACATGATCGACACGTTCCTCGAAACGAAGGACGTGCTTTCCGACCAGCTCGGCGCCTACCGCGCGAGCGCCGAGCCCGACGCGCAAGCGGCGCACGCCGTGCGCACGAAGCTCGAGCGCCTCTATGCGGAAAGCCGCGGCGTACCGGCGTCCGCGCCTGAACCCGCACCGGCCCCGGCCCCCGCGCCCGCGCCGGCCCCGCAGGCGAGCGCCGGCGATTCGGAGGAAGATCTCGAAGCCGCGTTCGAAATGCACAGCACGCTGGCGGCGGCAGGCTCGGGTGCGCCCGAGCACGTCGTGAGCGAGGCGATCGATGCGGCAGCCGCGGCGCCCGCTGCCGGCGCTGCGGCCGCAGCGGAAGGTCCGCACCTGCGCGTCACGCTGCGCGCCGTCGACGCGAAGGACCAGGAGCTGCTCGTCGAAGAGCTCGGCAACCTCGGCCGCATTCTCGGTCAGGTGAAGACCGGCGACGACCTCACGCTGTGGCTCGAAACCGATGTGACCGCCGACGACATCATCGCGGTGTGCTGCTTCGTGATCGACGAGAAACAGATTTCGATCGGCCGGGGCGCCGCGCCGCAGGGCGACGCGCAACCGGCTGCGGCCGCAGCGCCTGCGGCTGCACCGGCACCGGCACCGGCGGCACCGGTGGCCGCGGCCCCTGCGGCGAGGGCCGTGATCGCGGCCCCGCCGCCCGCTGCGCAAGCCGAACACGAAATGCCGCGCCCGCCCGCGAGCGCGCCCGCGCCCGCGCAAGCCGAAGGCGAGCGCAAGGCGCGTCCGGCCGCCGCCGCGAATTCGGCGGAAGGCAGCTCGATTCGCGTGGGCGTCGAAAAGGTCGACCAGCTGATCAACCTCGTGGGCGAACTCGTCATTACGCAGGCCATGCTGGCGGAAACCACCAGCACGTTCGACCCGGCGCTGCACGACCGCCTCTACAACGGCATGGCGCAGCTCGAGCGCAACGCGCGCGACCTGCAGGAAGCGGTGATGTCGATCCGCATGATGCCGATGGACTACGTCTTCAGCCGCTTTCCGCGCCTCGTGCGCGACCTCGCGGCGAAGCTCGGGAAGGAAGTCGAGCTTGTCACCTTCGGTCAGGCGACCGAACTCGACAAGAGCCTCATCGAGCGCATCATCGACCCGCTCACCCACCTCGTGCGCAACTCGCTCGACCACGGCATCGAAACCGTGGAAGCGCGCCGCGCCGCGGGCAAGGACGCCACGGGCCAGCTCGTGCTGTCCGCCGCGCACCACGGCGGCAACATCGTGATCGAGGTGAGCGACGACGGCGCTGGCCTGCGCCGCGACAAGATTCTCGCCAAGGCGATCAAGCAGGGCATGCAGGTGAGCGACAGCATGTCCGACGACGAGGTCTGGAACCTCATCTTCCTGCCGGGCTTCTCGACCGCCGAGCAGGTGACCGACGTGTCGGGCCGCGGCGTAGGCATGGACGTGGTCAAGCGCAACATCCAGGCGATGGGCGGCCACGTGGAAATCACCTCGCACGCGGGCAAGGGCAGCACCACGCGCATCGTGCTGCCGCTCACGCTGGCGATACTCGACGGCATGTCGGTGAAGGTGGGCAGCGAGATCTTCATCCTGCCGCTGAACTTCGTGATGGAGTCCCTGCAGCCGCGCCACGAAGACATCTACACGGTCACCAACGGCGACCGCGTGGTGCGCGTGCGCGGCGAGTATCTCCCGCTCGTGGCGCTGCACCGGGCATTCAACGTCGAAGGCGCGCGCACGGACCCGACGCAGGGCATCGTCACGATCATGGAAACCGAGGGCCGTCGCTTCGCCATGCTGATCGACGAGCTGGTCGGCCAGCAGCAGGTCGTGGTGAAGAACCTCGAAACGAACTACCGCAAGGTGCACGGCATTTCGGCGGCGACCATTCTCGGCGACGGCAGCGTCGCGCTGATCGTCGACGTGGCCGCGCTCAATCGCGAGACGCGCGCCACGCATGGCGTGAGCGCCAGCGCAAATTCGGGTGCGTTCGCCGAATTCGCGTAATCGTTATGAAGTCCGGACGCACTCAACCAATCATCTCCCAACCGTTCAGGGGCTAACGTGGCAGAAGTCCAATCGATTCAAGGCAACGGCGCGCACGGCGCGATTGCCGGCGCGCAACGCCGCGACGCGCTGCAGGCCGACGCGGGCGGCCAGGAATTCCTCGTCTTCACCCTCGGCGCGGAAGAGTACGGCATCGACATCCTGAAGGTGCAGGAAATCCGCGGCTACGACAGCGTGACGCGCATCGCGAACGCGCCCGACTTCATCAAGGGCGTGATCAACCTTCGCGGCATCATCGTGCCGATCGTCGACATGCGCATCAAGTTCCATCTGGGCCGCGTCGAGTACGACCACCAGACGGTCGTCATCATCCTGAACGTCGCGCATCGCGTGGTCGGCATGGTGGTGGACGGCGTCTCGGACGTGCTCACGCTGCAGATGGAGCAGATCATGCCCGCGCCCGAATTCGGCGCGACGCTCACGACCGAGTACCTCACGGGCCTCGGCACCGTCGAAGGCCGCATGCTGATCCTGATGGACATCGAAAAACTGATGACGAGCCGCGAAATGGCTCTGATCGAGGCGCTGGTCTAACGCGCCGAGAGTTAAACCGGGGGGCCGCGAGGCCAGCGTGAGAGAGAGCGGATAAGCCGCCGTCAAGAAGCGGCAAGCCGCCTTCGTTTTCGCGCGCGCTTCGTACAGGGTCCCGGGCGTCGCCGCGTCTTGCTGGCCGCAGCTGGCCGCCCGCGCCCGCCCCGATTCGCACAGCACAGGAGCAAACGAGATGCTGCAAAGATGGTCGATCCGCACGACGCTCACGGGCGTTGGGGTCATTCTGGTCGCGCTGACCGTGCTGGTCGGCGCACTCGGGCTCGTCGCGCTCGGGCGTGCGAGCGACGCATTCACCGAGATCGTGCGAGGCGATCTCGTGGCGATGCATGCGCTGAACGACGCGTCGTCGTATCTGCTGCGCACGCGCGTCGCGATCGACCGCGCCAGCGCGCTCACGGCAGCGGGCCAGGCCGACGATGCGAAGAAGGTGATCGATCGCGCCCAGGAATTGCTCGGCAAATCCAACGAAGCCTGGCAGGCCTTCCAGAACGCGCCGAAGAGCGGCCTCGACGCCGCCACGCTCGACGCGCTCGCGGCCAAACGCGCCACGCTCATGCAGGACGGCGTGCAGCCCGAATTCGCGGCCCTGCGCGCGAACGATCAACCGGCCTATCACGCCATCGCCGACACGAAGATCAGCCCGATGTTCGTCGACTACGACAACGTCGCCGGGCCGCTCGCGCAGGCGCTGGAAGACAGCGCACAGGCGCGCGAGGTCGGCGCGCACGACAAGATCGCCGTCATGCGCATCGCGATCGGCGTGGTGATCGCCGTGGCGCTCGTGCTCGTGGTGGCGATCCGCTTCGCCATGCGCGGCCTCATCGTGCAGCCGCTCGAGGACGCGGTGACGTGCTTCGAGCGCATCGCCCACGGCGATCTCTCGCAGCCGGTCACGGTCTATAGCGACAACGAGATCGGGCGTCTGTTCAGCGGCATCAAGCGCATGCAGGAAAGCCTCGTCACGCTGGTGAGCGCGGTGCATACGGGCGCAAGCTCGATCGACGTCGGCGCACGCGAGATCGCCATGGGCAACACCGATCTCTCGCAGCGCACCGAGCAGCAGGCCGCTTCGCTGCAGGAAACGGCATCGAGCATGGAGCAGCTCACCGGCACCGTGCGCCAGAACGCCGAGAACGCGCGCCAGGCGAGCCAGCTGGCCGTGAACGCCTCCGACATCGCGACGCGCGGCGGCGAGGTGGTGGGTGAAGTCGTGAACACGATGCAGGGCATCGCGGTGAGTTCGGCGAAGGTCGTGGACATCATCAGCGTGATCGAAGGCATCGCGTTCCAGACCAACATTCTCGCGCTCAACGCGGCCGTGGAAGCGGCGCGCGCGGGCGAGCAGGGCCGCGGCTTCGCGGTGGTGGCGGGCGAAGTGCGCAGCCTCGCGCAGCGCAGCGCCAGCGCGGCGAAGGAAATCAAGGAACTCATCAACGACTCGGCCGAGAAAGTGCAAAGCGGCTCGCAGCTCGTGGGCCGCGCAGGCACGACGATGGAAGAAATCCTTCAGGCCGTGCGTCGCGTGACCGACATCATGGGTGAGATCAGCGCGGCGTCCGAGGAGCAGTCGGGCGGCATCGAGCAGGTCAACCGCGCCGTCACGCAGATGGACACCGTCACGCAGCAGAACGCGGCGCTGGTGGAGCAGGCGGCCGCTGCGGCGGCATCGCTCGAGGAGCAGACGCGCCAGCTGCAGAACGTGCTCGGCACGTGGACGACGGGCGGCGAGCCAGTGCGCAGCGTGGGTGCAAGTCCGGCGCGTGCGACGCCGGCGGCGCCGGTTGCCGCGAAACGCACGACGCCGTCTTCGGCTTCGGCGGGGACGAAGGCCGCGACGGCGTCAGTCGCAACGGCGGCGGCACCGGCGGACACCGCGAAGCCAACGGCCAGGCCCGCGGCACAACCGGCAGCGCAGTCGGCAAACAAGGTGTCGGCAAAGCCGGCAGCGAAACCGGCCGCGCCTGCGCGCGCCGAGACGTACGCGAGTACGGCGGCATCCGCTTCGGGCGATTCGGACTGGGAAACGTTCTGATCGAACGCGGCATGGAAGAGTAGTGAAGTACTGAACACGACGAGCAACTGCAATGCACATGAGCGCTACACAACGGCAAGACCTGCCGCGCCGGGCCCCACGGCCCGCGCGCGCTGCGCAGGCCGCCCATGCGCCGCACGCATTGCAACCGGGCAGGCGCGGCGCGCAGCAGTCCTGCGCCGCGGTATCCCATGCAGTGGGCGGCGCGCAATGCGAAGGAGCATCAGCATGAAAGCGCTGCGAAATACGCGCCAGGACGCCGGCGAGCCGGGCGGTTCGGGCGTCGAGAGCAACCGCGATTTCGATTTCACCTCGGCGGACTTCGAGCGCATTCGCGCGCTCATTCACCGCCGCGCGGGCATCTCGCTCTCGGACCACAAGCGCGACATGGCGTACAGCCGGCTGGCCCGGCGCCTGCGCACGCTCGGCCTCGACAGTTTTCGCGAGTACCTCGACCAGCTCGAAGCGCGCAACGACACGGCCGAGTGGGAAGCGTTCACGAACGCGCTCACCACGAACCTCACGGCGTTTTTCCGCGAGGCGCATCACTTCCCGATCCTCGCGGATTTCGCGAAGCGCCGCGGTTCGCCGGGTTCCCAGCCGGTTTCGGTGTGGTGTTCGGCGGCTTCCACCGGTGAAGAGCCGTACTCGATCGCGATGACGCTCGTCGAAGCGCTTGGAGACCGCGCCGCGCGCGAGGCGCGCGTGCTCGCCACCGACCTCGACACCCAGGTGCTCGCCAAGGCCGACGCGGGCGTCTACTCGTTCGACCAGGTCAAGCACCTGTCGCCGGAGCGTCTGAAGCGCTTCTTCTTCAAGGGCACCGGCTCGCACTCGGGGCTCGTGAAGGTGCGCCCGGAGCTGCGCGCGATGATCAAGTTCGAGCAGCTCAATCTCACCGACGCGGACTATGGTTTGCGCACGACGTTCGACGCGATCTTCTGCCGCAACGTGATGATCTATTTCGACAAGCCGACCCAGGCGCAGGTCCTCACGCGCTTCGAGCCGCTCATGAAGCCGGACGGCCTGCTGTTCGCGGGCCATTCGGAGAATTTCACCTACGTCACGCAGGCGTTCCGTCTGCGCGGCCAGACGGTGTACGAACTCACGCGCGGCGCCGCGGCCAGTGCCGCGCCGCGCCGCGCGAACGACGCAATCGGAGTGCCCGCATGAGCGCCAGCCTCCCGATCGCGACGAACCGCTATTTCGATACGCATTTCCAGCGCCCCGGCGTGAAGCTGCTGCCCAACGAGTTCTACACGACGGGCGAGGACATGGTGCTCGTCACCGTGCTCGGCTCGTGCGTCGCGGCCTGCATTCAGGATCGCACCGCCGGCATCGGCGGCATGAACCACTTCATGCTCCCCGACGACGGCGCGGACTCCGCCCACGCGCTCACCGGCGCCTCCGACGCGATGCGCTACGGCGCCTACGCGATGGAAGTGCTCATCAACGAGCTGATCAAGGCGGGTGGCCGGCGTGAGCGCTTCGAGGCCAAGGTGTTCGGCGGCGCGGCGGTGCTCGCGGGCATGACGACGATGAACATCGGCGACCGCAATGCCGTGTTCGTGCGTCGTTATCTCGCGACCGAGAACATCCGCATCGTGGCCGAGGACCTGCAAGGCTCGCATCCGCGCAAGGTGGCGTTCCTGCCGCGCACGGGCCAGGTGATGGTCAAGAAGCTGCGTCTCTCGCAGGACACGAGCGTGGCCGAGCGCGAGCGGCAGCTCGCCGCGCAAACCCCCGAAGCGCGCGCCGAACGGCTCGCGCGGGCGCGGGCGCGCGTCGAGCTGTTCGGCGTCGGCGGCGCCGGGCGCGCGGGTCCGGGCGCCACGGCGCCGGCTCATGTTGCAAATGCGGCGGCGAACGCGGCGGCCAATGCGGCAGCTCATACGCCCCAGATTTCCCAATCCCAGCCGCAGGGCGCGCGCCCTCGCATTGAGCTGTTCGGCTCGAGCGTGTCGTCCGCGCTGCGCGCATCCGGTCAAGACAACGCCAGGACAGTAGAGGAGGCGTGAACGCTGTGCAAAAAATCAAGGTACTCTGCGTCGACGATTCGGCGCTGATTCGCAGTCTGATGACGGAAATCATCAACAGTCAGCCCGATATGACGGTCGTCGCCACCGCGCCGGATCCGCTCGTCGCGCGCGAGCTGATCAAGCAGCACAACCCCGACGTGCTCACGCTCGACGTGGAAATGCCGCGCATGGACGGCCTCGACTTCCTCGAGAAGTTGATGCGCCTGCGGCCCATGCCGGTCGTGATGGTGTCGTCGCTCACCGAGCGCGGCAACGAAATCACGCTGCGCGCGCTGGAACTGGGCGCCGTCGACTTCGTGACGAAGCCGAAGGTCGGCATTCGCGACGGCATGCTCGAATATTCGGAAAAGCTCGCCGACAAGGTGCGCGCCGCCGCCCGCGCCCGCGTGCGTGCGCACCATGCTCCGTCTGCTGCGCCCGCCGGCGCGGCAGCGCACGCGCACGGCCACGCCGCTGCGCTCGCCGCGAGCCCGGCGCCGATGATCAACAACCCGCTCGTCTCGACCGAGAAGCTCGTGATCGTCGGCGCGTCGACGGGCGGCACCGAGGCGATCCGCGAGGTGCTGCAGCCGCTGCCGCCCGACGCGCCCGCGGTGCTGATCGCGCAACACATGCCGCCCGGTTTCACGAAGTCGTTCGCACAGCGCCTGAACGGGCTGTGCCGCATCACCGTCAAGGAAGCGGAGCACGGCGAACGTGTACTGCCCGGCCACGCCTACATCGCGCCGGGCCACGCACACCTCTTGCTCGCACGCAGTGGCGCCAACTACATCGCGCATCTGTCCGACGACCCGCCGGTCAACCGGCACCGTCCGTCGGTCGATGTGCTGTTTCGTTCGGCGGCGCTGCACGCGGGCAAGAACGCCATCGGCGTGATTCTCACGGGCATGGGCCGCGACGGCGCAGCCGGGCTGCTCGAAATGCGCCAGGCCGGTGCGTACACGCTCGCGCAGGACGAGGCGAGCTGCATCGTGTTCGGCATGCCGCGCGAAGCCATTGCCATGGGCGGCGCCGACGAGATCGCCTCGCTCTCAGACATGAGCCGGCGCGTGATGACCCGACTCGCCTCGATGGGCGACCGGGTTCAGCGCGTCTAATAAATTGCCGATATAGAGAGATCATGCGGGCCGCAAACGCTTGCACGATCGCTCGCGATTAATTTATCTGGATAGGCCGTGCGCTTCTCTGGATAATTGCCCGGGTTTTCGCCTGGAGGAATGGAACGTGATGGATAAGGGAATGAAGATTCTGGTGGTGGACGATTTTCCGACGATGCGCCGGATTGTCCGCAACCTGCTCAAGGAACTGGGCTACTCGAACGTCGACGAAGCCGAAGACGGTGCAGCGGGCCTTGCCCGCCTGCGCGGCGGCAGCTACGAGTTCGTGATCTCCGACTGGAACATGCCGAACCTCGACGGTCTCGCCATGCTCAAGGAGATCCGCGCCGACGCGAACCTGACGCATCTGCCAGTGCTGATGGTGACGGCCGAGTCGAAGAAGGAGAACATCATCGCCGCGGCGCAGGCTGGCGCGAGCGGCTATGTGGTGAAGCCGTTCACGGCTGCCACGCTCGACGAGAAGCTCAACAAGATTCTCGAGAAGATGGCCAAGACGGGGAGCTGACGTGAACGAGCCCATCAGTGAGCAGTCCGGCGCTCATTGCGGTGAGTGGCCGGAAGGCGAGGGCGTCGAGCCGCTCCCGCAGCCTCCCGAGTTCGACTTCGCGCCGCCCGCCGCGGGCGAGGCCGGCGAACTGGCGACGGACCGCATCCTCGCCCGCATCGGACATCTGACGCGCAGCCTGCGCGACTCGATGCGCGAACTCGGCCTCGACAAGCATGTGGAGCGCGCCGCCGAGGCGGTTCCCGACGCGCGCGACCGGCTGCGCTATGTCGCGAACATGACCGAGCGGGCCGCCGAGCGCGTGCTGACCGCGATCGACATCGCCAAGCCGCTGCAGGAAACGCTCGAACGCGACGCGAAGGAACTGACGAGCCGCTGGGCGACCTGGTACGACGCGCCGATCGGCCGCGAGGAAGTGCGCCAGCTGATGGACGACACGCGCGCCTTTGTGGATGGCGTGCCGCAAGCCACCGCGGCGACCAACCAGCAGTTGCTCGAGATCATGCTCGCTCAGGACTTCCAGGACCTGACGGGCCAGGTGATCAAGAAGATCATGGACGTGGTCTATCTGATCGAGCAGCAGTTGCTCACCGTGCTGGTCGAGAACATCGCGCCGGAGCGGCGTGAGCAGTTCGCGGCAACGGCGGCGGCGCTCGCGGAGACCCAGAGCAGCACGGGCAGTCCCGAAGGCCTGCTCAACGGGCCGCAGATCAATCCGGAAGGCAAGACCGACGTCGTGCAGGACCAGGCGCAGGTCGACGATCTGCTCGCAAGTCTCGGGTTCTGACCCTTAACATGCAGCTAACCGTTCGGTTAGCTGCCGCATGTAGTCCAAGGCGGGCATACTAGTGCTCATGCCTTCGTGCCCCATCGCGGCGAGCGTCGCGGTGGGGCACGAAGCATAGCCAGCCGTTGCCCGTCCTGCTGTGTCCCGCCGCAACGTTCCTGCGCGGCCCCGACAGCGTATGGTGCAACGCGCCATCGCAAGAGGGAGGGACGCCTTGTATCCATACCCATCGTTCTGTGGCAAGGCGGCGCGCTCGTTCGCACGCCGCGCCGCATCCGGCTGCGCACCCGGCGCGGTGCTCCTTGGTTCACTGCTTTGCGCGCTGCTCGCGGCGCCTGCGGCTCACGCGGCGCTCGGCGGCGCGCCCATGTCCACGCCGGCGGGCGCGAGCGTCAGCACCCTGAGCGCCGCTTCGGCGGCAGCCGCGGCCGGCAACGCCTCGGCCGTTGCGCGCGCAGCGGTACAAGGCGCGGCTTCTGGCGCTTCCTCGACTCCCGCCTACACCGTTCAGCAGACCACGCTGGCCAACGGCACCGTCGTGCGCGAGTACCTCACGCAGGCCGGCACCGTATTCGGCGTGGCCTGGGACGGCACGCAGATGCCCAATCTCGCCACGCTGCTGGGCAGCTACTTTCCCCAATACACGGCCGGCGTGAAGGCGAGCCACGCCGCCGGTCGCGTGCGCGGGCCGGGCGTGGTCGAAAATTCGAACGTCGTCGTGCATTCGGGCGGCCACATGGGCGCCTTCTCCGGGCAGGCGTGGCTGCCGCAGGCGCTGCCTGCGGGCGTCAGCGCCTCCGATATCCAGTGACGAGCGGAGGCCGAACGTGCTGACTTCACGCCATTCGCGCAGCTTGTGGCTGCGCCCTTTCCGGTTCCTTTCGGGCGTCGCGCTCGTTGCCCTGGTTTCGCTCGTCGCCGCCTGCGGAGGCGGGGGCGGCAGCAGCGGTAGCAGTAGCAGCAGCTCGAGCGGCAGCAATGGCGGCAGCGGCTCAGCGGTTTCCAGTCCCACACAGCAACCCACTGCGGCTACCGCCGCGAACACCGTGGGCGTCGTCGTGAACCGCGGATTGACCGGCACGTTGCCCAACATTCCCACCGTCAGCGTGACGATCTGCGTCGCCGGCACGAGCACCTGCGAGACCGTCGACAACGTTCAGGTGGATACGGCCTCGTTCGGGCTGCGCCTGCTCGCGTCGGCGCTGCCGAACCTGCTGGGCTCGCTGCCCACCGCCACGGCCAACGGCGGCACGCTCGCCGAATGCACGGCCTTCGCCGACGGTTACACGTGGGGCACCGTGCGTCCTGCCGACGTCAAGATCGGCGGCGAGACGGCCTCCAATATTCCGATCCAGGTGATCGGCGACCTGGGCTCGGTGCCGACGGCGTGCTCGGGCTTTGGCAACGCGCAGAACACGGTGCAGGACCTTGGTGCGAACGGGATTCTCGGTATCGGCGTTGCGCCTTATGACAACATCGGCACTTACTACTCCTGCCCTGGCAACACGAACTGCGCCGCCGCAACGGTCACGCAAACCCAGCTGGTGGCCAACCCCGTGCCCAAATTCGGCACGGACGGCAACGGCGTGATCCTCGAGATGGCGCCCGTGTCCGATAGCGGCGCGCCCAGCGCGACGGGCACGCTCGTGTTCGGCATCGGCACGCAGTCGAACAACGCGATGACGGCCTCGCAAAGCTTCAACACGGATTCGTGGGGCAGGCTCAGCTCCACGTTCAACGGTCGCACGCTCCAGACCTTCCTCGATTCGGGTTCGAATGCGATCTTCTTCGTCGACAGCGCCCTGCCGCAATGCGGCGGCAATCTCGGCACGTTCTACTGCCCAACGTCGACGCAGTCCTTCAGCGCGGCGCTCGTTTCCAATAACAGCGCAACGACCGGCACGGCGACCTTCAATGTCGCGAACGGGAACGCATTGCTCGGCAGCGGCGCGAACTATGCGGCCAACAACCTGGCAGGGCAGTTCGGCTCGGCGGCGGCGCTCGACCTGGGGTTGTCGTTCTTCTACGGCCGCTACGTCTACTACGGCATGGACATGAGCGCGTCCGGGGGCAAGGCGCCCTACGTCGCGTTCTGAAATTGCAGGCGCTCCGGGGGCGTTTGCCGTGAAGTTTGCGGCCCGCGAGCGCGTGGCGCATCGCGCGCCGGCGTTCGCCGATGATGCCGCCCCGGTTCCATCGGCCGAAATACCCTGATTTCCCCGTCCTACTCCGTCAATCGCTGCTTGGCTCCGGCGGCAATAATCGCTGTCACTGAAAAAGGGCGCGCGCCAGCCGCGCAGCCGCGACGAGCGGCGCGTGCCCGCGACCGGAGCATGCGTGGCTGAGGACAGCGACCTCGAGAAAACCGAATCCGCCACTCCCAAGCGCCTCGAAAAGGCGCGGGAGGAGGGGCAGGTTCCGCGTTCCCGGGAGCTTTCCACGTTCGCGTTGCTCTCGGCGGGCTTCTTTGGCTCGTGGATGCTTTCGGGGACGATCGGCGCGCATCTGCAGGCCATGTTGCGCTCGGCGTTCACGTTCGGCCATGCCGACGCGTTCGAGACGCGGCGTATGCTGATCGGCGCGGGACTTTCCGCGCGCGAGGGGTTTCTCGCGGTCATACCGGTGCTCGCACTCACGGGCGTCGCGGCACTCGTCGCGCCCATGGCGCTCGGCGGCTGGCTGATATCGACGAAGCTGCTAGAGCCGAAATTCGAACGTCTGAACCCGATCACGGGCATTGGCCGCCTCTTTTCCGTGAACGGGTTGATCCAGCTCGGCATGTCGGCGGTGAAGACGGCCGTGGTCGGGCTGATCGGCGGCTCAGCGCTGTGGAACCATCGCGACGAAATCCTCGGGCTCGCGATGCAGCCCGCCCCGAGCGCTTTCGCCGACGGGATGCATCTGATCGCGGTGTGCTGCGGCATAACGGTCGCGGGCATGTTCTTCGTCGCAGCAATTGACGCGCCTTACCAGGTCTTTTCATATCACCGCCGGCTGCGCATGACCAAGGAAGAGGTGAAGCGCGAGCACCGCGAAAACGAGGGCGACCCGCACGTGAAGGGGCGCATTCGCCAGCAGCAGCGCGCCGCCGCCCGCCGCCGCATGATGACCCAGGTGCCCAAGGCCGACGTGGTCGTGACCAACCCGACGCACTTCGCCGTCGCGCTCAAGTACGCCGATGGCGAGATGCGTGCGCCGAAAGTCGTCGCGAAGGGCGTGAACCTCGTGGCCGCGCGCATCCGCGAGATCGCGGCCGAGAACAACGTGCCGCTGCTCGAAGCGCCGCCGCTCGCCCGCGCGCTCTATTACAACGTCGACCTCAACCGCGAAATTCCGGGACCGCTCTACGGCGCGGTCGCGCAGGTGCTCGCGTGGGTCTATCAGCTCAAGCGCTTTCGCGAACATGGCGGCGACGTGCCGATGGAGCCGACCGACCTCGACGTGCCACCCGAATTGGACAAGGGCGCGATGAGCGACGAAGACGAAGGCAGCGAAGCCGACGAAGCCCTCACGCCCGAGGAGCGCGCGGCCGCCGAGGCTGCCAGTCGCGCGAACGCGGCAAATTCCACGAACGCGGCGAACGCAAACAACGCATCGAACACCGCTGGCCGCGCCGATACAAATCCGGCGCGCGACGGCACTGAAGGAGCAACAGAATGAACGCCCGCACCGGTTTCCTCGCGCGGCGCCCGGAGATGCTGCAAAGCACGAATCTGCGCGCGCTGGCGGGACCGATCCTGATCTGCATGATCCTCGGCATGATGATCCTGCCGTTGCCGCCGTTCCTGCTGGATCTGCTGTTCACCTTCAACATCGCGCTTTCGGTGATGGTGCTGCTCGTCAGCATGTACACCATGAAGCCGCTCGACTTCGCGGCGTTCCCGAGCGTGCTGCTGTTCTCCACGCTCTTGCGGCTCTCGCTGAACGTGGCCTCCACGCGTATCGTGCTGCTCGAAGGCCATACCGGCCCGGGCGCCGCGGGCCAGGTGATCGAGTCGTTCGGCCACTTCCTCGTGGGCGGCAACTTCGCCGTGGGTATCGTGGTGTTCGTGATCCTCATGGTCATCAACTTCATGGTGATCACGAAGGGCGCGGGCCGTATCGCCGAAGTCTCCGCGCGCTTCACGCTCGACGCGATGCCCGGCAAGCAAATGGCGATCGACGCCGACCTGAACGCGGGCCTCATCAACGAAGACGCGGCCCGCAAGCGCCGCACCGAGATTGCCCAGGAAGCCGAGTTCTACGGCTCGATGGACGGTGCGAGCAAGTTCGTGCGGGGCGACGCCATCGCCGGCCTGCTGATCATGGTAATCAACATCGTGGGCGGCCTGATCGTGGGTGTCGTGCAGCACGGCATGCCGCTCGCCTCGGCGGGCGAGACCTACACGCTGCTCACCATCGGCGACGGCCTCGTCGCGCAGATTCCGTCGCTCGTCATCTCGACGGCGGCCGGCGTGATCGTCTCGCGCGTGGCGACCAACGAAGACATCGGCACGCAGCTGACCGGCCAGCTCTTCACGAACCCGCGCGTGCTCATGATCACGGGCACGATCATCGTCATGATGGGCGTGATTCCGGGCATGCCGCACTTTGCGTTTCTGCTGCTCGGCGGCGGCTCGATCCAGCTTGGCCGCACGTTGAAGAAGAACGCCGAGGCGAAGAAGGCGAGCGCCGTGATCGCGGACGCCGCGCCCGCCGCGCTTACGCCCGTCGAAAACACCGAGGCGACCTGGGACGACGTCGCGCTCATCGACACGCTCGGCCTCGAAGTGGGCTACCGCATCATTCCGCTCGTCGACAAGAATACCGACGGCGAGCTGCTCAAGCGCATCAAGAGCATCCGCAAGAAGTTCGCCCAGGAAATCGGCTTCTTGCCACCCGTCATCCATATTCGTGACAACCTGGAGCTGCGCCCGAACGCCTACCGCATTGCGTTGAAGGGCGTGGAAGTGGGCACGGGCGAGGCCTACCCGGGACAGTGGCTCGCGATCAACCCGGGCCAGGTGAGCGCGGTGCTGCCCGGCACGCCGACCACGGACCCGGCGTTCGGCCTGCCCGCCGTGTGGATCGATTCGAACGTGCGCGAGCAGGCGCAGGTGTTCGGCTACACGGTGGTCGATTCGAGCACGGTGGTGGCGACGCACCTGAATCACCTCGTCGTCATGCACGCGGCCGAGCTGCTCGGGCGCCGCGAAGTGCAGGCGCTGCTCGAGCGCGTGCAGAAGGACACGCCTTCGCTCGTGGACGACCTCGTGCCGAAGGTGCTGCCTGTCACGACGCTGCAGAAGGTGCTGCAGAACCTGCTGGAAGAAGGCGTGCCGATCCGCGACATGCGCACGATCATGGAATCGCTCGCGGAGCACACGCCGCGCATCACCGACGCACACGATCTGACCGCGGCGGTGCGCATCGCGCTCGGCCGCGCGATCACGCAGCAATGGTTCCCCGGTAACGCCGACATGCAGGTGATGGGCCTCGACGCGAACCTCGAGCGCGTGCTGTCGCAGACGCTCACCTCGGGCCCGAACCCCGGCCTCGAACCGGGGCTCGCGCATACGCTGCTCACGCAGACGGAGCAGGCGATGGGGCGTCAGCAGGCGCTGGGTCTCGCGCCGGTGATGCTCGTGCAGCATGCGCTGCGGCCCATGCTGTCACGCTTCCTGCGCCGCAGCCTGCCGCAGCTCAAGGTGCTGTCGTATGCCGAGGTGCCGGATACGCGCAACGTGAAGGTGGTGAACGTGATTGGGGCGCATTGATCGCGCTGCCGCGTCTGAATGAGAAGAAGCCCGCTTTTTGCGGGCTTCTTCGTTAGCCGAGCCGCGTGCGAACCTTCCCGCGCGCAATTTTTCCCCGCCCGCCTCCCCTCGCC